>NZ_LS483364.1:1255714-1569642 GCF_900475275.1 Streptococcus sanguinis | reverse complement strand
TTGGGGAAATAATGCGACCAATCAGTATTGTTTTCTATCTGATTTTCCTCTTTGGTTCTATCCCTGTTTTTTGGCCCAAGAAACGCTTGAGCAGTCAGTTATGGACTTACTTTCCTTTTTATTTTTCAATGTCAATTTGTGCTTTTATATCAGGGTTATACTTTGCCAGTGCGGTAGCTTACGACGCTTATACATTGGTGGGATTCTGGTTTCAGTTCGTCTTAGGAATCGTTCTCTTTTTCTGGATTATTACGAATAGTATCCAGAATCTGAAAAGGAGACTGAACGATGAAGAAGAAAAGTCAATTCTTAAGAAAGTGATGATGATTACAGTCGGAACGATGGTAGTGCTCTTTCCGGTATCACTGGTCTATCATCTAATGAATCAACTTCCGGTCCTTTGGTATTTTTATATGTTTGGATTATTTTTGGTGGTTTGGTTTGTCATTAGCGGTTATTTTATAGCTTTTATGATGAATGTGCATATTTTTCAAGCCTATTATATCCACAAGTACCCAGAAGAGTATAAATCCTACTTAAAGATTTCAGACCGAGAATGGTACAGCAAACGATATTATAAAAAGCTGGTCAAAAGTGGCAAGCTAAAAGAAGAAACAACACAAGAGAATGGAGAAGAAAATGAGTAAAAAATTATTGCTTTTAGGAAGTGATGTCAATAAAGAACTAGATCGAAATATTAAGTCTAAAAAGCTAATATGGAGCTGTCCATTGTGAAAAAGATAAGATTATTATTTGCTGTTGATAATGGGATGGGAACTAATTTAAAAGGAACAGGCTTAGCTGCAGAGTACTATTTTTTATCAGGAGATATTGTTTGGAGAAGGCTCGATAAGGAAAAAATAGGGAATCACCAAAACATAGCTAAGAAAATTGGCAGATTAACTTGGATGTCTTCGCCATTTTTGATTGTCCCGATTATGGCTTTTATCGCTGGTTATTCTGATAATTACATTGTTCCTCAAAAAGAGTTCGGTCTTTTTTCTTTTCTGTTACCTATGATCTTAGGAATCTGGTTTTTTATACTTTTTGAATTATGGATGATTTCAATTAGAAATACTTATCCTTTGATTGAAGCTCCTAGTAGTACTGTCCAGAAAGAATATTTTGAAGTTATACACGATATAACTTTAAAACATAATGATGTTTTGAAACAGATAAAAACATCTTATCTTGCAAACATTTTAGTAGTGTTGTTTATTGTCTTTGCAGTTATTCCTTTTGTTTATTGGTTTTATTTTATGCCAAGTACAATTATAGAGTTTATAATAAAATTAGTTGTACTTGCTATACTACTTTCTTTGGTTCCAAATATTATATGGAATGGCATAGTCAAAACTGTTATAAATAATAAAATTTTAGATAAATTAAATTATGAATTGGAGAATGAAAATGGAAAATAATAACCCTATTTTACCAATTGGTTCGGTTGTCATAAACCAGTTGAGATCAAACCATGTAATGTCTGTATGTCTAGCAGAATTAAAAAAATGCTTTTAGAGATACAAAGGCCAAATTTTTTGAGGTAGAAAATGAGTGAAAAAATATAGTTTTAGGACCAGAAGAATTAAACAAGAACTACTTTCAATCACTAGGTGCGACACGAGCTTCTGTTGGGATGCTTGGTTTGGCCTGGTCCGGTATATTTGCCTTAAGTATTGCCTTGTCGCATGTGTATTATTTTATAAAAGATCAACTCAAATTGAATCCCTTTTCTAATCTTATATTCCTATTTTTTTGCGTATACCTTCTTTTTATGCTGATATGTCAAGTTATTTCTTTCAATCAAAAATTGATTTATAGACATCAATTTTTTGGTACAGCCATGCTTTTTGCAATGATTAATGGATTACTTCTGTCATTAGTTTTGACCGATTATGTTATTGTTGTACTCACTAATAATTTATTGAGAAATTCTTTTATATATACCATTATTTTTGGGCTTAGTTCTCTGATTCTATTTTGGGGTTTAATCCTTTATAATGTAAGATGGCTAAAGAAACAATTAGAAACAGACTTTTCCGAGCAACGGACTAATGCCAACTATGTTGCTGCTTCGAGTGTCTATAGTAAACCCTCTATTTGGATAATTCTAGGAGCTACCTTGCTTGGGGGAATGATGGTTGGTTTGATAACCGGCTATTATAAGCAAATATTAGGTATTTTTGGTAATCTAGTGTTTATATCAGCTTTCTCGAGACTCATTGTTGAAGTCGGATATTTACTTAAATTGAGAGCGAAAGATAAGACTTACTGGGAAGAAGTACCAGAAGAATTATATAATCAGAGTTTTTTAAAAACTTTAGATTTCAAAAAGACTAAGCCTCGTTTGATTACAGAGGTAATTCTATTTCTTGGTATTATTGTTTGTTTGCAATTATTGCATATAGATGCTGAAAATAGTCCGATTTGGCTAATATGGTTTATAAGAATTTTTGGCTATACGATTGTCTTGGATGCTACGGGGAGTTTTATTTATTATCAGTTTAAAAAGAGGAAGAAAAGAAAGTGCTGAGAACTATATCAACCTGACTTGTTTTAATTGTTGGTATATAGAGAGGAAAGGATGAAGGATGTTTTTTAGGAAAGTTATTTATATAGGGGAAAGTGATGGTCAGGCTATTTATGTAAATGTAGAAAAGCCAAGAGACCCCTTAGCAGCTCCTAAAAGTAAACTATTGAATACAGAGGCATCGCGTGGCAATCGGAAACAAATCATTTTAATTACATCATTTCTGATTGCTTTTAGTGGTGTGATGCAGCTTTTTCCTGAGACACGATTGTTTGGTGGTGTCTATGGCTATGGTACTTTGGTTTATTTTCTAATTGTTTGGTTTCTGGAAGGTACTCTTTTGCTGGTCATAGTAGAGCGAGCCCTTTATAAGAATGTTAAGTTGGCACAGCCAACCAGTAAAGAAAATTTTAGACGGGCAGTTGATACTAATCTTATTTGGGGTAATTTTGGCGATAAGAAGGTTACTCTTGGCAAGAAGATATTCGCTTGGATTTTCACAGTATTTATGGCTTTAATGGGACTGATTGGTCCAATTTTAGTCATATCTATTCTAGTTTTTAATATGATAGGGACACCTATCGGCAGTGAGATTATCACTTTAAGCTTTATGGGTATTTTACCAGCTGCAGCAGTTCTGTTATTATGGCAAAACAATATGGTTAGATGGTTTATGGCTGTTGAAAGATATAGAAAGAATAGATACAATAAAATTTTATAAAAAGAAAATACAAAAAAACTAGGCTGGAGTGATTTCCAACCTAGTTTTCTGTATGGGAATTTTTAAGTGCTTCTTTGGTTTTCTTAAGCTCTTTTTTCAGTGAGAAATTTTTCACCATGCTGATGAGAAAAGTCGTGACAGAACCCAGGAGCACTGAAATTAAAATCAATATAATCAAGGGTAGTTTGAAGCTGAACAAGATAAAGCTAACATTGACACTCTGCATATTGGCCAAGGAAATACCAGCCACCAATAGAATGGTAATTAAAAGCAGAATATAGTGCAATTTTTCTTTCATAGTGATTCTCCTGTTTATCTATTCAAACTCAGCTTTGCTCTTGATATCTCCATATTCTTCTGGGATTTCTTGGGCTAGGATATCTTCATAAGCGGCTAGTTGAATATCTGAGCCATACTTGTTTTTCAGAGCAGTGGTCACCAGACGGTAGGCCAAGTTCGCATTGCGGGACAAGATAGGGCCATGGAAGTAGGAGCCAAAGACATTTTTATAATGAACACCCTCGCAACCATCCTCTTGGTTGTTGCCATTTCCATAGACGACTTTGCCCAGAGGTTTTTCATCGTCCGAGAGGAAAGTCCGTCCTTGGTGATTTTCAAAGCCGTAGTAGGTCTCATCGAATTCATCATTATGAATCTTAATATCACCAATATAGCGATTATTGGTCTGGTTGAGGGTATAGTGACCCATGATGCCCAGACCTTCAATTCGACGGCCAGAAGCTTCGATATAGTATTGGCCTAAGAGTTGGAAGCCACCACAGATGGCTAGCACTACGCCGTTTTCATTAATAAAGCTTTCCAAAGCTTCTTTTTTAGCTGGCAGGTCACGAGCCACGATCGTTTGCTCATAGTCTTGACCTCCGCCAAAGAAGACGATGTCGTAGCTGTCCTTTTCAAAGTCATCTTCTAGAGAAACGATATCGACTTTAACTCTAGCGCCTAGCTTTTCAGCCACATACTTGAGCATGAGGACATTGCCATTGTCGCCGTAGGTATTCATGAGATTGCCATAGAGGTGGGCAATCTTTACTTCGTAGCGATAGTCCTGGTTTTCAGGAGAAGTGAGGGATCTGTATACCATTAGTTCATCTCCTTTCTGACCACTTGTCGTTCTGCCAGCAACTCACGGAATTCCAGCATGGCAGTATAAGTTGCTAAGATATAGGCATGCTTGGTTTCTTGCTGTTCAATGGCCTTAAAGACTGCTTCCAAATCTTTGACTTCGGTAATCTGATCTGCTGGATAGCCCGTTACCCGCAGTCGACGAGCAATCTCAGAGTGGCGGACACCGCCAGCAATGACATGAGGGATCTCCATCTCTAAAATCCTCTCAAAATCAGCATCCCAGATCCAGCTGGTATCAATGCCGTCTGCATAGTTTGCATTGAGCAGAACGGACAAGCTAAAGTCAAAAGGTGCCAGTCCAATCATATCCAGTGCTTGGGTCGCCCCAACCGGATTTTTAATCAAGACTAAGGTACATTCCTTATCGCCGATTTTGAAAGTTTCCTGACGGCCAAAGACAGCTCGGCTCTTGTCAAAGCCAGCCTTAATAGTAGCCGGCTCGACATCAAAGAACTGAGCTACTGATACAGCGGCTAAGGCATTGTAGATATTATAAAGGCCACCGATATTGATTTGATAGTCTTGACCATCAATGGTAAAGGCAGAGCGGTTATGCTCAAGCGTTTTTAGAGCGGTCAGGCTGTAGTCAAGCTTAGGACGCTTGAAGCCGCAGTCCTCACAGATATAAGCTCCCAGATTAGCATAGGTATTGAGCTCATACTTGAGGATATGCTCGCACTTGGGACAGAGAATGCCCTCTGTATTGTAGTGAGTCAGCTGAGCCTGGCCTTTCTCGGTATCAAATCCATAGTAGCGGACAGGATTCTTCAGGCTGACTGAGTTAAAGAGGGGGCTGTCACCATTCATGAGTACAGTCGCTTCAGGCACTTTAGCTGCAGCATCCAGAATCATCTGGTAGGTCGTGTAGATCTCCCCATAGCGATCCATTTGGTCTCGGAAAATATTGGTAAAAACGAAGAGGCTAGGCTTGATATAATCACAAATCCGAGATAGGCTGGCTTCATCTATTTCCAGCACAGCGATATGTTTGCCAGATTTGCCTTTTTTAGCAGTCAGGAAGGTTGTGGTAATCCCGGTAATCATATTGGCACCACTGGGGTTGGTCACCACTTCTCCGAAGGCTTCCTTGAGAATGCCTACTGTCAGAGCTGTAGTCAGAGTTTTCCCATTGGTTCCGGTAATAACCACGACCTCATAGTTCTTCGCTAGATTTTGTAAAATATTTTTGTCAAATGTCAGGGCAATTTTCCCTGGCAGAGTCGAACCGCGTCCCATTTTGCTGAGAACAAAGTGGGAGGACTTGCCTGCCAAGAGGCCCAATGCTGTATTTATCTTCATAAGAAATATTTTATCATAAAAAAGTAAAGAAGGTTACAGAAAAATATTGACAAACGTGATATAATGGGTTGGTAAGTCTTTAAGCATTAAGACCCACTGTATAATAAAAAGAGAGAAGTTAATTGAGTAAACTCTAAGTACAAGATAAAATCAGGCTGATACTGGATTTAATAAGTTCGATTTGTTGCTACAGCTGTTTGATTTTGCTTGTAGAGGAGTAGGAAGTCTAAGTATGAATTTTCAACAACTAACCAATCTCCAATATTGGGCCAGTTTGTTTTCTGACCCTTGGAGGATTGTAATTAATATTATTGACGTCGCTATCGTCGCATGGATTCTATATTATCTAATCAAGGCCATTGCTGGTACCAAGATTATGATTTTGGTCCGAGGTGTGCTCTTCTTTATCTTGGCACAGTTTTTTGCCAATATCATCGGCTTGACTACCATTTCTTGGTTGATCAATCAGGTCATCACTTACGGGGTTATTGCGGCCGTGGTGATTTTCTCGCCTGAGATTCGGGCAGGATTGGAAAAACTTGGCCGAGCAACGGATATCTTTTCTACAACGCCCATCAGTAACGAAGAAAAAATGGTTCAGGCCTTTGTCAAGTCTGTTGCCTATATGAGTCCGCGGAAAATCGGGGCTTTGGTAGCCATTCAGGGAACCCCTACCTTGCAGGAGTATATTGCGACAGGGATTCCCTTGGATGCAGATGTGTCCGGAGAGCTGCTAATCAACATTTTTATCCCCAATACGCCATTGCATGATGGAGCTGTCATCATAAAAAACAATAAGATTGCGGCTTCCTGTGCCTACCTGCCTCTGACAGAAAGCAGCGGCATCTCTAAGGAGTTTGGAACTCGGCATCGCGCAGCTATTGGCCTGTCTGAAGTATCAGATGCGTTTACTTTTGTCGTTTCCGAAGAAACCGGCGGTATTTCCACTACACACAATGGAATTTTCAAGCATGATTTGACTTTGGATGAGTTTGAGATAGAGCTGAGAAAGGTCTTCTTATCAGAGCAGGACAAGCCAGTAGGTTTGAAAAAACGCTTCATGGGAGGATGGAAGAAATGAAAAAACGTAAAAAAATTCTTTATATCATCTCTTCGTTTTTCTTTGCCCTAGTGCTTTTTGTCTATGCAACCTCTAGCAGTTATCAAAACAATACTGGAGTTCGACAGGTCACATCTGAAACTTATACCAATACGGTTTCCAATGTGCCAATTGACATCAAATATGACAGCGAGAATTACTTTATCAGCGGCTTCACTTCTGAAGTTTCCGTCGCCCTGACAGGCTCCAACCGGGTCAATCTAGCCAGTGAAATGCAGGAAAGTACTCGGAAGTTTCGAGTTGTAGCTGATCTTTCAAAGGCTACAGAAGGCACTGTAGAAATCCCACTAAAGGTTGAAAATCTGCCAAGCGGTCTGACTGCTACAGTCACTCCGCAAAAGATTTCGGTTAAGATTGGTAAAAAAGCCAGCAAGAAAGTTGAGGTCCGCTACCTCATCACAGACAGCCAGGTGGCTGAAAATGTGTCTATTAGCGGTGTGACCTTGGAAAACAAGGAAGCTACAGTAACTAGTGACGAGGAGACCCTTTCTAAGATTGAGTCTGTCGTAGCTATTCTCCCGACCAATGTCATTATCACTGGCAACTACAGCGGGACAGTACCGCTGCAGGCGGTTGATGGACAGGGAAATGTCATGCCAAGCGTGGTGACACCATTTGAGACAACTATGCGTGTCAACACTAAAACAGCAGAAAACTCTGGCTCGTCCTCCTCTAACAGCAGCTCGAATACGAGCTCATCAAATAAAAACTAAATAAAATTTTGAAAATAAACTTGGATTAAAGCGGTCTGCCTTGCTTGCAGCCTAAATCTTTACATCCAGGTCTTATGAAAGGAAACTATTTATAATGGGTAAATACTTTGGAACCGATGGTGTTCGCGGAGAAGCAAATGTGGAATTAACGCCAGAATTGGCCTTTAAACTCGGTCGCTTTGGTGGTTATGTTCTGAGCCAGCACGAAAGTGAAGTTCCTCGGGTCTTTGTTGGCCGGGATACTCGAATTTCAGGAGAAATGCTGGAAAGCGCCTTGGTTGCAGGACTTTTGTCCGTTGGGATTCATGTCTATAAATTGGGTGTCATTGCAACGCCTGGTGTGGCTTATCTGGTCAAGTCAGAGAAAGCTAGCGCCGGAGTCATGATTTCTGCCAGCCACAATCCGGCTTTGGATAATGGTATCAAATTCTTTGGTGGTGACGGCTATAAACTGGATGATGAGCGTGAGTTGGAAATCGAGGCTTTGTTGGATGCAGCAGAAGATACCTTGCCACGTCCGAGCGCCGAAGGTTTGGGTGACTTGGTGGATTATCCAGAAGGACTGCGCAAGTACCAACAATACTTAGTTTCAACTGGTTTGGAACTAGAAGGAATGCATGTAGCCTTAGATACGGCCAACGGTGCGGCTTCTACCAGCGCCCGTCAGATTTTTGCGGATCTAGGCGCACAGTTGACCATTATCGGAGAAAATCCAGACGGCCTCAATATCAATCTGAATGTCGGGTCTACGCATCCAGAAGCTCTGCAGGAAGTTGTCCGTGAGTCTGGTGCAGCAATTGGTCTGGCCTTTGATGGAGATAGCGATCGCCTCATTGCTGTGGATGAAAATGGTGAACTGGTAGATGGTGACAAGATTATGTACATCATCGGTAAGTACCTGTCTGAGAAAGGTGAGCTGGCGCAGAATACCATTGTTACGACTGTCATGTCCAACCTAGGCTTCCATAAGGCTTTGGATCGGGAAGGCATCCAAAAGGCTGTGACAGCAGTTGGTGACCGCTATGTAGTAGAGGAAATGCGGAAGAATGGTTATAATCTTGGTGGTGAGCAGTCTGGACATGTTATCATCATGGACTACAATACGACAGGTGACGGTCAGCTTTCAGCTGTGCAATTGACCAAGGTTATGCAGGAAACAGGTAAGAAGCTATCTGAATTGGCTGCCGAAGTAACCATCTATCCGCAGAAACTAGTCAATATCCGTGTGGAAAACAGTATGAAGGACAAGGCGATGGAAGTCCCAGCTATCAAGACGGTGATTGAGAGAATGGAAGCCGAAATGGCTGGCAATGGCCGGATTTTGGTTCGTCCGAGCGGAACAGAACCTCTGCTGAGGGTCATGGCTGAAGCACCGACTGACGAAGAAGTTAATTACTATGTAGATACCATTGCCAATGTTGTTCGAGATGAAATTGGAATTGAGTAATAAAACGTAAAGAAACTGAGACACAACGTCTTGGTTTTTTTACATTGTTATGAATTTTTAAACACTACGAATAAAAATGTTGATAAATTGCAATACTCTTGGTATAATAAGCTACGAAAGGAGAAAATGATGAAAAATAAAAATACAATTATTTTTAAAATTCTTATCTTATTAACAGCTATTGTTACAGGTTTAGGTTTTGCTGCTCGAACTCAGGCTTCTGAAGTAACTGAATACAGTCAGCAAACCAGCATTACTAAGGATGGTGAGCCATTAACAAGTGACTCAACTGTTAAGACTAATGAAACCTTGTCTGTAACAACCAACTTCACATTTCCAGCGGCTCAAAATATAGCTGAAGGGGATACCCTGACTTTTAAACTTCCGGAAGAATTAAGTCTGATTACTGCCTTAAACTTCGATGTCTATGATGTTGTTAATCATACGGGAGAGTTAGTCGGTACAGCTCAAACTGACCCGGCGACTCAGTCAGTTACAGTGACTTTCAGTAACTACTTTACAAACTATACCCAAAAGAAAGAGCTATCTTTGGGCTTTAACGTTCGCATCAATAACGAAAAAGTCAAAGAAACAGGTCCTGTTTCCTTCAAATTTGGCCAGACAGACTTTTCTTTCCAATACCAGAAAGAAGAAGGAACTGCTGGTGAGTATGAAATGAAATATGGCTACCAGGACAGCACTGATCCGAGTATTGTTAAATGGCGCATTATCCTGAATGCAAGACAGGACATGCTTCGCAACATGGTAATTTCAGACAACTTTGGTGATGGTCTGACACTGGTACCGGGTACTCTACGTGCAGTTCGTTATGCTCCTGTTGCAGGTGGTATTCGCAATGAAGCTCATATCCTGACTCTGCCAGTAGTTGATAACTTTACTAACAAGGCAGTTCTAACTCAAAACGCTAATGGCGATGCTAACGGTTTTACCATTAACTTTGGCGATAACTACAACTGGCCAATGTACATCGAGTACTCTACTCGTGTACCAGAAGGTACTAAAGTGGGGGATGTGGTTAACAACACCCTGTCTTGGACAGCAAAAGGCTTCCCAGAACGCACTATTACTAAGTCAGTCCGCTTGGAAGAGGGCTCTGGTAAAGGAAGCGCTGTGCTAGCAAAAGATGTGAAGATTCAGGCACAGAAAAAACTTGTCAATAAAGTGTTAGAGAAGGGTCAATTTACCTTTGGTCTCTTTGACGAAAACGGTGTTTTACTTCAAACAGCTACCAATGAAGCTGATGGTTCTATCAATTTCAAAGCCTTGAACTATAATGCAGCTGGTGACTACCGCTACAGCATTAAGGAAATTCCGGGCAATGATGCTAACTACATCTATGATGACAAGGAAGCTCAGCTGACAGTTACTGTTAAAGATGTGAATGGTGAGTTTTTGGGTTCTGTTAAATATGATTTGGATCCTGTCTTTACAAATACCTATAGAGGTAATGATCCAGGCAAGGCAGTTCAGCCACCTAACCCTGGAAATAACAACAATCCAAACAATCCAAATAACAACCCTAACAACAATCCTAACAATAATCCGAATAATACCCCAGGTAATGGTAACAATACCCCTGGTAACAGTTCCGATAATCCAAAGGGTGGAACAGACAATCCAGGAAATGGAAATAACAATTCAAACAATGGTACCAATGATCCGGGTGCTGCAGGAGGCAACAAAAAAGTTCTGCCTAAGACTGGTCAAGAAACTACACTTTGGCTGTCAGTTGCAGGTTTGGCAATCTTAGTTGGCTTTGGAAGCTATGTCTTTCTTCAAAAGAAGACTAGATAAGATTCAAAGGTTTTAAGAGTTTTCTCTTAAAGCCTTTTTACATACTTTTCCATTTGAAAAAACGGAGCAATCATGTTAGAATAGACCTAGTAATTTTTAAAGGATAGAGGTGTTATCGTGGCTTTTGGAGATAACGGACAACGCAAAAAAACAGGATTTGAAAAATTGACGATGCTAGTCGTGATTATCATGCTCATCGTGACAGTTGGAGCAATCTTTGCTTCTGCTCTCAGTGCAATCTTTTAATCCAAACGCTTCAGGGCGTTTTTTTAGACTAGAAAAAGAGAATAGAAAAAATGAGTATGTTTTTAGATACAGCCAAGATTCAAGTTAAGGCTGGCAATGGTGGTGATGGCATGGTGGCCTTTCGCCGTGAAAAATATGTTCCTAATGGCGGTCCTTGGGGCGGTGATGGCGGTCGTGGCGGCAATGTGGTTTTTGTTGTAGACGAGGGCCTGCGCACCCTGATGGATTTTCGCTATAATCGCCACTTCAAGGCTCAGTCTGGTGAAAAAGGCATGACTAAGGGCATGCATGGCCGAGGGGCTGAGGACTTGATTGTTCGAGTGCCGCAGGGGACGACGGTTCGTGATGCGGAGACGGGTAAGGTGCTGACGGACTTGGTAGAAAATGGCCAAGAATTTATCGTAGCGCGTGGTGGCCGAGGCGGTCGTGGAAATATTCGCTTTGCAACGCCTAAAAATCCTGCTCCAGAGATTTCTGAGAATGGAGAACCAGGTCAAGAACGGGAGCTTTTGTTGGAGCTCAAGGTCCTAGCAGACGTTGGTCTGGTCGGCTTCCCATCTGTTGGAAAATCCACTTTGCTTAGTGTTATTACAGCAGCCAAGCCTAAGATTGGTGCCTATCATTTCACGACAATCGTGCCCAATCTAGGCATGGTTCGCACTCATTCTGGAGAGTCCTTTGCGGTGGCAGATCTACCAGGTTTGATCGAAGGGGCCAGCCAAGGGGTTGGACTGGGAACCCAGTTTCTCCGTCATATTGAGCGGACACGGGTTATCCTGCATGTTATCGATATGTCAGCTAGTGAGGGACGTGACCCTTATGAGGACTATCTAGCTATCAATAAAGAGTTGGAATCCTACAACCTTCGTCTCATGGAGCGCCCGCAGATTATTGTTGCCAACAAGATGGATATGCCAGATAGTGCTGAAAATCTCAAGATATTCAAAGAGAAATTAGCAGCTAATTATGATGAGTTTGCGGAATTACCGCAGATCTTCCCGATTTCTAGCTTGACCAAGCAGGGACTTACGACCCTCTTGGATGCGACCGCAGAATTATTGGACAAGACACCAGAGTTCTTGCTCTATGATGAGTCTGAAATGGAAGAAGAAGCTTACTATGGCTTTGACGAAGAAGCACCAGCCTTTGAAATTTCTCGTGATGATGATGCGACTTGGGTGCTGTCTGGTGACAAGCTTGAGAAGCTCTTTAATATGACCAACTTTGACCGCGATGAAGCAGTTATGAAATTTGCCCGTCAACTGCGTGGTATGGGAGTTGATGAAGCCCTTCGGGCTCGTGGAGCCAAGGATGGTGACCTAGTTCGCATCGGCAAGTTCGAGTTTGAATTCGTTGACTAAGGAGGCTTGCAATGGGTGATAAACCAATATCCTTCCGCGATGAAAATGGAAATTTTGTCTCTGCAGCCGACGTCTGGAATGCAGAAAAGCTAGAAGAGCTCTTTAATAAACTCAACCCCAAACGCAAGCTGCGTCTGGAAAGAGAAGCATTAGTGAAAGCAGAAGAGGAATAAGATAAAAAGCAGCAGAGCAGGAAATAATCCTACTCAGCTGCTTTTTTTGCGCTAAAGATGTATTCGTTAAGATAATTAATCTTTGTGTTAAGCAAAGATTTTAGGACTGACTGCTTTTATTCGAGGGAGAGCAGCTAGGCAGACACCTAGAACGATAAGCTTGTCTGAATAGTCAGTCAGTATTTGGATGAGGACGATACTGAGGACGGGATTGACTCCCATTCCCCGCAGGGCTTGGACGATGAGGCTGGATCCGCTGGATGTTATGCCTCCGAAGAGCAGGACAGTGATTGCAGAGGCTACTAGGGTACCCGGAAGGGCTACCAAAAGGGTTTTCCAGAGAAGGCTGAGCTTTAAGTTTCCTTTTTCTTTAAAAAACCAAGCTGCTGAAAGAGCAATGATGATAGCGGCAGGCGAGTAGTAGAGAGAAAAGATATCGGTTGTCATCCAGCCAATGAGGGCGCTGAGAAAGGCAACGCCAGCCCCAGCAAGAGGCCCTAAGGTTAAGCTAGCTAGAATCGTTCCAAAGGTATCTAGATAGATAGGTAATTTCAGAAAAAGTGCAATGTTAGCTCCCACGTAGTTAAGAGCGATACAGATAGACAAGAAGCTTAGGATAAGGGGTGTCGATTTTTTCATGATAAAATTTTCCTCATAAAAGTGATGATAGGTCTTGAGCAATCGTTTCCTTAGGCTGATTCAGGAGGATAGCTAAGAAGTCTTGGAAGAAGAGTGAGGGACTGACTTGAGTTGCAATATAGGCATTGGCTGGTTTATGATAGAAGTCATAAGCATCAACCACAGTCTGTCCAAGAGCAATGCCTTCGGTTACGACTTCAACATAGGAGTCGAAGCCCATACAAAGGTCCTCATGCAGAAAATGAGCAATAGCCAGGGGATCATTGATAACACAGCCGATGATGTGTTCATATTCCCAATGGAAGTCCCAGTAGAAACGCGTGATACGGCCGACAAACTCAGCTACTTCTGGCTGTAGGAAACGCATGTACTCTAATAGATTGGGGGTGAGGACGATGGCGCGTGTGACATCCAGTCCCACCATCTCGATTTTTCGGCCTAACTTTTGATAGACAAATTGAGCGGCGTGTGGGTCACACCAGTAGTTATACTCGGCTACAGGTGAGCAGTTGCCATGAGATTTGTAGCTGCCGCCCATGCTGACAAAGCGTTTGATATGTTTTCCAATTTGGGGATTTTGCTTTATAGCCAGTGCTAGATTAGTCAATGGTCCCAAGGTGATTAGGGAAGTGTACTGAGCCTTCTGGAAATAGGTAGCCAGAAATTCAGAGGCTTTCTGAGGCTGGGGCTGACAATTGCTTGTTCGATTGATTCCGCTCTCGCCTAAACCATCCATACCGTGGGTATCCTGAGCTGAAACGAAATCGCGGACTAGAGGTTTTTCTGCCCCTGCATAGACTGGTATATCTAGCCGGTTCAGTTTTTCTAATATTTTAAAGGCATTTTCAACACCAAGGTCCACTGGGACATTTCCAGCGACGATGGTCAGTGCTACAACTTCTAAATCGGGATGTTGAATGGCATAAATTAGGGCTAGACTATCATCTATACCAGGGTCACAGTCGATAATGATTTTTCTTTTCATGAGTTCTCCTTTGCCTATATAAAAATGAGGTTGAGACAATCGGTCCCAACCTCTTAACTGTCAGCCTAATCGAGGAGACAGCAAAAAAACTATGCGCAAGACATTTTAAATACAATATAAAGGCACTTAGTTTTTTATTCTGGGAAGTTTTCGAACCAGTCCAAAACCGGGGTTTTGATTTCTCTATTTCTTTATCATAAATAAAAATAAGGGAAAAGTCAATGGGAGTAAGACTAGCATGGTCACCCCCATCTTTTTATGGTATAATGAAAAAAATAATTTTTATGGTATAATGAAAAAAATAAGTAGGAGAAGTGATAATTATGGCAAAAACGATTCATACAGATAAAGCACCAGCAGCGATTGGACCTTATGTTCAAGGAAAAATTGTCGGCAATCTTTTGTTCGCGAGCGGGCAAATTCCCCTGTCTCCTGAAACTGGAGAAATCATTGGGACGACTATTGAAGAGCAGACCCAGCAGGTGCTGAAAAATGTTTCAGCCATTTTGGAAGCCGCTGGAACAGATTTTGACCATGTAGTCAAGGCTACTTGCTTCTTGAGTGATATCAATGATTTTGTGGCCTTTAATGAAGTTTACAAAACGGCCTTTACAGAAGCATTTCCAGCTCGTTCAGCAGTCGAAGTGGCTCGCCTGCCTAAGGATGTGAAGATTGAGATTGAGGTTATTGCCGAGATTCTCTAAAAAAGAGCGGGGGAAAACCACTCTTTGACAGATTCTATCTGATGAAAGGATTATTATGTCTGAGAAGAAAATTCAGCTTGTCATTGTGACTGGAATGAGCGGGGCGGGGAAAACCGTAGCCATCCAGTCCTTTGAAGACTTAGGTTATTTTACCATCGACAATATGCCGCCAACTCTGGTGCCGAAGTTCTTGCAGCTGGTCGAAGGGACTACTGACAATGATAAATTGGCTCTGGTTGTCGATATGCGCAGCCGTTCCTTCTTTTTGCAAATTCAGAACGTTTTGGATGAATTAGAGCAAAATGAGAACATTGATTTCAAGATTCTTTTCCTAGATGCGGCGGATAAGGAGTTGGTGGCTCGTTACAAGGAAACGCGTCGCAGCCATCCGTTGGCAGCTGATGGACGGATTTTAGATGGGATTAAACTGGAGCGTGAACTCTTAGCCCCTCTGAAGAATCTCAGCCAAAATGTTGTGGACACAACAGATTTGACACCACGGGAGCTCAGAAAGACCATCTCTGAGCAATTTTCAAATCAGGCTGACATGCATAGTTTCCGCATTGAGGTCATGAGTTTTGGTTTCAAATACGGTCTGCCCTTGGATGCTGACTTGGTTTTTGATGTGCGCTTTCTGCCTAATCCCTACTATAAGCCTGAGCTACGCAATCAGACAGGCTTGGACAAGGATGTCTTTGACTATGTCATGAACCATGCCGAGTCAGAAGAATTTTACCAGCATCTGCTGGGCTTGATCGAGCCCATTTTGCCAGGCTATCAGAAGGAAGGAAAGTCTATCCTGACGATTGCTGTTGGCTGTACAGGTGGTCAGCACCGCAGTGTAGCCTTTGCTCAGCGCTTAGCAGATGATTTGGCTAAAAATTGGCCGGTCAATGCCAGTCACCGCGACAAAAACCGTCGGAAAGAAACGGTGAACCGCTCATGAGAAAGCCACGAATTACAGTCATTGGCGGTGGAACAGGAATTTCAGTTATTTTAGACAGCCTGCGTAAAAAGGACGTAGAGATTACAGCCATTGTTACAGTAGCAGATGATGGCGGCAGTTCTGGTGAGCTGCGGAAAAACATCCAGCAGTTAACTCCGCCAGGTGACTTGCGAAATGTCCTGGTAGCTATGTCCGACATGCCAAAGTTTTATGAGAAGGTCTTCCAGTATCGCTTTGCGGAAGGAGACGGTGTTCTAGCGGGGCATCCCTTGGGCAATCTGATTATTGCCGGCATTTCCGAAATGCAGGGCTCAACTTATAATGCCATGCAGCTTCTGACCAAATTTTTCCATACGACAGGAAAAATTTACCCTTCTAGCGACAATCCACTAACTCTGCATGCTGTGTTTGCAGATGGGACGGAAGTTGTAGGTGAGAGCAATCTGACCAGCAAGAGCGGGATGATTGAGCGGGTCTATGTTACCAATACCTATGATGATAAGAAGCCTGCTGCCAGTAAAAAGGTAGTCGAGAGCATCTTAGAAAGCGATATGGTGGTTCTGGGACCAGGTTCACTATTTACCTCTATCTTGCCTAATCTTGTTATTGAGGAAATTGGCCAAGCTCTTCTAGACACCAAGTCAGAAGTGGCCTATGTTTGCAATATCATGACCCAGAGAGGTGAAACAGAGCATTTTTCAGACAGCGACCACGTCCAAGTTCTACACCGCCATCTAGGCAGGAATTTTGTAGATACAGTCTTGGTTAATATCGAACCTGTCCCTCATGAGTACATGGACAGTAACCAGTTTGATGAATATCTGGTACAGGTGGAGCATGATTTTCAGGGGTTACAAGAGCAGGTTCCGCGCGTTATTTCTTCGAACTTTCTTCGTTTGGAAAATGGCGGAGCTTTCCATGACGGTGAGTTGGTCGTTGACGAATTGATGCAGATTATACAGGTACGCAAATGAGCTTTACAGTAAAAGTAAAAGAAGAACTGCTGAGTCTGGCAAGCAGAGATAAAAATGAGCTGTCAGCCATGATTAAGATGTCTGGCAGTTTGGGCTTGGCCAGCAGTGGTTTGACCCTGTCTGTCACAACAGAAAATGCCAAAATTGCCCGCCATCTCTATGAGTTGCTATCTGACCTTTATCAGGTCAAGTCAGAAATCCGCCACCATCAGAAGACCAATCTGCGCAAGAACCGTGTTTATACAGTATTTCTGGATCAGAAAGTGGAAGAAATCCTTTCTGACCTGCACTTGGCTGACTCCTTTTTTGGTATCGAGACAGGGATTGACCAGACTATTTTGACTGATGACGAAGCCAGTCGAGCCTACCTACGGGGAGCCTTTCTCTCAAATGGCAGCATGCGGGAGCCAGACTCAGGTAAGTACCAGCTGGAAATCTTGTCCGTTTATCTGGATCATGCTGAGGACTTGGCTGCCTTGATGCGCCGTTTTCTGCTGGATGCCAAGACCATTGAGCGTAAGAAGGGGGCTGTCACTTATCTGCAGCGGGCCGAGGACATCATGGACTTTCTCATTGTCATTGGGGCTATGGAAGCCATGGCTGAGTTTGAGTCTCTTAAGCTCATGCGGGAAGCGCGCAATGACCTCAACCGCGCTAATAATGCGGAGACAGCGAACATCGCTCGCACGGTTACAGCCAGTATGAAAACCATCAACAATATTGCCAAAATCAGCGACAATATTGGTATCGAGAGTTTACCTGTAGACCTGCAGGAGGTAGCCCAGCTTCGCATCCAGCATCCAGACTACTCCATCCAGCAGTTAGCCGATAGTTTGAGCCAACCTCTAACTAAGAGCGGTGTCAATCATCGCTTGAGAAAAATCAATAAAATCGCAGATGAATTATAAAAGCTGCCGAGTTTAAGCTCGGCAGCTTTTTTTATAGGCTTGTAGAATGCTTGGGTTGGACCTTCTGATCAGGATAGATATGATTAATGGCATTGTTGACAGCAGTAGGCGCCTCACCTAGCCCAGTCGCAATCAGGTCAATCTTCCCCTCGTAGCTGCAGCAGTCTCCGGCTGCATAGATACCTGGCATGGAAGTTTCTTGCTTGCTATTGACTAAAATCTTGTGACGGTTGAGTTCCAAGCCCCAATCTTTGAGATTGCCGACAGAGGATTTAAAGCCGTAGTTGACAAAGAGATGATCCAGTGGCAGAAGCTGACTTTCCTCTCCCTTGACTTGGCTGATTTCCAAGTGGGTTATCTTGCCGTTTTCGCCGATCAATCGACTGGGTACAAATGGTGTCTTAATCTCAACACTAGAAGCCTTGAGTTCTTCCACACTATGCTCCAAAGCCCGGAAGTTGTCCCGACGATGAACCAGACTGGTTTCTGCAATCTTTTCAAAAGCTAGCGCCCAGTCAACAGCCGAGTCACCGCCGCCCAGAACAACAACCTTTTTGCCAGCGTACTGGCTGATGTTTGACACATGATAGTGGAGGTTACTGTAGGCTTCAGCATCGTCTAACTCCAAAGCTCTCGGTTTGAAGGCGCCGCCTCCCATAGTGATGATGATGGTTTTGGTCTGATGCTGGGCTTGAGAAGTTGTGATAGAGAAGCCATCATAAGATTTAGTGATATCAAGCACTGTTTCATTGAGGCAAATCTCAGTCTGGAAAGTTTCCAGCTGCTCAATCAGACGCTGTGTCAGTTCTTCGCCACTTAGATTGGTAAAGCCCGGTACATCCAGAATCTTCTTCTCTGGATAGAGAATGGCTGGCTGACCACCCAGCTGAGGCAGGGAATCAATGATTTTAACCTTGGCTTGGCGCAGATGAGCGTAAAAAGCTGCGAATAGGCCAACTGGACCGCCACCGACAATCGTAATATCATACAGTTCAGACATAATCTTCCTCAATCTTTTTAAAATAAACTAGCATTATTGTACCACAAAAAGGGATTGAAATGTAAGTAAATGTTTTAAAGGCATCTTAAAAGCCCCTGATGGGGCTTAAAATTAGATAGCAAATAAATCATTGAGGTTTTCAGCCAGAGTTGGATGAGTGAAGATTTGCTTGCTCAAGTAGGTGTAAGGAATCTTATTATCCATGGCTACAGTCAGGATATTGATAATTTCTTGTGCTCCCGCTGAGAAGATAGTCGCTCCGACGATTTCCTTGGTCTCAGTATTGACAACAGCCTTGAAGGCACCGCGTAAGTCAGCATTGACATGTCCGCGAGGCATAGCTGCGACTGGAATCTCCTTCACTGCAATCGGCAATCCTTGCTCTTTGGCTTCCTTTTCAGTCAATCCGATTTGAGCCAAAGGTGGTGTGATGAACATGCTGGTAGGGACGTTTTTACGGTCTTCCAGTGTGTAGCTGCCATCGCCAGCCAGATAGCTATAAAGGATACGGAAGTCATCCAATGAGATATAAGTAAACTGCAGACCGCCATTGACATCGCCCGCTGCAAATACATCAGGTACAGATGTTTCCAAGTGCTTATTGACCTTGATAGCTCCGCGCTCTGTCAGCTCAATGTCAGTATTTTCCAACCGCAGTGGCTCAACATTCGGCTTACGGCCGGTAGCATAGAGCAGGGCGTCAAAGCGGAATTCTCCATCTTCTGTCACAACTACAACTTCGTCACCATCATTTTTGACCTGTGTGGTACGTACATTTTGTAAGAGTTGGATTCCGTCTTCTTCCATGTATTGCTTAGCTAGAGCAGCGATAGAAGGCTCTACTCGAGGGAGAAAGACAGGAGCAGCATCCAGCACAGTCACCTGACTGCCCAATTTGTTGTAGAGTCCAGCAAACTCTAGGCCGATGTTACCGCCGCCCAGAACTCCCAAGCGTTTAGGAAGTTCCTTCAGATTTTGAATGCCAGTTGAGTCATAGACATGCTCGGTCTCAGTCAGTCCTGGAATTGGCAGGACATTGGAAACAGCACCAGTATTGATGACAATAGTTTCAGCAGTCAGTTCCTCTTTCTCATCGCCAGCTGTGATTTCGATGACTTTATTGGAAAGAAAATGAGCTTCCGCATCAATGATGTCAACACCAGCACCACTGATTGCTGCATAGTTCTTCCCGTTGAGACGGCTGGTAACAGCATTCTTTTCAGCCATGACTTGGTCGAAAGCCAGGCCTTTTTCAGCTGCGACGAGCAGGGTCTTGGTTGGGATGCAGGCGATATTGATACAGGTTCCCCCGTACATAGCTTTGCTTCGCTCAATCAAAGCAACTTTTTTTCCTTGGGACGCCATTTTGGCTGCCAATGTTTTACCGGCCTTCCCAAAGCCGATGACAATTAAATCATAGGTTAACATAATTTACCTCCATTTTTCAAAAAAGATTGTATCACATCTAGTCAGAAATTGCTGATTTCTGCTACGCTTTTTTTCTTCAGTATTTTTAGCCTTGCTTTTTATACAGAATGTCCATTTTTAAGCAAGATTTTCGCAGTTCCAGTCAGTCTGTGTTATACTAAGTTTCGTTATTTATTTTAGGAGGGTAAAATGTCTATTATTACACTGATTTTGGCAAGTTTGGTTGCCTTGGAATTTTTCTACATCCTGTACTTGGAGACCATTGCGACGACTTCTGCAGCAACAGCTCGGGTTTTCGGTATGTCGCAAGAGGAGTTGGAGCGGCAGTCGGTCAATACCCTTTTCAAGAATCAAGGAGTTTATAACGGTCTGATTGCTGTCTTGGTCTTGATTGCGGCCTTTGTACAGCCTAGTCCGGTTTGGCTGGGAATTTTTATGGTTTATATCATCTTGGTGGCAGCATACGGTGCAGTGACCAGTGACCCTAAAATCTTGTTCAAGCAGGGAGGGCTGGCTATGCTGACCCTACTTAGTTTATTTTTCTAAGATCGAGTGAGGAAAATTGATTTCCCACTCTTTTTTTATATAATGATTGACTTTTTTGTTAGACAAGTGTAGAATAAAGATAGAAATAGCATTATTTAGAAAGCGCGTGGGAACGATGAAAAGATCTATCAAACGTTTGCCAGATGGGGAATTTACTATTTTAAAAGTAATTTGGCAGCTGCCTACCCCGACGACCTCTGCCCGTATCATGGAAAAGCTGGGACCAGACAATCACTGGAAGCCTCAGACTTTGCTGACAGTTTTGGCTCGCTTAACGGAGAAGGGCTTTTTAGACAGTGTCCGCAAGGGACGTGAAAGGCAGTATACAGCCTTGATCTCAGAAGATGAGTATCTGGAAGTTGAGGCTTCGGATTTCTTGAAGCGTCACAGTGGCCGTTCTATGGGCGGGTTTGTCAAAACACTCTTTTCTTCTAACTCCTTTTCGGAAAATGAATTGGATGAGCTGCGCAGTCTGCTCAACCAAGGAAAGTAGGATGGAGGGATAAGCATGAAACAGTTCCTTCTTTCTTTTCTTCTGACCAGTTTGTCGACATCCATTTTGGTGCTTTTGCTTAGTCTGCTTTTTACGGCCTTTAAGACTAAGATTTCGGTCAGAGTGAAGTATTTTATTTGGTTTCTGATATTGCTGAGTTTTCTGTTTCCGTTCCGTCCTCAGTTTGGCTCAGGCCTGATTCGGCTGAATACAGGATCGGTAGTTCAGACAGCAGTGACTGCTACCCAGACAAGTGGAGCTCAGGGTGCTTCTCCAGCAGTTGAAAAAGCTGCTCAGCCAAATCTGTTGGAGGCTTTTCTAAACCTGCCTTGGTTTGAAATTCTCTTCGCCATCTGGCTGATTGGCTTTGTCTTTAGTATAGGAAGATACGCTTATTCTTATATTCGCTTTAGAAAGATGCTGAAGCGCTGGGGCACGGAGTTTCAGGACGAAGAAGCGATGGCTCAGCTGCGGGCTGTTCAGCAGGAGATGGGAGTTAAGGGCCAGATTCGTCTGCTCCACTATCCTATGTCCCAAAGTCCTATGTTGCTAGGTTTCAGAGATATTTTAATCGTGCTGCCAGAGTTGGACTACACAGAAGAAGAGCTACAGCTTATTTTCAAGCATGAGCTGACCCACTACAAACACCGAGATGTTTTAATCAATCTCTTAGGGATTTTTGCCAAGAGTCTGCACTGGTTTAATCCAGTTGTCCGCTTTGCCTGCCGTGAAACCCAGGAAGCAGGAGAAATGTACTGTGATTACGATGTTCTGAGCTGTAGAGATACAGAGTATCGGACTTTCTACGGTGAAACGATTTTGACCATGATAGACCGCAGTAAGAAGACCCCAATTGCTCTGACGACCTGCTTTTACTCTGACAAGTTTAATCTCAAGCGTCGGATTGTCGGTATTATGGATAACCGGCTGCCTAAGAGATTTCTGTCTGCTGCCTTTGTCGTGGCAGTTCCTCTCCTTTTGCTCTTGGCTAGCTCGGTCTTTGCCTTAGAAAGCCCAGCTGCTCAACAAAGCAAGCCTGTGGCGGGACAAAAACGGCCTCAAGGACTCAGTCAGCGTCAGGCTCTAGGAGTGGTCTTGAAAGAACTATCGCTTTCTGAAAAGGATATAAAAGATTTACAAATTTCGCGTGAGAAAGACACCTATAAGATTCGCTTCTCGCACGGGCAAACGGCCCATGAAACCATTGTCAATGCTAAGGATGGAAAACTGGTCAAATCTAAGCAGCATACCATTGTCGAAAAGACGGTAACGGTCGAAAAAGAAGTCAGCCCATCCTCGTCAGCTGCATCAACTCCAGCTGACAACAGCGCTACTGCAGGCGCAGGGAATACGGGAGCAGCGGGCTCGACCGGAGCAAATACTGGAGCTAGTACAGCGACAGTTCAAACTCCGTCTCAGAACAGTTCCTCTCATACGACAGACACTGATGATCCAGATGATGATGATGACCATGATGACGATTAAATAGAGGATTCTGCCAGTTTAAGTTTCTTAAAAGCTTAGACTGGTAGAATTTATTATCTTCTCAAAGGGGGATTTAGCAATCCTCCAAGAGCAGTTAGTCATCAGTTTATCTTTTATTTTAGGTCGATTTTGCTTACAGTTTGCATTTCGTTTCCTAATGCTAAAAAAACTGAAAGATTATTTATCTTTTTTCTTGACATTTATAAACGACAGATGTAGAATATAATTATAAACTACATTTGTAGAATGTCTTTGAAAAATACTGCTTGGAAAGGAGAAGAAAGCAAAGCTTATCCAGACGCTTGTAGGTGCAGAGCGGAAGCTCTATTTCTTTTAAAAACAAAAACTACATTTGTAGAATTAAAGGAGAATCCAAATGAAACAAAAGCAAATCCAAACAAACTTCCAACGGATCGAAACTAAGTATATTCTTGACCGAGCAATGCTAGCTCGTCTTGAAGCTGACATGAGGCCTTACCTTACCGCAGATGATTATGCGACATCAACCATTTCCAATGTGTATTTTGATAATGATGAGTTCCAGATGATTCAGGATTCCATTGCCAGAAAAGGTGGTCGCGAAAAGATGCGGATGCGCACTTATGCTGAGCAGCCAAATGATGATAGTCAAGTTTTCTTGGAAATCAAGAAGAAACGCGATGAAGTAGGTTTCAAATATCGTTTGGTTTCGAATCCTCTCTCTGTGACCAACTATATTGTGAACGGTGTGGCAGACCATACTATTTTTGATGATCGGGTCAAGGCAGAAGTGGAGCAGTTGCAGGAGCGCTATATAGATTTGAAGCCAAAAATGGTGATTAGCTATGACCGCTACTCTATGAGAGGCTTGGAAGATAAAAAGGTACGTGTGACAGTTGATTCCAACATCCGCTACCGAGATTATGATGTAGACTTGGCTTTAGGCCGCTATGGACTGCCCTTGCTGGAAGACGACAAGGTGATTATGGAAATCAAGGTTCCTGGTCAATATCCTCAGTGGCTGGCTGATATTCTGAATAAATACGGTCTTGAAGACCAGTCCTTTTCAAAATACGGCAATGCCTACCTGAAAACTAAAGAAAGGCTGACTCAAACAGTCAAGGCCTAAGGAGGTAGTTTATGCTCAATCAGTTATTTAACAGTATCTACTCCTCTACGGAAGTCAAGATAAATCCTTTAGCATTGATTTTTTCACTAGCAACTAGTGTGGTTTTAGGAATTATCTTGGCCAAGGTCTATAAGCGCCAAACCATTTATACCAAGGAATTTGTCGTCACCCTCTCCCTTTTGCCAGCCATTATTTCCATTATCATCTTCTTGGTTAATGGAAATCTGGGTACCAGTGTCGCCGTAGCAGGGACTTTCAGCTTGATTCGCTTCCGGTCGGCCGCAGGTGGCTCCAAGGAGCTTCTAGCCATCTTTATGGCGACAGCTATCGGGATTACAACGGGGATGGGCTTTGTAGCATTGGGAATTGTCTTTACTCTAGCTATTTCAGGCATCTGGATGCTCTTTGAAAAGATGAGCTTTACTTCAGTCAGTCCGACCAGACGTTATGTCCAGGTTCAGGTTCCAGCTGATTTTGACTACGAAGTACTCTTTGATGCTATCTTTGAAACGACTTGTAAATCAGCCGAACTGACATCTCTCAAGTCGGCTGAAAAGAAGTCTATCAAGCTGGACTATGTTGTTGACTTGAATCCTGACATGAGCGACAGAGAGCTCATTCAGCAGTTCCTGTTCTATGATAAGGTGCAGGACATTTCCCTTTCCAAAGCTGCTAAGAAGCGTAAAACCCTCTAAGCAAAAGAAGACCAGCTGCAGCAGAGCAGTTGGTCTTCTTGTTTGTATCATAAAAAGGGGATACATCATACTTACAGAAAATACTTGACACTCTTTTCTATATGTGGTATGATTATATAGATTTTGGACTTGAAGGGAGTGAAAAAAATGTCAAAAACAGTAGTACGCAAGAATGAATCACTTGATGATGCACTTCGTCGTTTCAAACGTGCGGTTACTAAAGCTGGTACTCTTCAAGAAACACGCAAACGTGAATTCTATGAAAAACCTTCTGTAAAACGCAAACGCAAATCAGAAGCAGCTCGTAAACGTAAAAAATTCTAATTGAACAAAAAAGCAGACTCCGGTCTGTTTTTTGTTTTGGCTCTTTGGAGAGAAGGGGATGATTGTGAGCAATAGGCAAGAAAAAAACACTGATTTTCATCAGTGAATTCTCTTTATTTTTTCTCAGCCAACAAAGCTTTGATTTCTTGCAGGACTTCAAGTTCAGTTGGAGCTGGTTCTTCTTCAACAACTTCTTCTTGTTTTTTACCCAAGCTTTGAGCTTTTTCTGCAGCTTTTACTATGAAGAAGAGAACAGTTCCGATTACAAGGAAGTTGATGACAGCGCTAAGGAAGCTACCATAAGCAACACCTTTCCAAGATAATTCAGCAATCTTATCTACACCAGCAGCACTCAAGGCTGGGTTCAAAATAAGTGGTGTGATAATGTCATTTACCAATGAAGTAACAATTGCACCGAAAGCAGCACCGATAATAACGGCAACAGCTAGGTCAACTACGTTGCCACGAAGTAAAAAGTTTTTTAATTCTTTTAACATTCTTTCTTTCCTTTCAAGAATTTATTAATGAGATTATATTATAGCTTATTTATATGACAGCTACAAGATATTTGCTTGTCAAATATTTTACATTTGCTTCATTTTAGTATAAAATATAGAATGATATTCTATGATAAATTGGAGGTATTGTCTCTTGATTGATAAAGAAATCATTTCTGAAATTAAAAACAGCGTCAATATCGTCGATGTCATAGGAGAAACGGTGGCCTTGACCAAGGCTGGGCGGAATTTCCTGGGACTCTGTCCCTTTCATGGCGAAAAGACGCCCTCTTTTAACGTTGTAGAGGACAAGCAGTTTTATCACTGTTTTGGCTGCGGCAAGTCGGGCGATGTCTTCAAATTCATTGAGGATTATCGAGGCGTTTCCTTTATGGATGCTGTGCAGATTGTAGCAGAACGGGCAGGGATTCCCTTGGCTGTGGAGACAGCGGGCAATGACCGACCGAGACAAAGCCATCCGCATCAGGCTCTCTACGATATCCATACCGAGGCAGCGAAGTTTTACCATGCGGTCTTGATGACGACCAAGATGGGAGAGGAAGCGCGGGCTTATCTCTACCAGCGCGGGCTGACAGATGATGTTCTCAAGCATTTTCAAATCGGGCTTGCTCCTAATGAGGGGAATTATCTTCATAAGAGTATGGCTGGCAAGTTTGATGAGAACACCATCATGAACTCGGGCCTCTTCAATCTGGCAGAGAATAATCTGGTCTATGATGCTTTTCAAAACCGGATTATGTTTCCCCTGACCAATGACAGTGGGCAGGTTGTGGCCTTTTCCGGGCGGATTTGGCAAGAGGCGGCTACTGACGGCCATCAGGCCAAGTACAAAAACAGTCGTAGCACCGCTATTTTCAATAAAAGCTACGAGCTCTATCATCTGGATAAGGCCAAGCCGGTTATCAAGAAGAGCCATGAGGTTTATCTGATGGAAGGCTTTATGGATGTGATTGCGGCTTATCGGGCCGGGGTTGAAAATGCAGTGGCTTCTATGGGAACTGCTCTGACGCCTGAGCATGTCCAGCACCTGAGCAAGTATTGCAAGAAGATTATCCTGTCTTACGATGGAGATAGGGCTGGGCAAGCAGCGACTGCTAAGGCCTTGGATGAGCTGAGAGATATGACGGTGGAAATTGTTCGGATTCCGGATAATTTGGACCCGGATGAATTTCTAGCTAAAAATTCTGAGGAAGACTTGCAGCATTTGCTGAGCAAAACGCGAATAAGTAATGTGGAGTTTCTGCTGCATCATCTGAAACCAGATAATATTGAAAATCTGCAGGCTCAGATTGAGTTTGTAGAGAAGATGGCGCCGATTATTGCGAAGACCAAGTCCATCACAGCTCAGAACTCCTATATTTACATGCTGGCTGAGTTGCTGCCGGACTTTGACTATCAGCAGGTAGAGCAGACGGTAAATAACAGTCGGCTGGCTGAGCGCTCTAGTCGCAGTCAGGAGGCGCCCACTCATCAGTCTCAACCAGTCGTTATGCAGTTTTCGCCTTCGAACCGGCTGAGTCGGCTCATGAGGGCGGAAAATCATATCTTCCACCGCATGATACATCATCCTTTGATTTTGAACCAATACCGGCTGAGAGAAGACTTTGTCTTTGACTCGGAGGACTTGCAGGCCTTGTATGAGATTTTGCTGGCAAATGGCGAGGTGACACCGCAGGATTTGTCCCAGCTGCCAGATCATGTCCAGCAGGCTTGGTACCGCGTTTTAGAAGAAGACTTGCCTGATGAGGTTTTGGAAGATGAGTTGAAAGAAGTGGAAGAAACCAGAGAGCGGGAGATTTTGCGCAAGCATAATCAGTTTATTAGTAAGAAGATTCGAGAAGCCTCTCACAGCGGAGATACGGATACAGCCCTGTCCGAGCTGGAGCGCTTGATTGAGCAAAAAAGAAGAATGGAGTAGGAATGGCTACAAAACAAAAAGAAGTAACAACATTAGACGTTCAAATTGCAGAATTTATCCGCAACCACAAGCAGACAGGGGTTGCGACAGATGATGAAATCAATGACCAGCTGGTCATCCCTTTCACTTTGGACGCTGATGGGATTGAGGATTTGCTGCAGCGCATCCAGGATGCTGGCATCTCAATTACAGATAAGGAAGGAAATCCCAGCGCACGCGTCTTAAATAACGAAGAGGAAGAAGCAGAACTGACGGATGAAGAACTCCTAGGCAGCAATTCAGCCAAGGTCAATGACCCAGTCCGCATGTATCTGAAAGAAATCGGAGTTGTGCCGCTTCTCAGCAATGAAGAAGAGCAGGAGTTGGCTATCTTGGTAGAACAGGGAGACTTGGAAGCCAAGCAGCGTCTGGCTGAGGCCAACCTTCGTCTGGTTGTTTCCATTGCTAAGCGTTATGTCGGCCGTGGTATGCAGTTCCTTGACTTGATTCAAGAAGGAAACATGGGGCTGATGAAGGCCGTTGATAAGTTTGACTATACCAAAGGATTTAAGTTCTCAACTTATGCGACTTGGTGGATTCGTCAGGCCATTACCCGTGCGATTGCTGACCAAGCTCGGACCATTCGAATTCCAGTCCACATGGTGGAAACCATTAACAAGCTAGTCCGCGAGCAACGTAATCTCTTGCAGGAATTAGGTCAAGATCCTACGCCTGAGCAAATCGCTGAGCGTATGGATATGACACCGGACAAGGTTCGTGAGATTCTCAAAATTGCTCAGGAGCCAGTTTCATTGGAAACACCTATTGGTGAGGAAGATGACAGTCATCTGGGAGACTTTATTGAAGATGAAGTGATTGAAAACCCAGTCGACTATACAACTCGTGTCGTCCTTCGTGAGCAGCTGGATGAGGTCTTGGATACGCTGACAGACCGCGAGGAAAACGTCTTGCGTCTGCGCTTTGGTCTGGACGATGGGAAAATGCGGACACTGGAAGATGTCGGCAAGGTCTTCAATGTAACTCGCGAGCGGATTCGCCAGATTGAAGCCAAGGCCCTGCGCAAACTCCGCCATCCAAGCCGTAGCAAACCACTCAGAGACTTTATTGAAGATTAAGAAGTGAAGAGCAAGAAGGGGCAGAAATTTTTCATTAGGAAGCGTTAAGTCGGCAATCCTAGCTGAAAACAAAAGCCCTCTCGAGCTAACTTGAAGTTTTGCCATATCTATAAGGAGGATATTGCATGTCAGAACAAAAATACAGCCCTGAAGAAGTTGAAAAGATTAAAACGCGTATTTTAGAGAGCTTGGAGCAAGTCATTGACCCAGAGCTGGGGATTGATATTGTCAATCTAGGTCTAATCTATGAAATCCGTTTTGACGAGACCAATGGGGAAACGGAAATCGATATGACCCTGACAACCATGGGATGCCCTCTGGCGGATCTTCTGACTGACCAGATCTATGACGCCATGTCAGATGTTCCAGAGGTTACCAAGACTGATGTTAAGTTGGTTTGGTACCCAGCTTGGACGGTGGAAAAGATGAGCCGTTATGCCCGGATTGCTTTGGGAATCCGCTAAGGACTTGGAGTAAAAGCTAGCCTGCTGTGTGCAGGCTTTTGCTTTTTTTGAGGGATTTTGTTATAATATTCCTATTGTCTCGGGGTCGTTACGGATTCGACAGGCATTATGAGGCACATTTTGCGACTCATCTAGCGGATGTAAAACGCCAGTTAAATATAACTGCAAAAAATAACAATTCTTACGCTGTAGCTGCCTAAAAACCAGCCAGCGTGACCTGATTCGGATTGCTTGTGTCTGATGACAGGTCTTATTATGAGCAAGCTACGGCAAAGTCTAGTCTAGGGATTTTGCAAGAGATTGATAGACTCGCTTGACTTGGGCTTGAGCTATGTGTCAAAGTGAAGTTAAACCAATACATAGCCTATGGTTGTAGACAAATGTGTTAGCAGGTGTTTGGACGTGGGTTCGACTCCCACCGGCTCCATTATTTTAAAGTCCTTCTAAAACGTTGAGAAATCAGCGTTTTTTGCTTTTACGATGTTCAGGAAATCTTGATTTCTATCTGAAAAAGTAATACAATGATGTTAGTGATGGCAAAGGAAATATTTGTATTTCTATTGGGTTGATTTCATAAGTATTAAGGGAAGTTTGATATGAGTTTTTTTAAGAATCTGTTTAGTAAGAAGCAAGAGGAAGAGAAAGTAGAAAATATAGAAGAAGCAGAACTTGATGTGCCTACTGAGGATCCTTTTCCGAGTGAGTGGGGCTCTTTCTCAACCTATATTGATGACAAGTTGGCTAGCATCCGTCTGAATCTAGCTCTTGCTGATGAGGCCCCCTTTCCTCTATACGCCTATGCTATGAGGCTCAAGGTAACGCTCCTCCAGTACGATGGGGAGACAGGTTTTCCATCTAGTGATGAGTTTAAAGAGCTGAATGTGATTGAGGACCGGCTTTCTGAGGCTTTAGGGCAGGTCGGTGGCATTCATGTTGGTGTGATTACAACAGATGGAAATATTGAGTTTTATTACTATTTGCAAGACAAGAAAAGCCATCTGGAGCCAATTGCCGAAGTGATGCGCGACTTTCCAGACCGCCGCTATGACTCGGCAACCCTAGAAGACGAGGAATGGAATCAGTACTTTGATTTTCTCTATCCTAATGAATACGAGTATCAGACCATTCTCAACCAGCGGGTCTGGTACCAGCTGGAGCAGGATGGCGATGATCATAGTCAGGAGCGCGAGATTGACCATTGGGCTTATTTTGCTTCGGAGGAAGAACGGGATGGTTTCCTAAAGGAAGTCGAAGAGCTGGGCTATAGCCTCGTATCCGCTGAAAAGATAGAAGATGCTGACAAACCATATCAGCTGCATGTGATTCGTATGGATACGACAGAAATCTTTGATTTGAACCAGAATGTTTGGACTTTGGTTGAATTTGTGAAAAAATTTAACGGAAACTATGGCGGTTGGGGCTGTAATGTGGTATAATGATTAAAGTTTTGAGAAAGCTGGGCTTTCTCTTTTGTGGAAGATTACTCAAGAGGCTTAAGAGGCTGTGTTGGAAACGCAGTAGGCGTGTAAAAGCGTGCGTGGGTTCGAATCCCATGTCTTCCGTCATAAGATGCAAGAAACGCTGTTTGGCGTTTTTTCTATTTGTAAAAGAGGCATGAAAGTAAGGTGATTCTTTTTGGAAATGAGTTTTTTGGAAATACTTGAAAACAATTTCAGCAAAAAAAATAAGTAAATTATTGTTCATTTTATATAATAGTGTGGTAAAATGGGATTAATGGATTTTTAAAAAGGATATAAATTAAAGGGAGAATTATGTTTTTTAAACGTCAAAAAGGTAAGTACCACGAAGTAGAGCGTGTGACTCGTTTTAAGCTGATTAAATCGGGCAAGCATTGGCTGCGTGCTGCGACATCACAGTTCGGCCTTTTTAGATCAATGAAGGGGGGAGGCCTTTCATCGATCGAGCTCAAGGTAACGGAAGAACAAGTTACCGATAAGAAGAGCGGCATAGACTTTTTGAGGGGCATTGTCGCCACGGGAGCCGTGCTGGGCGGAGCTGTTGTGACAAGCACAACTGTCCATGCAGAAGAAGGTCAGGCTCTGGAAAAGGTCATTGATACGACAGACGTTTTAGCGACACGTGGTGAAACAGTTTTAGGTGAAGAAAGCAGTGCTGCTGAAGCAGCAACCGCAACGGCAAGCTCACATACTGAGTCAGAGTCTGTATCAGATACATCCTCAGCCAGTGCCAGTGCTTCTGTCAGTGCATCTATCTCTGCCAGCATATCAGCTTCAGAGTCAATGTCACAGTCTAGCTCTGCCTCTATTAGTGCTAGCACATCTCAAGCAGTCTCAGATTCCTTAAGTGTATCTGAGTCTCTTTCAGTGTCTTCAAGTACATCTGATTCAGTCAGTGCTAGTACTAGTCAGCCAACCAGTTCTTCTCAGTCAGTTTCTGCCAGTCAGACCTCTGCATCGTCTGCATCAGAAACCGGCAACTCTACAAGCAACCAGCAGTCTACAGAATCCTCTAGTCAGACTGGGCGTAGAAGAACGCGTCGTGATGTAGCAAATGCTGTTGATACAGAGAGACCTGTTGTTGATTTCCCAAGGGAAATAACTGTCTATCGTGGCGAAAGTTTTGAGTTTATTGCGACAGCGACTGATAATTCAAATGCTTTCGATATCAATAAGACATATGTCCGTTGGTATAAGGGTACTGATTCTGGTAAGGGAACTGAATGGATTCAAAAAACTGTCACTCAAGAAGGTAATCAGCTAAAGATTCAAGTTCACGGTAATGTGCCAGTAGATACAGTAATTGGTGACTATACTCGTTATGTTATGGTTACTGATGCAGCAGGAAACCAAAACGTTTCTAACGAGGAGTTTTCAGCTGCTGTTAAAAACAAGGACAGAATTCTTAATGGTCAGTTTATGATTGTCATTCGATACAGACCAAATCTTCCTGAGAATACAGTGTTAGTCAATAATCCAAGCCAACTATCTGAAACTGAAAAAAATCAGGTCAGAGAAGCGATTAAGCGAAGTAATCCAAATTTAAGAGAACAAGACGTTGCAGGTAATAATTTAAACGGTGCTATTTCGGTTTCTAATAATGGTACGACTACTATAACATTCAGAGATAACAGGAAGGCTACTGTTGAGGGCAATAAGTTGGTAGATACAAGAGAAGGAAGTACTTCCAAATCTGCAAGCACCTCCGCATCCGTCAGTGCCTCTACCTCAACAATCGAATCTATTGCGGAAAGTAAGTCAGCCTCTGCTAGTGCCTCAACTTCAGCAAGCAGTTCCGCGTCTACAAGTGCTTCTGTGTCAATTAAGAGCTCCGCGTCCACAAGTGCGTCTACAAGTGCAAGTACGTCCGCGTCGACGAGTGCATCCGTAAGTGCAAGTACATCAGCTTCAACGAGTGCGTCAGTAAGTGCAAGCACCTCAGCGTCGACGAGTGCTTCAGTGAGTGCAAGCACATCGGCCTCCACGAGCGCGTCAGTAAGTGCAAGTACGTCCGCGTCTACTAGCGCATCTGTGTCTGCAAGTACATCCGCGTCCACAAGTGCATCTGTATCTGCAAGCACCTCGGCTTCAACGAGTGCGTCAGTAAGTGCAAGTACGTCCGCGTCAACGAGTGCGTCAGTAAGTGCAAGTACCTCAGCATCAACAAGTGCATCAGTAAGTGCAAGTACCTCAGCATCAACGAGCGCTTCAGTATCCGCAAGCACATCGGCTTCAACAAGCGCATCCGTATCCGCAAGTACCTCAGCTTCAACGAGTGCGTCAGTAAGTGCAAGTACGTCCGCGTCAACGAGTGCGTCAGTAAGTGCAAGTACCTCAGCATCAACAAGTGCATCAGTAAGTGCAAGTACCTCAGCATCAACGAGCGCTTCAGTATCCGCAAGCACATCGGCTTCAACAAGCGCATCCGTATCCGCAAGTACCTCAGCGTCGACAAGCGCATCCGTTTCAGCAAGTACCTCAGCGTCGACAAGCGCATCCGTAAGTGCAAGCACGTCCGCTTCAACGAGCGCGTCAGTAAGTGCAAGTACGTCAGCCTCCACAAGTGCGTCAGTAAGTGCAAGTACGTCTGCTTCAACGAGCGCGTCAGTAAGTGCAAGCACGTCTGCCTCAACGAGCGCATCGGTAAGTGCAAGTACGTCTGCGTCAATCAGCGCATCGGTAAGTGCAAGTACCTCAGCTTCCACGAGTGCATCCGTAAGTGCAAGTACGTCTGCGTCAACCAGCGCATCCGTAAGTGCAAGTACGTCCGCTTCAACAAGTGCCTCTGTTTCTGCAAGTACGTCCGCTTCCACGAGCGCGTCAGTAAGTGCAAGTACGTCCGCATCGACGAGCGCGTCTGTAAGCGCAAGTACGTCCGCTTCCACGAGCGCGTCAGTAAGTGCAAGTACGTCCGCATCGACGAGCGCGTCTGTAAGCGCAAGTACGTCCGCGTCCACTAGTGCGTCAGTTTCAGCAAGTACTTCAGCTTCGACGAGTGCCTCAGTATCCGCAAGTACATCTGCGTCAACAAGTGCGTCCGTAAGTGCAAGTACCTCAGCCTCCACGAGCGCATCCGTAAGCGCAAGTACGTCTGCTTCCACGAGCGCGTCAGTAAGTGCAAGTACGTCCGCTTCAACAAGTGCCTCTGTTTCTGCAAGTACGTCCGCTTCAACGAGCGCGTCAGTCAGCGCAAGTACGTCTGCATCAACGAGTGCTTCAGTTTCAGCCAGCACGTCAGCCTCAACAAGTGCATCAGTAAGCGCAAGTACGTCCGCTTCAACGAGTGCATCCGTATCAGCAAGTACATCCGCGTCCACAAGTGCATCAGTAAGCGCAAGTACGTCCGCGTCGACGAGTGCGTCAGTCAGTGCAAGTACCTCCGCCTCAACAAGTGCATCCGTATCTGCAAGTACGTCCGCGTCGACAAGTGCGTCAGTGAGTGCAAGTACGTCCGCATCCATGAGTGCATCAGTATCTGCAAGTGAATCTGCATCGACGAGTGCATCAGTAAGCGCAAGTACGTCTGCGTCAACGAGTGCTTCAGTATCTGCAAGCACGTCTGCGTCAACGAGTGCATCTGTGTCTGCAAGCACATCGGCATCTACGAGCGCATCTGTATCTGCAAGTACTTCAGCATCGACGAGTGCATCTGTATCTGCAAGTGAATCTGCATCGACGAGTGCGTCAGTAAGTGCCAGCACGTCCGCGTCAACCAGTGCGTCAGTAAGTGCCAGCACATCGGCATCTACGAGCGCGTCAATGAGTGCCAGCACGTCCGCATCGACCAGTGCGTCAGTATCTGCAAGTACGTCGGCTTCGACCAGTGCGTCCGTTTCAGCCAGCACGTCCGCATCGACGAGTGCATCTGTGAGTGCAAGTACCTCAGCGTCAACGAGTGCGTCGGTAAGTGCCAGCACGTCCGCATCGACGAGTGCATCAGTGAGCGCAAGTACCTCGGCGTCTACTAGCGCGTCTGTATCAGCAAGCACGTCCGCGTCTACTAGTGCATCTGTATCAGCAAGTACATCCGCGTCAACCAGTGCGTCAGTAAGTGCCAGCACATCGGCATCGACGAGCGCGTCAATGAGTGCCAGCACGTCCGCGTCTGCTAGCGCGTCAGTGAGTGCAAGTACGTCCGCTTCAACGAGCGCGTCTGTGTCTGCGAGTGAATCTGCATCGACGAGCGCATCAGTAAGTGCCAGCACATCTGCGTCAACCAGCGCCTCCGTAAGTGCAAGTACGTCCGCTTCAACAAGTGCCTCTGTTTCTGCAAGTACGTCCGCTTTAACGAGCGCATCCGTAAGCGCAAGTACGTCTGCGTCCACGAGTGCCTCAGTAAGTGCAAGTACCTCAGCGTCCACGAGCGCATCAGTTTCAGCAAGTACGTCTGCTTCAACGAGCGCGTCAGTGAGTGCAAGTACGTCCGCTTCAACGAGCGCGTCTGTGTCTGCGAGTGAATCTGCATCGACGAGCGCATCAGTAAGTGCCAGCACATCTGCGTCAACCAGCGCCTCCGTAAGTGCAAGTACGTCCGCTTCAACAAGTGCCTCTGTTTCTGCAAGTACGTCCGCTTTAACGAGCGCATCCGTAAGCGCAAGTACGTCTGCGTCCACGAGTGCCTCAGTAAGTGCAAGTACCTCAGCGTCCACGAGCGCATCAGTTTCAGCAAGTACTTCAGCTTCGACGAGTGCCTCAGTATCCGCAAGTACATCTGCGTCAACAAGTGCGTCCGTAAGCGCAAGTACGTCTGCTTCCACGAGCGCGTCAGTAAGTGCAAGTACGTCCGCTTCAACAAGTGCCTCTGTTTCTGCAAGTACGTCCGCTTCAACGAGCGCATCCGTAAGCGCAAGTACCTCAGCGTCGACAAGTGCGTCAGTATCCGCAAGCACTTCAGCGTCAACGAGTGCGTCAGTAAGTGCAAGCACGTCTGCCTCAACGAGCGCATCCGTAAGTGCAAGCACTTCAGCATCGACGAGTGCGTCAGTCAGCGCAAGCACCTCTGCTTCCACGAGCGCGTCAGTAAGTGCAAGTACGTCCGCCTCGACGAGCGCATCCGTAAGTGCAAGCACCTCAGCTTCAACGAGTGCGTCAGTAAGCGCAAGTACCTCAGCGTCGACCAGTTCGTCAGTATCCGCAAGCACCTCCGCGTCTACTAGCGCGTCAGTCAGCGCAAGCACCTCAGCGTCAACGAGCGCGTCGGTAAGTGCAAGTACGTCCGCTTCAACGAGTGCGTCAGTATCTGCAAGCACCTCAGCCTCAACGAGCGCGTCAGTAAGTGCAAGCACGTCCGCCTCGACGAGCGCGTCAGTATCTGCAAGTACGTCCTCGTCCACGAGTGCATCAGTAAGTGCAAGTGAGTCTGCTTCCACGAGTGCATCAGTTTCAGCAAGTACGTCCGCGTCTGTGTCTGCGAGTGAATCTGCATCGACGAGCGCATCAGTGAGCGCAAGTACGTCCGCGTCGACGAGTGCGTCAGTGAGTGCAAGCACGTCAGCATCGACGAGCGCATCTGTATCAGCAAGTACGTCAGCCTCAACGAGCGCGTCAGTGAGTGCAAGTGAATCAGCCTCAACGAGCGCGTCAGTGAGTGCAAGTGAATCAGCTTCCACGAGTGCGTCAGTAAGCGCAAGTACGTCAGCTTCCACGAGCGCATCTGTATCAGCAAGTACGTCCTCGTCCACGAGTGCATCTGTGAGTGCAAGCACCTCAGCGTCTACTAGCGCGTCAGTCAGCGCAAGCACCTCAGCCTCAACGAGCGCGTCGGTAAGTGCAAGTACCTCAGCATCGACGAGTGCGTCGGTATCCGCAAGCACGTCCTCGTCCACGAGTGCATCAGTAAGTGCAAGTACGTCCGCTTCAACGAGTGCGTCAGTATCTGCAAGCACCTCAGCCTCAACGAGCGCGTCAGTAAGTGCAAGCACGTCCGCCTCGACGAGCGCGTTAGTATCTGCAAGCACCTCAGCCTCAACGAGCGCATCTGTATCAGCAAGTACGTCCGCTTCAACGAGTGCATCAGTCAGCGCCAGCACGTCCGCTTCAACGAGTGCATCAGTTTCAGCAAGCACGTCCGCGTCGACAAGTGCATCTGTGAGTGCAAGCACCTCAGCGTCAACGAGCGCATCAGTAAGTGCAAGTACGTCCGCCTCGACAAGTGCGTCAGTGAGTGCCAGTACTTCCGCCTCAACTAGCGCGTCTGTAAGTGCAAGTACGTCTGCGTCAACCAGCGCGTCTGTATCTGCGAGTGAATCAGCATCGACGAGTGTATCTGTATCAGCAAGCACGTCCGCTTCGACGAGTGCGTCGGTATCCGCAAGTGAATCAGCTTCAACTAGCTCATCTGCGAGAGCGAGCGAGTCTGCCTCAACGAGTGCGTCCGTATCAGCAAGTGAATCAGCATCGACGAGTGCATCTGTATCAGCAAGCACGTCTGCGTCCACGAGCGCATCAGTAAGTGCAAGTACGTCAGCTTCCACGAGCGCATCTGTATCTGCAAGTACGTCCGCGTCAACGAGTGCATCTGTGAGTGCAAGTACGTCAGCTTCAACGAGTGCATCAGTAAGCGCAAGTACGTCAGCCTCAACAAGTGCATCCGTATCTGCAAGCACGTCCGCGTCGACAAGTGCATCTGTGAGTGCAAGTACGTCCGCGTCAACGAGTGCGTCAGTCAGCGCCAGCACGTCCGCGTCAACGAGTGCATCAGTAAGCGCAAGTACGTCCGCGTCAACGAGTGCGTCAGTATCTGCAAGTACGTCCGCGTCAACGAGTGCATCAGTAAGTGCAAGTGAGTCTGCTTCCACGAGTGCATCAGTTTCAGCAAGCACATCGGCATCAACCAGTGCCTCAGTATCAGCAAGTACGTCCGCATCAACGAGTGCATCAGTAAGTGCAAGTGAGTCTGCTTCCACGAATGCCTCAGTTTCAGCAAGCACATCGGCATCAACCAGCGCATCAGTAAGTGCAAGTACCTCAGCTTCAACAAGCTCATCTGCGAAAGCGAGTGAGTCAGCCTCAACGAGCGCATCAGTAAGCGCCAGCACGTCAGTATCGACTAGTGCGTCAGTATCAGCCAGCGCATCAGCGTCAGCAAGTGAGTCAGCCTCAACGAGCGAATCCACTTCAGTAAGTGCCTCAGAATCTGCAAGTACTTCGGCTAGCCTGTCTGGTTCGGAAAGTGCTTCGATTAGCGATTCTCAGTCAATAAGTGAGTCAACCTCAGTAAGCACCAGCACATCAGTCTTGCATAGTCAGCTGAATCTGGTTCATGAGAAGGAATTCTACTCACTCAGTCTTTCTACAAGTGAGTCACTGTCAGCAGCGGTCAGCCTCAGCGAGCTTGCCCGTGTCAGTCAGTCTGTATCAGAAAGCCTGTCTACGAGCCTGTCAGCTAGTCAGAGCACATCTGAAAGTCTATCCGCTTCAGCAAGACAGTCTGAGCTGGATCTGATTTCCAGAGGTCGTCTGCCACAGACAGGGGAAACGGAGAGCAAGGCTTCCATCCTGGCTCTGGGCTTAGGAGCATTGGGCTTGGCCTTCAAGAGACGTAAAAAGAAAAGCGACTCTGAGGAGTAGCAGTAAATAGAGCCGATCAGTTTATCTTTTAGTCCGTCGAAAGTTCACTCAATTAGTGAGCTGTGGAAGTGATGGGCAGAGCAAGTTGTAAAGGAAATAATTTGATTATTTCTGGTGCTTGCTTCCTAAAATCCTAGACTAGAAACTAGTAAAAAGAAACCGAGAGGCAATAGAAACAGGAAGTTTTGACAACTTCCTGTTTTTTTGACAATTTAGTAGAAAAAAGTGTTCTTTATTCAGCAGGAAAGTCCTTGAGAATATAGATTTTTTGGACAATATTTTATATAATATCAAGTATAGAAATGATGTTTTAGAGTTTATGAAATGAAAGAGTAAGGGAAGAAATGAAAACGATAGTTTTAGTTGGGGATCAGGCTTATCAGGAGCAAGTCTCTACAACGATTAAGTCGATTTTATATTACAATAAAAATGCAAAAATCTATGTTTTCAATCAAGGATTAAGTGACGAATGGTTTCATGAATTTAATGAGCTGGCCGAGCAGCTGGATAGTGAACTAATTAATATCAGCTTGGACCAAGTGATGATCAGTCCAGAGTGGCTGACTCAGGACCATATCAGCTCAGCTACCTATGCTCGCTATTTCATTCCGCAGTTTGTAGCAGAGGAGCGCGTCCTTTATCTGGACAGCGATCTGGTGGTCAATAGTGATTTGCAGCCTTTATTTGATATTCCTCTGGAAAGCAAGCTTGTCGCCGCAGTTGGAGATGCCGGAGGTTATGGCTTTAATGCTGGCGTTCTGCTAATTGATAATCGAGCTTGGAAAGAAAGGCAGCTGCAGGAGACCTTTATCAAGGAAACGGACCGCATCATGGGCTTGGTCCAGTCTGGCCAGATGGAGGATTTCAACGGCGATCAGACAGTGTTAAATCATGTGCTGGCTCAGGACTGGCTGTCCTTGGATAAAATTTACAATCTGCAGGTAGGCCATGACTTGGTGGCCTTTTACAGCGGCTGGAATGGTCATTTTGAGCTGGATCAGGAACCTCTGATTATCCACTATACGACCTTTCGCAAGCCTTGGAACTCGGAAGTTAGCTATCGCTACCGTCAGCTTTGGTGGGACTTTCAGGCCTTGAGTCTAGAGGAGATTTTAGCCCATCATCGGGGAGAGTTTGAGATGCCGGACCATTGGGAGAAGGCAGCTCTGAACTGCATGCTCCTGACAGATGTACAGGAGTTAGAGCAGATAGAGTTTTTAGCCCAGTCCCTGCCTAGGGTTGATTTTCACATCGCCTGTTACACAGAGATGGGAGCTTATCTGCAATCTTTGAACCAGTATGAGAACATCTATCTTTATCCGCAGGTTATCCATGCAGTTCTGGATGAGCTCATCGATAAGTGCCAGGTCTATTTGGATATTCACCATGGAAGCGAGCACTATGAGATGAGTAGTCGTTTCAAGGCACTTGGCAAGCCAGTTCTGGCTTTTGACAATACTAAGAAAAATGAAAACGAAGAGCTGGTCTATCCGCATGAAAATCCACAGGAGATGGTGGAAAAGCTGCGCAGTCTGATGAAAAGAGAGAAGCCGCAAGTCTTTCGGGCTGTGGTGCTGGCGGCTAATGCTGCCTATAGTGAGCAGGTCTTAACCACCATTAAGTCCATCGTCTGCCACAATCGCTTTATCAAGTTTTATGTCATCAACAGTGACTTTCCGACAGAGTGGTTTGTCAGCATGCAGAAAAAGCTTGCTAAGCTGGACTGCCAGATTGTCAATGCTCGGGTGTCTGCTTCGCTGGTATCAAATTTTAAAACAGATATAAGTTATACTGTTTTCCTGCGCTATTTCGTAGCAGATTTTGTTGAGGAAGACAAGGCTTTGTATTTGGATTGCGATATCGTTGTCACGCGGGATTTAAGCTCCTTATTTGAAACAGAATTTGGAGATGCACCACTTGCTGCGGTCAAGGATCTGGGTGGGCAAGTGTATTTTCATCAGCATATCTTTAATGCTGGGTTCTTATTAATCAATAATGCCCTTTGGAAGCAAGAAAATATTCGCCAACGTTTGATTGAACTGACCAATGAATGGCATGACAAGGTACCGTCTGGTGACCAAAGCATTCTCAATATGCTCTTTGAAAACCGCTGGATGGAGCTGCCTTTTGCTTATAACTGTATTACGCTGCACACGACCTTTTCGGACTATGAACCTGAAAAAGGTCTCTATCCGCCTGTGATTCACTATCTGACCGAGCGCAAGCCTTGGAAAGAGTACACTCAGTCCATCTATCGTGAGGTCTGGTGGTTCTATCAGGGACTGGATTGGTCGGATATGCAGGAGCCGGTCGGAGCCCTGACTCAAAAGATGGTGGAAGGTGAAGAGGGATCAAGTCTGTCCTGCCTAGTCTATACCTACTCTTGTGACCTGATGCATATCAACTATCTGATTCAAGCCCTGCCTGCTTGTCATTTTTACATCGCGGCACCGGTAGTGGTGGCAGAGCCAATCACGCGTCTGCTCCAGTATCCTAATGTCAGCGTCAGTTCAGATATTGCGGGTATTCCGGCTCTCTTGGAGTCACTGGAAGCCAAGTCTCAGCTGCTGCTAGATATCAATGCCGGTGATGAGGTAGGGGATATTATTGCTCGCTTTAAGTCTGCTGGCAAGCCAGTCTTTGCCTTTGACAGCACAGCCCATGGCCAACAGGGTCAAGAGGTATTTCCAGTTGACAACCCTGAAGTCATGGTGCAGGCTATTGAGAAGCTATGCTTGGCCGAGCCTGAAGAGCGGCAGATTTCTGTACTCTCTATCGACCAATCACTGGATTATCTCTTGGAGAAAGGTGCTTCAGTGGTTCGCTTTGGAGATGGGGAGATGGATTTGATTGCAGGTAGTGGTATCGTCTATCAGGAATACGATCCAGAGCTGTCAGCGCGCTTGAGAGAGATTATGTCTATGGAGAGCGATGAGCGTTTGATGGTCTGTCTGTCCGATGTCTTTACAGGGTTAGAACGCTATTCCATTGATGCCCAGAATTTTTGGAAAGTTCACTTGTATTATCACTTGTCAGATTATCAAGAGATCTGCCGAGCACCTTGGTACGGATCAACTTTTATTTCCCGGCCTTATATCGATTTGGAAGATAAGACGCCGTCTGCGGGCTATTTTGCAAAGCTCAAGCAGCTATGGCAGGACAAGGACCTCTTGATAGTAGAGGGCTTGACTTCCCGCTCTGGTGTGGGCAATGACCTTTTTGACGGGGCTAGGTCCATCAAGCGGATTATCTGTCCTTCTCGCAATGCCTACAGCAAGCTAGAGGCCATTAAGCAAGCCGTTCGTGAGCAAGCGGATAATCGTCTGATTTTGACCATGCTGGGTCCGACGGCCAAGGTCTTGGTCTATGATTTGGTTCAGGAAGGTTATCGAGCTCTGGATATTGGGCATATTGACTCAGAGTATGAGTGGTTCCAGATGGGGGCTAGACACAAGGTCAAGCTGTCGCACAAGCATACGGCTGAGCACAACTTTGATCAAGATATTGAGTTTAGAGACGACCAAGCTTATGACAGTCAGATTGTTGCCAATCTGGCTCAGGAATGAAGATTAGAAAAAGAATATGAAAGTTAATATTACCAATCTATACGGTATGTCTGGCCAGAGTACGGCCTTGATTGCCCAGAATGATGTGACCAAGCTCGCCAAGCAGCTGGGCTTCAATGAACTAAGTTTTTATTTTTACGATATTTACAGCGACAGCCAGTCGGAGCTCAGTCGTCGTCTGGACGGTATCATGGCTAGTGTGGGCTATGGCGATGTGGTTATCTATCAGTCGCCGACTTGGAATGGTCGGGAGTTTGACCAGGCCTTTATCAGCAAGCTGAAGATTTTGCAGGCCAAGCTGGTGACCTTTATCCATGATGTACCGCCGCTGATGTTTCCGTCAAACTATTATCTGATGCCGGAGTATATCGATATGTACAATAAGTCAGATGTGGTCATCGTGCCTTCTGAGCAGATGCGGGATAAGCTTCTGGCAGAGGGGCTGACGGTGGACAAGATTTTGGTCCAGCGCATGTGGGATCATCCCTATGATCTGCCCCTGCACCAGCCTCAGTTTGCCCGCAAGTTGTATTTTGCTGGAAGTGTGGAACGTTTTTCCCATCTGATCAATTGGTCTTATGCTACGCCGCTGGAGATTTTTTCGCCTGAGGAGGAGTCAAATCCAGAGGTCAATGTCAGCTATCGCGGCTGGGTCAGCCGACCAGAGTTGCTCTTGGAGCTGTCCAAGGGCGGTCTAGGTCTGGTCTGGGGTGTCGAGGAAAATCCAGCAGACGAGCCAGAATACTATGGTCTCAATATCTCTCATAAGTCTGCCACCTATCTGGCAGCTGGGATTCCGGTCATCGTCCCTTCTTACCTGTCCAATGCGGAGCTGATTCGCGAGCGCGGTCTGGGCTATGTCGTAGACAGTCTGGAAGAGGCCAGTCGGATTGTAGAAGGCTTGACTGCCGAGGAGTATCAGGCTATGGTCGAGCGGGTTAGAAAGTTCTCTTTCCTGCTCAAGGAAGGTTATTTTAGCAAAAAAGTCTTAGTAGATGCGGTGATGGAAGTCTTATCTTAGAGCTTTTTCAGCCATCGTCATGAGGAGTCAGTGTGAAGTCATTTTTTAAACCAGTCATTATCAAGAAGTTTCTGTGGACCTTATTTTTCTTATTTATCTATGTCTTGGGAACCAAGCTGACCCTGCCTTTCGTCGATATGAGTAAGGCAGCTGCCATGGACGGAACCTCTACGACCTTGAACTATGCGACAGCCCTGATGGGGGGGAATCTGCGCAGTATGTCGCTCTTTTCTGTCGGCTTGTCTCCTTGGATGTCCTCTATGCTGATCTGGCAGATGTTTGCTGTGTCCAAGCGCCTAGGCTTGAGTAAGCTCCCTCTGGAAGTGCAGGAAAGGCGGCGGATGCTACTGACCTTGGTCATTGCCTTGATTCAGTCCGTGGCACTGGTCCTAAACCTGCCACTGCAAGAAGCAGGTGGGGTGGATATGACTACGATTATCGTCTTAGATACCTTGGTCTTGATGGCTGGGACTTACTTTCTCATCTGGCTTACCGATTTGAATGCTGCTATGGGACTTGGCGGCTCCATCATGATTGTCATGGCCAGCATGATTGCCTACATTCCGCAGGACATCTGGCTTTCCATTCAGGAGCTGAAGATTTCATCTCTTTGGCTGGGCTTGCTGCTGGTTTTCAGCCTAGTCTTTCTCTATCTGGCTGTTACAGTTGAGCGGTCCAAGTACCGAATTCCAGTCAATAAGATCAATATCCATAACCGTTTCAAGAAATACTCTTATCTGGATATTCGTCTCAATCCTGCTGGCGGCATGCCCATCATGTATGCCATGACCTTGGTCAGCATTCCCCAGTACTTCCTTTTGATTATCCACTTTCTCCAGCCGGACAATCAGCTGATTGAGCAATGGATAGAGGCGCTGTCTATGGGAAGTCCGGCTTGGTTTATCCTTTATCTGCTGACCATTTTCATCCTGGCACTGGCCTTCGCCTTTATCAATATCAGTGGCGACCAGATTGCTGAGCGGATGCAAAAGAGTGGAGAGTATATTGAAAATGTTTATCCCGGAGCAGCAACGCGACATTATATCAATGGCTTGGTGACTTATTTTGCTATTGTGGGCTCTTTCTATCTGATTATGATTGCTGGTCTGCCTATGATGGTGCTCCTTCTGGACATTCGCTATCTGCGGCTCAGTATGATTCCGGGGATTTTTATGATTTTTATCGGAATGGTCTTTTCTATTAAGGACGAGGTGGAAGCCTTGACGCTGAATGACCGTTATCGTTCATTGTTGTAGGAGAAACTATGTATTACTTTATTCCTTCGTGGAGTGGCAGCGAGGAGCGAGTTTGGCACCGGGATATTGTCCCTTGGTACCGCTCCATGCAGCGACTGGAGTTTGATGACTCGATTCATCAGATTCGGATTTTTCAAAGTGAAAATCTGCCCGTCCAGCTGCTTTTGCCAGCCTATATGCCGCATGCCCGCTACCTCTTGCATCGGCAGGATATTTTTGAGACGGACTATTACTCGGTTTTTGATGAGATTCAGGGAATCCAGTCTAAAGAAATGCAGGTCTTGCAAATCAAGGATCTGGACTGGGAGCCAGACTGCGAATTTGTCTATACACCCTTTCTAGTCATGGTCCGTAGGCATGGACAGCTCTATGCCCATGTCGAGTTTGGAGTAGAAGGCTTTATCAGCTTCATCAAGTTTTTCACGAATGACCAGCTGGACAAGTTTTATATCTTTGATGATCGAGGCTTTGTCTCCAGTATCACCTACTATGAAGAGGGGCAGCCCCTGTATCAGGACTACCTGCAGCCGGATGGTGACTGGCGGATTCGTGAGCATCTCAAGCCTGACGACTGCCAGGTAGAGGTCAACCCTGCTTACTTACTGGACTTTGATAAGCTGGAGTACGATCGGATGCCGGACTTAATCTTGGAGAAATTAGGCCACTACATCGAGCGCAATGCAGGAGCAGACAGCCGCTTTGTGCTGGCAGCGCATCCTCTATACAATCAAGCTATTTTGCGCTTATTGCCCCAGCAGGTTCGAGTCATTCTCAGCTTTTTCCACGAGCGCAATCATACAGTGGATTGGCAGGCTCTGGAGGCGGATTTGCAGCAGGCAGATCTAGTTTTGACTGACCGCATGGACTTTAAGGCGGCCATTCAGCGCTACTTACCCCAGCAAGCTCAGAAGGTGCATTACCTGTCGCCTTTTGATACTCGCTTGCAGCTGGGCAAGAGCCAACGCCGTCGCGAATCCAAGATTTTTTATCAGATTAATCTGGAAGAAATACTTAATGACTACGCTATTTTCAAGGTCCTCCACTATGTGGCCAAGCATCCAGATACAGAGCTGACCATCGGAGTTTATAATGCCTGGCAGGAAGGAATCCAAAAGGTAGAGACCAAGGTGCAGGAGGTCATTGATGAATATCTGAATCAATATGAATTTGTCAAGAACTACCGGCGCAGTGAGCAGGCTGAGAATGCCCTGTTGGAAAATCAGGAGCAGGACCTCCGTTTCACGATTAAAAATATCACGGACGAGCTCAGCTTGATTCAGGAGCTGGACGATACACGGTTAATCATCGACCTGAGTGAGCAGCCCAATCTCTATACGCAGATTGCTGGGATTTCTGCCGGGATTCCGCAAATCAATCTGGTGGGCTCGGACAATGTGACCCATCTGCAAAATGGCTATATCTTGGACTCTATCTCTGATGTTCCGATTGCTGCAGACTATTACTTGGAAGGTTTGAAAAATTGGAACCAAGCCCTGATTTATTCCATTGAAAAAATCCATCATAATACTGGTCTGGAGCTGATTGGCCGGTGGGAACAGTGGCTCAAGGAGGCTGAGAATGCAAAATAAGCTGAAAATCTTACAGATTGGCTCAAGCGATTGGAGCAAAGAGCTTTCCATTCCGGACAATATGGCCTGGTATTATTTCTTTCCTAACTCCAATCTAGCTATCAAAAAGGTCATGGAAATGGATAAGATTGTCAAGTTTGATGCGATTCTGGTAGACGATTTGCATCGGATCCCAGATTTGTTTATGATTGAGGCCAAGATTATCCCTTATACGGTTTTCTATGATCAGGAACAGGAAACCCAGGAAGCGGATATTGAGTACTTTCTCAAGCGTCACTGCGCTCAGCCAACGGATATGAGCGATCGAGCTGACCTGGTTCGCAAGCTGTCCAAGGCTCTCTTTTCCGGTCAATATGGGGATAAGATGACCCCGCTTGATATGGTGGTCAGCCCTGGATTTTGGGGCAAGATTTGCTACAATGGCTATGAAAATCTAGAGCTGGAAGGTGACTTTGGTCAGGACTTTCAGCCAATCCTATCTTGGAAATATAATATTATAGCCAACAAGTTCAATCCAGTTGAACTCTGGCTTGAGTATGAAAAGTCAGGCAGCTGTGAGCTGCGGCTGCGCCTCTATAATATCCAAGAAGGCTCGACTGCTGACATTGCTCGCGAGACTATTTTCACAGAAGAGGACATGCGGGAATCCATGGTCCTGGACAATGATTTTACTTCCTATCTGGGCGTCAGTCTGGAGGCTAGAGGTGAGGGACGGATTCAGGTCGGTGCTCTGCATCAGCGCCTGACCCGCTATGAGTTTGGTAAGTATGTTCTGGGTGGGAAGATTTTTCGCGATAGCCACCGTCAGGAGATTAATTACTTCTTTTATCCGGGAGATTTGAAGCCGCCTTTGGCTGTTTATTTTTCTGGTTACCGTCGGGCGGAAGGCTTCGAGGGCTTCGGAATGATGCGGAGTCTGGGCTGTCCTTTTCTCTTGTTTTCTGATCCGCGCGTGGATGGCGGTATGTTCTATCTGGGCAGCCAGGAGCTGGAGAGCAGTATTCATAAGATTATCCAAGAGCATTTGGACTTTCTGGGCTTTACCGAGCGGGATCTAATCCTGTCGGGTATGTCAATGGGGACCTACGGTGCGGTTTATTACGGATCGGAGTTTCGTCCGCGGGCTATCGTTTTGTCCAAGCCCTTGGGAAATCTAGGAACCATTGCTCAGCGTGGTCGTTTACGCCTGCCCGAGGTCTTTCCGACGGCTCTAGATGTCCTTCACCGTCACACGGGGGGCAAAGATCAGGAACATGTAGAGGAGTTGAATCAACGCTACTGGCGTAAGTTTGAGAAGGCTGATTTCAGCCGGACGACCTTTGGTATCGCCTATATGAAAGAAGAAGACTATGATCCGACGGCCTATGAGGACCTAGTAGCGGCTCTTCATCTGACTGAGGCCAAACTGATTAGCAGAGGTGTCCCTGGACGCCATAATGATGACTTAGCTGTGTCTGTGTCTTGGTTTATGAATTACTATCGAATGATATTGGAAAAGGAATTTGGGAGAAAGAAATGAACATTCAAAAAAGAAAGGGCATTTACTGGGGAGAGCTGAGAGGGGTTTCGGCAGCTGGTAAAATGACTGACTTTACCTATCTCTATGGAACTACCCTTATCATTCATTCCCCTTCACATGTATTTTTTGAAAATAAACTGATGTCCTCCGGCCAGACCATCCATGAATGGTCTTCCAAATGGAACTATCAGCGAGACCGGCAGGTGCCTGCTCTCCCCTTGCTCAAAAAGGGAGCTCGCTATTGCCTGTCTAGAGATATGACCACCTATCCTGAATCCAGCGTCTTTCTGAAAATCATCTTCTTTGACCGTTATGAGAAAGAAATCAGCAATCAAGTGGAGCGCTCGGAGAGTATGATCTTTACCTACCCAAACGAAGCCTATAGCTATAAGGTTCAGCTGCTGAGTGCAGGAGTTGAGTCCTTAGAGTTTCATTGCCTAGACATTGACCGAATCATAGAGGAGTCTGATGATTAAAAATCATTTTCAAATTCAGCGCTTAAAGAAAATCTTAGCCAAAGTCAAGAGCTTTGAGTCAGAAATGGCTGGCTTGTCAGACGCTGATCTGCGAAAGAAAACACAGGAATTTAAGGAGAGACTGACCGCAGGTGAGACTTTAGACGACCTGCTGCCGGAGGCTTATGCTGTGGTGCGGGAAGCGGACAAGCGGGTGCTGGGCATGTTCCCCTACGATGTTCAGGTCATGGGGGCGATTGTTCTCCATGAAGGCAATGTCGCTGAGATGGCTACGGGAGAGGGCAAGACTCTGACGGCTACCATGCCGCTCTATCTCAATGCCCTGTCTGGACAAGGAGCTATGCTGGTGACCACCAATACCTATCTGGCTCTGCGGGATGCTCAAGAAATGGGGCAGGTCTATCGTTTTCTTGGGTTGACTATTGAGGCAGCGGTGGTAGCTAATGAGTCTGGAAATTTGACGCCCAAGCAGAAGCGGCTGATTTACCAAGCGGATATTGTCTATACGACTAATAGCGCCTTGGGCTTTGACTATCTGATTGAAAATCTAGCAGAGAATAAGGATAGCCAATACCTTAGCCCTTTCAACTATGTCATCATAGACGAGATTGACTCCATCCTCTTGGACAGTGCTCAGGTGCCTTTGGTTATCTCTGGTGCTCCTCGGGTTCAGTCAAACTTCTATAGTATCATGGATACTTTCATTACGACTTTGAAAGAAGACGAGGACTACCACTACGATGACGAGAAGAATGAAGTCTGGCTGACATCGAAAGGTATTTTAGCGGCAGAGTCTTTTCTTGATTTGGAGCATCTTTTTTCCAAGGAAAATCAAGAGTTGGTCCGCCACCTCAATCTAGCCTTGCGGGCCCACAAGCTCTACAAGAAGGATAAGGACTATGTTGTCCGCCAGGGTGACAAAGAAGCAGAAGTTGTACTTCTGGACCGCGCAACCGGCCGTCTGCTGGAAATGACCCGGCTTCAGGGAGGGCAGCACCAGGCTATTGAGGCCAAGGAGCATGTCAAGCTGACGGAGGAAACGCGGGCCATGGCATCCATCACCTATCAGAATCTCTTCCGGCTCTTCCGGAAAATCTCTGGTATGACTGGGACCGGCAAGGTGGTGGAGAGCGAGTTTATGGAGACTTACTCCATGTCTGTCATCAAGATCCCGACCAACCAGCCAGTGATTCGACTGGATTTGCCAGACCAACTTTATCAGACCCTGCCAGAAAAAGTCTTTGCTTCACTAGACGAGGTCAAGCACTACCATGCCCAAGGCAATCCGCTCTTGATTTTTACCGGCTCAGTGGAAATGTCAGAGATTTACTCTTCCCTACTGCTGAGAGAAGGCATCGCCCACAATCTGCTCAATGCCAACAATGCGGCGCGTGAGGCGCAAATCATCGCTGAGTCTGGGCAGAAAGGTGCGGTGACGGTGGCTACATCCATGGCCGGCCGAGGTACGGATATAAAGCTGGGACTGGGTGTCGCAGATTTGGGTGGTCTCGTGGTGATTGGTACGGAGCGGATGGAGAACCAGCGGATTGACCTACAGATTCGTGGCCGTTCTGGCCGCCAAGGTGATCCGGGAATTAGTAAGTTCTTCATCTCGCTAGAGGATGACCTGCTCAGGAAGTGGGGACCAGACTGGCTCAAGAAGTTCTACAAGGACTACTCAACCGAAGAGGTTGAGCAGCATCCAGTCCAGCTGGGACAGCGCCGTTTCAGACGCTTAGTGGCTAAGGCCCAGAGAGCCAGCGAAAGCAGCGCCAAGATGTCCCGTCGAATGACGCTGGAATATGCCCAGTGTATGAAGATTCAGCGGGAGATTACCTATGCTGAGCGCAATCGCCTGATTCAATCTGAAGAGCGGATTGATGAAGAAATCAGCCGTGTCCTCAGTCAGGTTATTCATCAGGCAGCCTATGAGCAGTCCTATGAGACACGGGCTGACCTCTATCGCTTTATCTTAGACCATTTCAGCTATCATGCTGAGCGTATTCCTTATGATTTCGATATTTATTCGCCGGAGAAAATTGCAGAGCTCTTGCAGGATATTGCCGAGCAGGAATTGCAGGCAAAGAAAGCCTATCTCAAGTCTGACAAGCTCTTTACCCATTTTCAACGGGTCTCAGTTCTCAAGGCTATTGATGAGAACTGGGTCGAGCAGGTGGACTATCTGCAGCAGCTCAAGACAGCCTTGAGCGGTCAGCATTTCTCTATGAAAAATCCTCTGGTAGAATATTATCAAGAGGCTTACGATGGCTTTGAATATATGAAGGAGCGCATGAAGCAGCAGATTGTCAAGAATCTTTTGATGAGTGAATTGGCACTCAACCCTAAAGGAGAAGTCATCATGTACTTCCCGTAAGACGAGGAGAATATGACAGTATATAACATCAACTTAGGCATCGGCTGGGCCAGCAGCGGTGTAGAATACGCCCAAGCTTATCGGGCCCAGCTTCTGCGCAGAATCCAGCAGCCGGCTAAGTTTATCTTTATGGATATGATTTTAGCGGATAATATCCAGCATCTGACGGAAAATATCGGTTTTCTGGATGAGGAAGTTATCTGGCTTTATAATTACTTTACCGATATCAATATTGCACCGACGACAGTGACGCTAGACCAGGTGCTGGCTCAAGTCGCAGGTCAGCCAGAGCGCTCGGAGAGAGAGGGCAAGATTGTCCGTTATTTCTATCCGCAGGATGATCAGTTTATCACTTGCTATCTGCGGCAGGAAGACCAGGACTTTGTGGAGCATGTAGAGTATGTCTCGCGGGGGAGATTGATTCGCAAGGATTATTTCTCCTATGCCCGCTATGCCAGTGAATACTTCGCACCCCACAATGAATCTGCCACCCTCTACCAGCGCCGTTTCTACCATGAAGACGGCAGTGTGGCCTATGACATGCTGATAGAGGATGGTCAGGAAGAGCTCTATCGCTTTCCAGATCGGATTTTCTATTCCAAGGCTGAGCTGGTCCGTTATTTTCTTCAGTGTTTGCAGTTGCAGTCAGATGATGTGGTCATCTTGGATAGGGAGACAGGGATTGGTCAGGTTGTCTTTGAGGAGAGCCAGAAGGCTAAGCTAGGAGTAGTGGTCCATGCGGAGCATTTTAGTGAAAATGCCAGCAGTGACGACTACATTCTCTGGAACAATTTCTATGACTACCAGTTTACCAATGCAGACAAGGTGGACTTTTTCATCGTGGCAACAGAGGCTCAGAAAACGATTCTAGAGCAGCAGTTCCAGCATTACTCGAACAAGCAGCCCAAAATTGTCACCATACCGGTGGGGAGTCTGGACCAGCTGACTTATCCTAAAGATCCTCGCAAGCCTTACTCCATGATCACGGCTTCGCGTCTTGCTACGGAAAAGCATATCGATTGGCTAGTGGCAGCTACTGTCCAAGCCCATGCCCAGCTGCCTGAGCTGACTCTGGATATTTACGGTAAGGGGGGCGAAGAGGAGAAGCTGCGCCGCAGGATTGAGGAAGCAGGAGCTCAGGACTACATTCGGCTCAAAGGGCATGCAGATTTAAGTCAGATTTATGCAGGCTATGAGCTTTATCTGACAGCTTCAACCAGTGAAGGCTTTGGTTTGACGCTTATGGAAGCAGTCGGATCAGGTCTGCCTCTCATCGGCTTTGATGTCCGCTATGGCAATCAGACTTTTATCGATGATGGTAAAAATGGCTATCTGCTGCCGGTCAGTTCCAATCAGGTCGAGGATCAGATTATTGCTGCTTTTGTGGAGAAAATAATAGCTCTCTTTAGTCAAGGACGCCAGCAGGAGATGAGCCAACACTCTTATCAAGTGGCCGAGAATTATTTGACCAGCCGGGTTGAAGCGGCTTGGTCCCAGCTTTTAAAGGAGGTCAAAGATGATTCAGCTCTTTGATTATTACAATCAGGAAACCCAGGATCTGCATGATTCCCTCCTTGCAGCTGGCTATAACTGTCCGACCATTGCCATTGAGGCCAATGGCTTTCTGCCGGACGACATGATCTCCCCCTATACTTATTTTTTAGGGGATGAAGAGGGAGTAGACCACCCGCTCTTTTTCAATCAAGTACCAGTGCCGCCTTTCTGGGAAATCACAGGCGACCACCAGGCGGCGCGTGTCAGTGACATGGGAGAAGAAAGGGCACGGATTCATTATGCCAGTCAAGCCAAGGGCCGGCTGGTCAAACAGGTGGACTGGCTGGATAAAAAAGGCCAGCTACGACTGAGTGAGCGCTATAATAAGCAAGGCCGCTGCTTTGCGAAAACAGCCTATAAATCAGGACAGGAAGCTTTCAACACAACCTATTACAGCACTGATGGTCAGGAGCGTATCGTGGAAAATCACGCCACCGGTGACATCATCCTGACTCTGGACCAAGAGCCCTTGCGAATTTTTAAAAGCCGAGTGGATTTTATCCGTTTCTTTTTGGAGCGGTTAGACTTGGACTTGGATCACATTCTCTTTAATTCGCTGGCTTATTCTTTCCTGGTTTCCCACAGCTTGACAGGCCGAGCTGGGCAGGATATTCTTTTCTGGCAGGAACCTCTGTATGACGAGCTTCCGGGCAATATGCAGCTGATTCTAGAAAATAGTCAGCTGCGGGCGCAGACCATTGTCATTCCAGATTTAGCAACTTATGAAAAGGCCAAGAGTCTGGCAGCGACTGACCAGCAGCAGAAGTTCCTGCATCTGGGCTATCATTATGACTTCAAGCGGGACAACTACCTACGAAAAGATGCCTTAATCTTGACCCATTCGGATCAGATTGAAGGCTTAGAGACCTTGGTTCAGTCCCTGCCGCAGCTAGTATTTCGCATTGCTGCCCTTACGGAAATGTCGCCTAAGCTCTTATCTATGCTGTCCTATAAGAATGTCGTCCTTTATCAAAATGCCAGTCTCAAGCAGATTGAGCAGCTCTACTTGGAATCAGACATTTATCTGGATATCAATCACGGCGGTCAGGTCCTGCAGGCAGTGCGCAAGGCTTTTGAGAACAATCTCTTGATTCTAGGCTTTGAGCAGACCCTGCATGACAGTCACTACATTGCCCAACAGCATATTTTCGACAGCAGCCAGCCAGCTCAACTGGCATCAACTTTGGAAGAAGCCTTATCTGGTGTTGAGCAGATGCGGTCAGCCTTGCAAGCTCAAGGTCGGCATGCCAACGATGTACCCGTCAGTCTTTATCAGGAGACTCTCCAACCTTTATTAGGAGGTCAGGATGGCTAAAAAAGATTTATTTCATAAGGATATTGAGGGGCGGTTAGATGAGCTCAAGCAAGCCAAGCCCAAGAAAGAAAAGGCCAGCTTGGGAGAAAATCTCAACAAGGCCTTTGTCATCGCCTTGGGCTTGATGATCTTGATTGGCTTGATTTTTACATTGATTGGAGCCTTGAGGAAATAAAATGCAAACAATATTGATTACATTTACCATTGTAGTAGCCCTTATCTTGATTTTGCTGGTTAGTCTGCTTCCTAGAGAAAACCAGCAATTTTATAGAGAAACTAATACATCGATTGGCAAGTCAGGCTACTGGGAAACCCACCTCGCAAAGAAAATTCTAGTTCTTTTAGCAAGCCTTGCCTTGATTGTGCTCATGATTTTCTTTATGATTCAATACATCTAGTATCTGTTTAGGAAGTTACTCAAACGACTGCTAAATAAGAAAGACCCTCTATTGCAGACAATAGAGGGAATTTTTATAAGCAAATTTTGGATGTAAAGGTTTTAATTTCTGAAAGCACCTTGATATTTTTCCGAAAAGGAGTAAACTGGATATACAAGTGATGGAGGTTTGGTATGAAATTATACGTTCAGTTGATGATTATTTTTATGATTTCCCTCGTTGGAGAAGGGATTTCAAGTGTTTTCCACCTGCCTGTTCCGGGCAGTATCATTGGCCTGGTCTTGCTGTTTTTGGCTCTGCAGTTCAAGCTCCTACGCCTGCGTCATATCAGTATGGTTGGCAATTTTCTTTTGGCAAATATGACCATTCTTTTTCTGCCTCCAGCAGTTGGTATCATGGATAAATTTCAGGTCATTGCACCTTATCTGCTGCCGATTATTTTGATTGTTTTAGGAGCGATTGTGCTCAATGTCTGTGTGACTGCAGTTGTGGTGCAGCTGATTAAGACTTGTTTTGAAGGAGATTATGAGGAAGGAGACGCCAGCAATGTCTGATTTATGGAGCAACCCTCTCTTTGGCCTTGCCTTGTCTATCTTGGCCTATCTGTTCGGTCTATTGATTTTTCGGAGATTTCCTCATCCTTTGACAACACCGTTGCTGATTGCAGCAGTTTTGGTTATTGCTTTTTTGAAACTATCTGGTATTTCCTACAAGGATTACTATGTCGGCGGTTCCTATTTAAACAACCTAATTGTGCCATCTACGGTTGCTTTGGGGATTCCGCTTTACAAGACTTTTCATTTGATGAAGCACCATGCACGCAGTATTTTGATTGGGACCTTTGCGGCGGTTGTAGTCAATACCAGCTTTACGGCTCTGCTGGCTAAGTTTTTCGGCATGGATTTCTTTCTAGCTGTTTCTCTTTTTCCGAAATCTGTCACAACGGCCATGGCTGTCGGTATCACAGACAAGCTGCAAGGACTTGCTACAGTGACCTTAGTGGTGGTAGTTGCGACGGGCATTCTGACCAGTGTATTAGGACCAACGCTTCTTAAGCTCTTAAAAATAACGGATCCAGTAGCTATTGGTCTAGCTTTAGGGGGAACAGGCCATGCGGTAGGAACGGGAACCGCCTTTAAATACGGCCAGGTCGCAGGAGCTATGGCAGGACTTGCGATTGGCGTGACCGGCCTCATGTACGTTCTAGTTAGCCCCATCGTGGCAGCGATTATTCTGAAGTAAAAATAAACAAGGTTGAAACGTTTTGTTTCAACCTTGTTTTGCTTATTGCAGATTTAGTTTGTTTTTTACAATGGTATGGATTGTAAAATAGAAACCAAAAATTTTGACCAGTTCAAAGACGATTCGGATAATAAGAAAGGCATCTAGCATCATTTCAAAATCCGTATCGGAGTGACTATAATCGTATGGAGAAAATAGGCCGTACGGATTTAAGAAACTAGGTAAGAAGATTGACAGGACCGCCAGAACACTCCAAATCAAAAATCCGAAAAGCACAGCCATCATAATCCGATTCTTCTTAAATAGCTGTCCGACTGAGATTGCTAGATAAAAGAAGAGGATACCAGAAAGGATTTGAAGGAGATTAAGGAAGCCGTATTTGACAATCCAAAGCCATAAATCTGGGATTTCGCCAATATATTTAAAAATCTCATTAAATGAATAGCCTGTAATAGGGAGGGCAATGCCAAAAATGACAAGGCCGCTAATAAACATGGTTAGCATACACAAGAGGGTCCAAACAAATGCGGAAAGAAGTTTAGACAGAAGAATCTGATGCGGCGTAACCGGCAAGGTCCAAGTCAGGTAGCCTTCTCGCCCAAAAACATTTTTATAAAACCGACGGATGATAATGATGGTATTGGACAGAAAGACAGCGCAGGATGCAGAAAAAAGCAAGAGGAAGAGTAGGTATAAAGTGAAAATAACACCACTAGTAGCCATTGGGTAGTCACTATAGCGTTCCATGACCTCAGGTCTCAAGCTGCTGCCAGTTATAAATCCCATCAAGATAGAGAGAGACAGAAGAATGGCAAAGGTGATACAATACCATTTGTAATTAGACTTAAAGTCGTATTTAAACAGTTTTCCAAACATATAATGAAGACCTCCTAATAAAAGCGAAACTGGCTGCGGAAGAGATTATCAATGGATTGATTGTACTGTTGACGCAGCTGATTAGCATTTTCATGCAAAAAGATCTGACCTTGGTTAATCAGGATTACTTCATCCAAGATTGGCTCGATATCTGCAATCAAGTGGGTGGAAATGATGACAGAAGACTGCGGTGTGCGGTTTTGGATGATGGTCTGCAGGATATAGTCACGAGCAGCCGGATCAACACCACCGATAGGCTCGTCTAGGATATACAGTTCCGTATGGCGGCTCATGACCAGAATGAGCTGCATTTTTTCCTTGTTTCCTTTTGAAAGGCTTCCGATGCGTGCTTGAGGATCGATATGAAGATCCTTTAGAAGCTGCATGGCTTTCGTGCTGTCAAAATTATCATAAAAATCTTGGAAATATTTTACAGCTTCGATTACTTTGGAGCTGTCGCTCAGATAAGTCGTATCTGGCAGATAGGAAACGATTCTTTTGGTATCAGGAGAAGGTTTGACGCCTTTGAGATAAATATGACCAGAGGTCGGCTGCAAGAGACCATTGATAAGCTTGATAATAGTTGTCTTGCCGCTTCCATTAGGACCTAGAAGTCCGATAATTCTGCCAGGTTGGATGTTTAAGCTCACATCATAGAGGGCGGGTGCGTCGCCATAATTTTTATGGACATGGTCAAGATAGACCAGAGGATACTGATTCATACATATCTCCTTTATTTTCTTCAATTTATAATTATTATACCTTTTCCTTAGGAAAATGGCAAAGAAAGCCGGAAAGAGGGAATGGAATCTTTCTGTTCAGTCAAACTCCTATTTCCCTCATTCAGTGAATTGCGGTATAATAGTTATAAGAAGAAGCAAAGCGTGTTCAAGGAGAATAATGTGGTAATACAACTTGATACCAAAACTGTTTACAGTTTTATGGATAGCTTGATCCCGATAAAGAAATATGTGCAGAAAGCCAAGGACTTAGGATACAGTCATCTGGGCATGATGGATGTGGACAATCTCTATGGAGCCTATCATTTCTTAGAGGAAGCCGAATCTGCGGGACTGCAGCCACTTTTAGGCTTGGAGCTGAGTCTGATCAAGGCAGAGCAGGAGCTTCATCTCCGTCTGCTGGCCTTAGACAGTCAGGGCTATCGCAATCTGATGAAAGTCTCGACTCTCAAGATGATGGGACAAAAAAACTGGGAGGATTTCCAGCATCTCTTTAAGGGGGTGGCTGTGATTGTTCCTGCTTTTAACGGAGTAGCAGATCTGGATTTGGGGTTGGATTTTTATGTTGGTGTCTTTCCAGCAACGCCTAAGCAGGAGTTCGGTCGGCCAACCCTGCCCCTGCATACCGTCCGATATTTTGACACGGGGGATTTGGAAACCTTGCAGATGCTCCGGGCTATCCGAGAAAATGCCAGCCTGCGGGAGATTGGCAGCCTTCCCAATCATGAGTTTTTGTTGGCACCAGATGCTCTGGCAGGAGCTTTTAAGGAAACTTTCCCAGAGAGTTTGGCTAATCTTGAGAAGCTAGTCCGTCATGTTCACTATGATATCAATAGGGAGCTGAAACTGCCCCGCTTTAATCGGGAGCGACCAGCCGTGGAAGAGTTGCGGGAGCGCTCCGAAGCTGGCTTAAAAAAACGCGGTTTAGCAGGTAAACTTTATCAGGAACGGCTGGACCAGGAGCTGGATGTCATTCATCAGATGGGCTTTGATGATTACTTTCTCATTGTCTGGGATTTGCTGCGCTTTGGTCGCAGTCAGGGCTACTATATGGGTATGGGTCGAGGATCTGCTGTCGGCAGTCTAGTGGCCTATGCTTTGGAGATTACTGGGATCGATCCAGTCAAGAATAACCTGCTTTTCGAGCGCTTTCTAAATCTAGAGCGTTATACCATGCCCGATATTGATATCGATATTCCTGATGTTTACCGGCCGGAGTTTATCCGCTATGTTCGTGACCGCTATGGCAGTATGCATGCGGCTCAGATTGTGACCTACTCGACCTTTGGAGCCAAGCAAGCCATTCGCGATGTTTTCAAGCGTTTCGGTCTACCAGAGTATGAGCTGACCAATATTACCAAGAAAATCCGCTTCGGGGATAGTCTGACCTCTGCTTATGAGAAAAACATGGCCTTTCGTCAGATTATCAATAGTAAGCTGGAATATCAAAAAGCCTTTGATATTGCTAAAAAGATCGAAGGTCATCCCCGTCAGACTTCTATCCATGCAGCTGGCGTTGTGATGAGCGACAATGACCTGACAGACCAGATACCGCTCAAATACGGTGAGGACATGTATATCACCCAATATGATGCCCACGGTGTGGAGAGCAATGGACTGCTCAAGATGGATTTTCTGGGCTTGCGCAATCTGACCTTTGTCCAGCGGATGAAAGAAGCAACCCTGAAAAAATATAAGGTAGATATTGAGATTGCAGAGATTGACTTGGAGGATGCAGACACTCTGAAACTCTTTGCGGCTGGCCAGACCAAGGGGATTTTCCAGTTTGAGCAGCCGGGTGCCATCAGTCTGCTCAAGCGGGTTCAGCCGGTTCGCTTTGAGGAAGTAGTGGCCACAACCTCTCTCAATCGTCCTGGAGCCAGTGATTACATCGACAATTTTGTCAAGAGAAAGCATGGGTTGGAGCAGGTGGAGTTAATTGATGAAAGTTTGGCTGATATTCTAGCTCCGACTTACGGTATCATGCTCTACCAAGAGCAAGTCATGCAGGTGGCCCAGCGCTTTGGTGGCTTTAGTCTAGGGAAAGCCGATATTTTACGAAGAGCAATGGGCAAGAAAAGCGCTGCTGAAATGCACCGCATGCAGGAGGACTTTGTTGCAGGTGCTCTCAAGCTAGGTCACTCGGAATCCAAAGCCAAGGAAGTCTTTGCTATTATGGAGAAGTTTGCTGGCTATGGCTTTAACCGCAGCCACGCCTATGCTTACTCAGCTCTGGCTTTTCAGCTTGCTTACTTCAAGGCTCACTATCCAGATGTTTTCTTTGATGTCATGCTCAATTATTCAAGCAGTGACTATATCACCGATGCCTTGAGTTTTGACTTTGAGACAGCGCCGCTCAGTATCAACAATATTCCCTACCATGATAAGTTTCAGTTTAAGAAGATATTTTTAGGCATGAAAAATATCAAAGGCCTGCCTAGGGATTTGGCTTACTGGATTATTGAAGAGCGACAAAATGCCGCCTTTACTGGGGTGGAAGACTTTATTCTGCGCCTGCCTCAGAATTACCATAAGATTCCGCTGCTGACTCCTCTGATCCAGCTGGGGCTCTTTGACAGTTTTGAGAAAAATCGACAAAAAATTCTAGCCAATCTGCCTAATCTATTTGTATTTGCGGATGAGCTGGGCAGCCTCTTTGCGGATACGACCTACTCTTGGACAGAGGCTCAGGATTTTAGCGATGCTGAAAAGTTTGAGCTGGAACAGAGCATTATCGGTGTGGGGCTTAGCGATCACCCCTTGGTTAAACTGGCCAAAGAAGCGGACCAGCCCTTTAGCTGGATTAGTGATTTGACGGAAAATAGCAGAGCTAGGATTCTGGCTGAAGTCCAGTCTATTAAGACTATCCGGACCAAAAAGGGCGAGAATATGGCTTTCTTGCAGGTTTCAGATACGAAGAAAAAACTGGATGTTACCCTTTTTCCTGATAGCTATCGTCAGTTGGCCGAACGTATTAAGGAGAAGGGGATTTACTACTTGACCGGCAAGGTGCAGGAGCGGGATGGCCGCTTACAGTTGGTCTTGTCAGATATAGAAGAAGCCACTACAGAACGGTTCTGGATAAAACTTGCTGGCCATGAACATGATCGAGAAATATCTCAGATTTTGCAGAAATACCCCGGTAATATTCCGGTTGTCCTGCGTTATGAAGATGAGAAGCGAACCATGTCTGCACCGCATTTTCGAGTGGAGAAATCGGAGCAGCTGCAAGAGGAATTGAAGAATTATACTATGAAAACGATTTTTCGTTAAAAAATATGGAAAATAAGAGAATTTTCATGATGATTGTGGTATAATCTATAAGAATGTTAAAAAGAAAAAGGAGCAAAAAGCGAAATGAAACGTATTGCTGTTTTGACTAGTGGTGGTGATGCCCCTGGTATGAATGCTGCCATCCGTGCGGTTGTTCGTAAAGCAATTTCCGAAGGAATGGAAGTTTACGGTATTTATGATGGTTACGCTGGAATGGTAGCTGGCGAGATTTACCCACTTGATGCAACATCAGTTGGTGACATTATTTCTCGCGGTGGAACTTTCCTTCACTCTGCTCGTTACCCTGAGTTTGCCCAAGTTGAAGGGCAGCTGAAAGGGATTGAGCAGCTTAAAAAACATGGAATCGAAGGTGTCGTTGTTATCGGTGGTGATGGATCTTACCATGGTGCGATGCGCTTGACAGAGCATGGCTTCCCAGCTGTTGGTGTTCCAGGAACCATTGACAATGATATCGTCGGAACAGACTTCACTATCGGTTTTGATACTGCTGTTACTACAGCTATGGATGCGATTGACAAGATTCGGGATACCTCATCCAGTCACCGCCGTACTTTCGTTATCGAAGTAATGGGTCGTAATGCTGGTGATATTGCTCTTTGGGCAGGTATTGCATCTGGTGCGGACGAAATCATCGTTCCTGAAGAAGGTTTCAAGATCGAAGAAGTTGTTGAAAGCATTAAGAATGGCTATGCCAAGGGTAAGAAACACAACATCATCGTCTTGGCTGAGGGTGTCATGTCAGCGGATGAATTTGCTGAGAAGCTGAAAGAAGCTGGCGATATGAGCGACTTGCGTGTCACAGAGCTCGGACATATCCAGCGTGGAGGCTCACCGACTGCGCGTGATCGTGTTCTTGCATCTCGTATGGGAGCACATGCTGTTAAACTGCTTAAAGAAGGTATCGGCGGAGTTGCTGTTGGAATCCGCAATGAGCAGATGGTTGAAAGCCCAATTCTGGGAACTGCTGAAGAAGGAGCACTCTTTAGCTTGACTGCTGAAGGCAAGATTGTTGTCAATAATCCGCACAAGGCTGATCTGGACTTGGCTGATTTGAACCGCAGCATCAATATTTAATTATTATTTGTTATTCAGGCCAAGAGGCCAAATAGAAGAAGGAGTTTCATACAATCATGAATAAACGTGTAAAAATCGTTGCAACATTAGGTCCTGCGGTAGAAATCCGCGGTGGTAAAAAATTCGGTGATGACGGATATTGGGGAGAAAAGCTGGATGTTGAAGCATCAGCTCAAAACATTGCTAAGCTGATTGAAGCTGGCGCAAACACATTCCGTTTCAACTTCTCACACGGTGACCATGCTGAGCAAGGAGAGCGCATGGCAACTGTTAAGCGTGCAGAAGAAATTGCCGGCCAAAAGGTTGGTTTCCTTCTTGATACAAAAGGACCAGAAATTCGTACAGAATTGTTCGAAGGCGATGCAAAAGAGTATTCATACAAGACTGGTGAAAAAATCCGTGTTGCTACTAAGCAAGGCATCAAGTCTACTCGTGAAGTAATTGCTTTGAACGTTGCTGGTGGATTGGACATCTATGATGATGTTGAAGTTGGCCGTCAAGTATTGGTTGACGATGGTAAACTTGGTCTTCGTGTTATCGCTAAAGACGATGCTACTCGTGAATTTGAAGTAGAAGTTGAAAATGACGGCATCATTGCTAAGCAAAAAGGTGTGAACATTCCTAACACTAAGATTCCTTTCCCAGCACTTGCTGAGCGTGACAATGACGATATCCGCTTCGGTCTTGAGCAAGGAATCAACTTCATCGCGATTTCATTTGTACGTACTGCAAAAGACGTCAACGAAGTTCGTGCAATCTGTGAAGAAACTGGTAATGGACACGTTCAATTGTTCGCGAAAATCGAAAACCAACAAGGTATCGATAACTTGGACGAAATCATTGAAGCTGCTGACGGTATCATGATTGCCCGTGGTGACATGGGTATCGAAGTACCATTTGAAATGGTTCCAGTTTACCAAAAAATGATCATCACTAAGGTAAATGCAGCTGGTAAAGTGGTTATCACAGCAACTAACATGCTTGAAACCATGACAGAAAAACCACGTGCAACTCGTTCAGAAGTATCAGACGTATTTAACGCTGTTATCGACGGAACTGATGCAACTATGCTTTCAGGCGAGTCTGCAAATGGTAAATACCCACTTGAGTCAGTAACAACAATGGCTACTATCGATAAGAATGCTCAAACCCTTCTTAACGAATATGGTCGTTTGACAACTGACAACTTTGAGCGCAACTCTAAGACTGAAGTTATGGCTTCAGCAGTTAAAGATGCTACAAACTCAATGGATATCAAGTTGGTGGTTACTCTTACTAAGACAGGTCACACAGCTCGCTTGATTTCTAAATACCGTCCAAATGCTGATATCTTAGCTATCACTTTTGACGAATTGACTCAACGTGGTCTTATGCTGAACTGGGGTGTTATTCCAGTGACTACTGAAACTCCATCTAACACAGATGATATGTTTGAAATCGCTGAAAAGATTGCAGTTGAGCAAGGCTTGGTTGAATCTGGCGATGATATCGTTATTGTTGCTGGTGTGCCACTTGGTGAAGCAGTTCGTACCAACACAATGCGCATCCGTACAGTACGTTAATCTAAGACAACAAAAAAGAACCGTTGATTGGAAAATCATCGGTTTTTTTCTTGTCTATGCGATACCACTTATCTTACTTGAGAGAAGAACAAGTTTGAGAATTGATTTTTGAAATAAAATTGTACCTTTGTCTATTTTGTCTAAAAATGATATAATGGTATAAAAGAGATGGGGGAGACGAATGTTAAAGAGAGATTTATTAAGAAATATCATTATTTTTTCAGTACTGGCAGCTATCATTATAGGGCTGAGAGTTTTTATTTATACGCCTTATCGGGTGACGGAGCAGGACAGCAATTCCTATTTGGCAAAGAATGACTTGGTCTTGGCGACGAGGAAGCAAGACATCAAGCGTGGTGACTTTGTCCTCTATGAAGTGGACGGCAAAGACTACGTTGGCCGAGTTATTGCCCAGGAAAAAGATCAGGTAACCTATATGGACAATCTCCTTTACCTGAACGGTCAGGTCATGTCGGAAGAATACATTGAGAAAATGCGCGAGAAATATCTAGCTTCAGCAGGAAGTTCGGGTTACTATACTCATGATTTCTCTGTTATGGATTTGAAGGGCTCAAAGTCTGATAAAATTACTAAAGATTCTTATTTGATTCTTAATGATCGACGGGAAAATACGAAGGACAGCCGAGAATTTGGGCTCATCAAAGCCAGTCAAATCAAGGGAGTGGTGGAGTTCCGACTCTCACCGCTTAATGAATTTGGTTTTATTAAGAATAAGTAAATTGAAGTCTATTTTCAACCAAGGCAGGGCAAGCCTTGGTTTTTTTCTTTGAAAATCAACTTTAAAGTTACAAGTAAACATAAAGATACTTGTTCTGATGTGGTATACTAATATCAAAAGACCGCTAAAGGAGACTGCTCTTGAAGTCAAGAAAGAAAAAATTATTATTTTTGGCTATACTGGCTCTAAGTTTTCTGACTGCATGTAGCAGCATAGTAAATAGAGATGGTGAAAAAATATGGATGTCAGATACAGAAATGACTGAGCTTCATAAGAAAGAGCAAAAGCTTGCACTTTATATCATTAATCATTATGAAGATGTTCAAAAAATTGAATTTGATGAATTTTCTAAGGGAAAGTTCTGGGAAGCAAGTTCTGTTAGTGTGATTGTAAATGACACCAGCTATATACCACACATTTCTTTGGACTCAAAGGATAAAAACTATAATATAAATGATAGTTCTCGCACTGATTCTACAGAATTGACTTTTCGTCTGAAAAAGAAAGAGAAGGTCACAAATTTTAAAGATACAGGTGAGACGGATGTTATTTACTCTGGAGAAAATGCTTGGCTGACGACTGAGGAAAAAGTAAAGGTGCGCAACCAGGAAGAGGGGCTGGCTTTATTTATACTGAATCACTATGAAAGTGTTGAAAAAATTGAATTTACAAAGATTTCAAGAAAGCCTTTTGGACAGGCAAGATATGTTGCTTTACTTGTTAATGATAAGATAAAGATTTATACCGACCTAGATGATAGCTATGACAACTATTATTTGTCTGACAATCCTGAAAAAGACGGCCTGAAAGCTAAAGAGAAACCAACAAATTTGCAAAGTCTAGATAGTATTACTGTTATCTATTATACAGGGAAATGAAGGATGTGTTGCAATGAAAAAGCCAGACTGACTTAATCATCAGACTGGTTTTTTCGTGTCTCTTGGTGAAAGATGTTTTGCCATACTTCGTGGCGGCGCCAAAGGCTGGTATGGATAACACCGTCCATTTCATAGCGGATGAGCTTGGTTTTCTGGCTGACAGAAAGCAGTTCAACGTTTTTGATGAATAGCTTTTAGTTTGATTTATATTAAAGGGATTGCAAAAAAATGTAAACGCTTGCTAGTTTTATAATTTTTTTGCTATAATATATTAAAGTTGTATTAGTATAGTTGAAGGTTGTATGCTCTATAAAGGAAGGGAATATTTATGAAAATACTTAAATTACTTTTGATAGTATTTATTGGATTTTTGGGGTTAGGGCTTCTTAGTGCCTGCTCTCAGCAGAAAAAGACAGAACAGAAGGAGGAAGCAACATTGACAGCAGAAGAGAAAAAGATAATTAGAAAACAAGAAGAGGCTCTTGCTTTATTTTTGGTCAATAATTTTGAAGATGTTCATAAAATAGAGTTTGAAAGTATTTCAAAAGGCGGATTTGGTAGACCTAGATTCATTTATTTCTCGGTAAACGATAAAATAGAAGTTTCAACAGACTTAAAAGATAGTTACGATATACAGCATTATGGGTTAACTTATCATAATAACTCGGAGGTACTAAAACGAAAGGAAGTTCCAACTAGTTATACAAAATTATCGGAAACCCAAATAAATGTTATATATTATGGAGAGAAGAGATGAACATAACAGATGCGGATTATAATAAAATTGCAACATATGTTTATGAGATTGACCCAGTAGACAATCCTGATAAGCAATTATCGGTTGGAGAAACGATTGACATCAACGGCCGACAATTTCAAGTTATCGACGCTACGGGTAATAATGCTGAACCAACGGATAATAGTATGCAAGCGATGGCTGTTGCCCCTATTGACAGTCAAGGAAACGTAGATTACAGTCAGGTAGTAGTTTCTTATGTTGGAACCAATTTTGGAGACAAAAAAGATATTCTGAACGATCTTGAAAATCTAGGTATGGGTTTTACTGATACGATGATGGTAGGTGTTCCTTCTGGCTATGGAGTAATCAAGCGTATAATGGAGGGGGACTTTAAAAATGCAGTTCAAAAAGAATTTACAGAAAATATTGTTCCAGTTCAATCAAAGACTGCAGTAGAGTTTGCCCAGCGAGTAGAAAAAAAGGTTCGTCAAGAGAACCCCAATGCTATTATAACAACGAATGGTCATTCTTTGGGAGAGTCTATGGCTCTTTATACGGCCTTAAAAATGGGGTGGAATAATGTTGGCTTTAACGGCCCAGATATTCATAATATTATTTCAGAAGAAGAAATAGCCTATATGCAGGCTCATCCAGAGCAATTTCGTAATTTTCGTAATCCCAATGATTTGATTCTGGGAAATATTTTGGGTAATAAAACTGGGGTAGCCATCTATGTCAATGTGACGGATGCTAGGTTTATTGATGAAGCAATTGGAATATTGCAGGATAAGTCCCTGTCTTGGAAAGAAAAGGCTGATAAAATCTATAGTTTGGGTGACAAATATCATAGTTACAAAACTTGGCAATTCAATGATAAAGGTCAGCTTATTGATGAAAATGGAAATATTGTAACAAATAATGCACGAGGGAACAGGAATATTCTCCTCTTAGAAACGAAAGCCAGAATGATGCGCTACTATGGATTGAAGTCTCTGCTGACCGAAAGCGGTGGAGGTTTGAGTTCTAATGAGCAGATTTTTCTGGACAGTGAGCAAGCTACGATTGCTGCAGAATCTTTAGTAAGTTCTGCACAGCAAACACTTGATCAGATTAAGATTGAAAAGCAAAAAGGAGTAGAGGAGGCTGAGGCTCTCTTTGAAACTACTAAGTCGCCGTTCATGGTTAGCAGTCTTAGCCCTTATGAGATAGAGGAGGCTTTTGCAGATGGCGGTGTAACAAATGATAGCATTGTCGGAGATGTTGAAAGTTCATTGGAAAAAAAGGTTCAACAAGCTAGCCAGTTATTGGACGAAATGGCTCGATTAAAAGAGCAAATTGCATCCGGAATCAATAAAAAACTTGAAGAAGACACAGCTTTGGCAGGGGAGTTCAATCAATGGAGAAGTTTGAATTAGCACAACGTGAAGTTGAAAATAAAAAGCAAGAACTTGATGAATTAGAAGATTTTCACCGTACAAAGTTAAAAGAATTTAAGAAGAGAGATGATTATTTTCAAACAGCTTGGCGTGCAGTCAAAGAGCTTCTTGATGAAAAATATAAAGAAACTTTGTATTATTTAAAAACTATAGATGCTGATCAGGAATTTTATAGGATTCTCAATAGAGAAATGGAATCTTATCAAATAATGTCGGAAGAAGTATTGGTTCAAGCACAAAGAACTCTTGAGTTAGAAGTCTTAAAAGAAGAAGAAAATTTTCGGCAGGAGAGGAGATATCTAGATGAGCAGTTGGAAGAGGCATACTTACGCCGGAGAATAGCTGTAGAGGAAAATAATCAAAAGAAGAAATAGAAAGAAAGTGATACAGCATGGCAAGAACAACAATAGATACAATTACAGATGTATTTACAAAAGGAACTTTAGATGATTTAAGTGCTCGTCTTAATGAGATAAAAAAACAAATTGAAAAAAATTTGATTAGAAATGTCTATGCTCCTCAAGCTCTGAAGAAACGTGATATTATAAAGTCCAATGCTGAGAAAAAGATTAGCGAAGTTGCTAAGGAAGGCAAATCAGCTTTGACAGGCATTAACGATACTTTGGATGGAGCCATTAAAGGACAGTGGTCTACTGCGGTTAGAGATGCAGTTGTAAAAACAAGTAAAAGATATGATGAGATATAACCATAAAAAACAACCAGACTGCCTGTCTAGTTGTTTTTTCGTGTCTCTTGGTGAAAGATGTTTTGCCATACTTCGTGGCGGCGCCAAAGGCTGGTATGGATGACACCGTCCATTTCATAGCGGATGAGCTTGGTTTTCTGGCTGACAGAGAGCAGTTCAAAGTTTTTGATAGGTGTTTTTGAGGCTCTTTCTGCCTGAAACTCAGCTTTGTTCAGCTGTCGGCCATCTTGAGAAATATAAAGAAATTCAGCGGACAGAAGCGTATCCAGTTGGCTGCCTTGCTCCACGAGCTGCTCGCGCATGAGCAGGTTTGGGTAAAGATTGTCCAACGACTCATCTTCAGGAATGGGAGCGGGCTCGATATGAATGTCAATGTCAAAGACCCCGAAGCGCTCCATAAGCATATCCTCAACTTGGTCCGCAATCTCATGACTTTCAAAAACAGACAAATCCGGATTCATTTCCAAGATAATATCCAGATAGATATTACTGCCATAGGTCCGGCCACGCTGTGACTTGACCTGAGTGATTTTAGGAATTTCTAGGATAGCTTGCTTATAGTCTTGGAGCAGACTTTCATCAAATCCGTCGGACAGGCTGAAGGAAGATTCCATAAAGATATCATAGGCCGTCTTGAGAATGAAGAAGGTAATGATAATGGCTGCCAGCTTATCAACGATTGGAAAGTTAAAGGCGCTGGCAATGATAGCAACTGAAGTTCCGATAGAAGTGACAGCGTCTGACAAGTTGTCCTTGGCTGCAGCATCCAGAGCCTTGGAGTGAGCTTTTTTAGCTAGCGTTTTATTGTAAAAATAAACACCCAACATAATGATTGCAGAGATGATTCCGACCACGGCACCAACTGGGTCAATCTTAGTCTCTTGGTTGGAGATAATCTTCTGAATGGTCTCAATCAAGACATCAAATCCAACGAAAAACATGATAAAAGATGTGATGAGACTGGCCAGATCTTCTATCTTCCAATGGCCGAAACGATGGTCACGGTCGGCTGGTTTTCTGGCCATACGCAGGCCTATTAAAACGGCGATATTAGCCACGATATCAGATACATTGTTGAAGCCATCGGCCGTCAGACTGGAGGACTGGAGGGTCGAGCCTGCGATAATCTTGACAGCGGAGAGAATCAGATAGGTAGCGATGGACAGGATGGCTCCTCTCTCCGCTAGCTTCAGATTGTTACTAGGATTTTTCATGACAGCCTTTCTTTCTAAGTGGGGCAGCAGAATGGAAAAGAGACTTGCGAAAAAATGTCATCTATGGACAGATGCTCTAAGTCTCATATGGGCATATTATAGCAAAAATAGACCTGATTTTCAATTTCCGTCGGGCTTAGGGGGGCCTTAGATGACTTTGTCGAAAATCTAATCTAAAATCAGGAATTCCTCTTCTTTCTGGTTTAGCTTCATCAGGATTTTTGTTATAATAGTAGCATTGACTTTGAAAGAGGAAGAAAAATGCATCCTTTATTAAACGGTATGAATGACCGTCAGACTGAGGCGGTTCAGACAACAGAAGGGCCTTTGCTGATAATGGCGGGAGCTGGTTCGGGTAAGACCCGTGTCCTGACCCACCGTATTGCCTATTTGATTGATGAAAAGATGGTCAATCCTTGGAATATCCTTGCCATTACCTTTACCAATAAGGCAGCGCGGGAGATGAGAGAAAGGGCTGAAAAACTCAAAACGGAGGCCCAAGATTGCTTAATCGCTACCTTCCACTCCATGTGTGTACGCATTCTGCGGCGAGAAGCAGACCATATTGGCTACAACCGCAACTTTACGATCGTTGATCCAGGTGAGCAGCGGACTCTGATGAAGCGAATTCTTAAAAATCTCAATCTGGACCCTAAAAAGTGGAATGAGCGCGCCATTCTGGGGACTATTTCCAATGCTAAGAACGACCTGATTGATGAGGTGGCCTATGCAAATCTAGCTGATGATATGTATACAGAAATTGTGGCCAAGTGCTACACAGCCTATCAAAAGGAATTGCGCCAGTCTGAGGCTATGGACTTTGACGATTTGATTATGCTGACCCTGCGGCTTTTTGATCAAAATCCTGATGTTCTGACCTACTACCAGCAACGTTACCAGTATATCCATGTGGATGAGTATCAGGATACCAACCATGCTCAGTATCAGCTGGTCAAGCTCTTGGCTTCCCGCTTTAAGAATATCTGCGTGGTCGGAGATGCTGACCAGTCTATCTATGGCTGGCGGGGAGCCGATATGCAGAATATCCTAGACTTTGAAAAGGATTATCCAGAAGCTAAGGTAGTCCTACTAGAGGAAAATTATCGCTCTACTAAGACCATTCTTCAGGCAGCTAATGAAGTCATCCGAAACAACCGCAACCGCCGTCCTAAAAATCTCTGGACTCAAAACGAAGACGGTGAGGAAATTGTCTACTATCGGGCTAATGACGAGCAGGATGAGGCTCTTTTTGTCGCCCGAACTATTGATCAGCTGAGCCGAGAAGGATACAGTCATAAGGATTTTGCAGTTCTTTACCGGACCAATGCCCAGTCACGGACGGTGGAGGAAGCCCTGCTCAAGTCCAATATTCCCTATACCATGGTTGGTGGAACCAAGTTCTACAGCCGCAAGGAAATCCGCGATGTTATTTCTTATCTCAATCTCATCGCCAATCCTAGCGATAATATCAGCTATGAGCGCGTGGTCAATGAGCCCAAGCGTGGTGTCGGACCAGGAACGGTGGAGAAAATTCGGAATTTTGCGTCCAGTCAGGAAATCTCTTTACTGGATGCGTCAGCCAATATCCTGCTTTCGCCAGTCAAGGGTAAGGCGGCTCAGGCGGTTTATGATTTTGCCAATATGCTTCTGGATATGCGGGAGCGCTTAGACGACTTTACAGTGACAAAGCTGGTAGAGGCTGTATTGGAAAAGACAGGCTATGCTACAGCCTTGGCTGCCCAGGCAACCTTGGAAAGCCAAGCAAGGATTGAAAACATCGAAGAATTCTTGTCTGTAACCAAGAACTTTGACGAAAGTCCAGACAATCCTGCTGATGAGTCTGGTCTTGATAAGCTCAGCCGTTTTCTCAATGACTTAGCCTTGATCGCAGACACAGATGACGGGGATACGGAGAGTTCCGAAGTGACTCTGATGACCCTCCACGCAGCCAAGGGATTGGAATTTCCAGTCGTCTTTCTGATTGGTATGGAGGAAAATGTCTTCCCTCTGAGCCGTGCATCTGAAGATGAGGATGAATTGGAAGAAGAGCGGCGCTTGGCCTATGTCGGTATCACTCGAGCAGAGAAAATTCTCTATCTGACTAACGCCAATTCCCGTATGCTTTATGGTAAAACCAACTATAATCATCCTACTCGCTTCCTGAGAGAAATCAGCTCAGACTTGCTAGACTATCAGGGACTGGCTCGACCAGCAAATAGCTCCTTTAAGGTCAGTTATACAAATAGCGATACAAGCAAATTCGGTCAGGGCATGAGTCTGGCCCAGGCCCTGCAAGAACGGAAGCGTCAGGCGGCTCCTAGTTCCATTTCTACAGGCAGTCTGCCTTTTGGAAAGAGCGGTCAGAGCCAGCCATCTAAGCCAGAAGTTGCTTGGGCTATTGGAGATATTGCCCACCATAAGAAATGGGGCGATGGGACAGTTCTAGCAGTCTCTGGCAACGGCAATAGCCAAGAGCTCAAGATTAATTTCCCGGAAGTCGGTCTGAAGAAAGTGCTGGCCAGCATAGCACCGATTGAGAAAAAATCATGATGAGGCAGTCGATTGAAGCCTGGATTTATCATCCAGAGGAACGAGAAATCTTGCTCTTGAAAGTGGAAGCTGAGACAGTTTCCTTTTGGCAGCCCATTACTGGTGGGATTGAGAGCGGCGAGAGTCCAGAAGAAGCCTGCCTTCGTGAAATAAAAGAAGAGACCGGTTTGCTCTTAGCTTGTTCAAATCTGACTAGTCTTGGAGATTTTATGGTAAAGATTGATGAAAATCTGACCATTCACAAAAATCTCTTTCTAGTTCTGACAGAACAGAAGGAAATCCGGATTTCTGATGAGCATGTGGGAGCTCAGTGGGTAGCTTTAGACAAAGTTTCGTCGCAGTTGTACTGGCCTAGCAATCAGGCGACTTTTGAGATTATATCTGAGAAGCTATAAGATATAGCTTCTCTTTATTTCTTTTGATAAGGAAATTCTATTAGTCAAGCGAGACGTTTAGTGGTAGACTTATCACATAACTATAGTGAGGTGACCTTATGACACGTGAATTCAAATTTGAAACTCTGCAGCTTCATGCCGGACAGACAGTTGACCCGACAACCAAGTCACGGGCTCTGCCTATTTACCAGACAACTTCTTATGTGTTTGATGATACTCAGGAAGGAGAAGATCTCTTTGCTCTACGCAAACCTGGCAATATCTACACTCGGATTACCAATCCGACCCTGTCTGCTTTTGAGGAGCGGATTGCGGCTTTGGAAGGTGGAGTCGGAGCTTTAGCAACAGCTTCTGGTATGGCAGCTGTTACCTACACCATTCTAGCTTTAGCCCATGCTGGCGACCATGTAGTAGCAGCCTCTACCATTTACGGCGGTACCTTTAATCTGCTCAAGGAAACCCTGCCTCGCTATGGCATTACCACGACTTTTGTTGATATTGAAAATCTGGCTGAAGTAGAAGCGGCTATTCAGGACAATACCAAGCTGGTTCTGATTGAAAGCTTGGGTAATCCACTGATTAATATCCCTGACTTTGATGCTTTGGCAGAGCTGGTTCATGCTCATAAAATTCCGCTGATTTCCGACAATACCTTTGCCACTCCTTATCTGATCAATGTCTTTTCTCATGGAGTGGACATCGCGGTGCATTCTGCGACCAAGTTTATCGGCGGTCACGGAACTAGCATCGGTGGTGTGATTGTGGACAGCGGTCGTTTCGACTGGGAAGCTTCTGGCAAGTTTCCGCAGTTTGTTGATCCAGATCCGAGCTATCATGATATTAGTTATACGCGCGATGTCGGAGCAGCAGCTTTTGTCACTGCTGTGCGGACCCAGCTCTTGCGCGATACCGGCGCAGCCATGTCACCCTTCAATGCCTTTCTCTTCCTGCAGGGGTTGGAAACTCTCTCTTTGCGTGTAGAGCGCCATGTGTCCAATGCAGAGAAGATTGTGGAATTCCTGGCAGAGCATCCTAAGGTTGAGCAGGTCAATTATCCCAAGCTTGCTGACAGTCCTTATCATGCTCTGGCAGAAAAATATTTTCCTAAAGGTGTGGGCTCAATCTTCACCTTTAATGTCAAAGGTGGGGAGAAAGAAGCTCGTAAGGTTATTGACAGCTTAGAGATTTTCTCTGACTTGGCCAATGTAGCAGATGCTAAGTCCCTGGTCGTCCATCCAGCTACGACGACTCACGGTCAGATGTCACCAGAGGCTCAGCTGGCAGCAGGCATCACACCAAATCAAATCCGTCTCTCTATCGGTCTGGAAAATGTGGAAGACTTGATAGAGGATCTCAAGCTAGCCTTGGAATCTATCTAATTTTCAATGCCTCTAGACTGAGCAAATAAGAATAAAACTAGGTTGGAAATAAGCTGCACCCCAAAAGCTAGATTTTTTGTGTCTAACTTTTAGGGTGCAGTGCATTTCGCCTAGTTTTTTGTTATAATAGGATGAAATATATAAAATAGTAGGAGATTAAAATGACAATTTCGGTGATTGTTCCGTGTTTCAATGAAGAAGAGTCTATTCCTCTGTTTCATGAAGCCATGGAAGCGGTCAAATACCAAATCCGTGACCAGTTTGAATATATTTTTGTCAATGACGGATCGACAGACCGGACCTTGGCTGTTTTGCGTGAGCTCAGCAGTCGCTGTCCAGATGTGCACTATCTGTCCTTTTCTCGTAATTTCGGAAAAGAAGCAGCCCTCTATGCTGGTTTGCAAGAGGCGAGTGGGGATTTTGTGACGGTCATGGATGTGGACTTGCAGGATCCGCCAGAGCTCCTGATTGAGATGAAGGCCATGCTGGACTCGAATCCTGAGCTGGACTGTGTGGGTACCCGTCGCACTACTCGCGAGGGAGAGCCGCCTATCCGAAGCTTTTTTGCCAATTTGTTCTATAAGCTGATTAACAAGATTAGTCAGGTAGAGATGGTAGATGGTGCGCGTGACTTTCGACTGATGCGCCGCCAAATGGTAGAAGCCATTCTGGAGGTTTCAGAGTACAATCGCTTCTCCAAGGGAATTTTTGCCTGGGTGGGATTCAATACCGAGTACTTAGAATACAAAAATGTTGAACGAGTAGCTGGTAAGACCTCTTGGAATTTCTGGTCCCTATTCAACTATTCTTTGGAAGGCATCGTCAATTTCTCTGATGCGCCGCTCAACATCGCCTTTTTAGGAGGTATCCTGTCTTGGATTTTAGCCTTCATCCTGATGGCAGTGATTATTATTCGCACCTTGGTTTTTGGTGATCCGACATCTGGTTGGCCGTCTCTTATGACTGTCATTCTCCTTATCGGCGGCTTCCAGCTGCTGACCATCGGCATACTGGGTAAATACATTGGTAAAATCTTTATGGAAACCAAGCATCGGCCGATTTATGTGATTAAGGAGAAAAGTAAATGATTTTCCAGAAACGTTTTTCTGATTTTAAAAACTATCTTCTTTTAAATAAATCGTCTGCCCTAGTTATTTTTATTATTTATTCAGTAGTCAATATTAATATCGGTTTAGCTGAGTATCCCTATATTGATGATATTGGAAGACAATTACAAGGCTATTCAAAATTCTCTGAACATTATTCAAGATATTTAAGTGAGTATTCTGCTCGTTTAATACAAGGTGGGGATCATCTGACAGAACTAGGCTTGACTTCAAATATTCTGTCAGCTTGTTTTTTAACTTTTGCGAGCTTAATTTTATTATTTGTTTTATATCCCAATAAAAAGATTTCTTTTATAACAGCATCTGTTTCAACTATTATAGGGATTAATCCGTGGTTTTTAGAGCCATTAAGTTTTAGGTTTGACAATCCTTTTATGACTTTAAGTATATTAGTTTCCATCATTCCATTTATTTTCTGGGATAATAAAAAAATATTTGGAGTTATGTCAGTTGTTGGTATATTCTTAATGTGCAATTCATACCAAGCTTCTTCAGGAGTGTACATTATTGTAACCATGACACTAATATTTTTAGAATTATTGCAAGGAAGTTATTTTAAAGAAAAAATTCCTAAAATTTTCATCTCAATGTTGTCATATGTAATTGGTTTGCTTTTATATCGTATACAAATTTTTATAAAGCCACCAATTTTTGCTGATCAAGCTGATATTCCAAAGGGATTAGAGATGATTAAAATAATTGGGGTGAATGCTACAGGTTATTTGAACAATATATTTTTTCAAAGTTCAACTATCTGGGTTTTATTAACAATAATTGCTATATTTCTCTTAACTATCAGTGTGATTCGCTTATCCAGAACCAAATTCCTTTTAAACTTTATTTACATGCTGATTTGGCTAAGTTTAGGAAGTGTATTTAGCTATGGAACCTATTTGATTTTGTCTAATCCTTATTATCTTATGAGACCAAGATATGAATATGGTTTCGGAATTTTTTTAGCGATTATCTTAATTGTTAACTTAGAGTGCGTTGAAAAGAGTAAAATTCTACGTAGAGGGAAGTCCTTCGTTTCGGGATTATTAGTTTTTTATTTCTTATCTTTCTCTTTTACTTATGTGAGCAGTTTAAAACAACAAAATGAAATGTTCAAAGCGCAGAGCATATTGCTAGCTTCCTCTCTAAACAAGTACATTACACCCGAAAAAACAGTTATTAATGTGAATCGCTTTCTTTCTGATTCGCCAGTATTTAGCAATACAGCTTCTGTTTATCCAATGTTAAAAAGTTTGATTATGCCAAATACGAATGTTTCTTGGGATATGACATTGAGATTTAATAGCATAACGAACTTAAACGTCGATTTCAAATTAATCGATATTGCTAATATAGATTTTAGTAGTGAAAACTATACATTACTTGAAGAAACAAAGTTATATAATATTTATCTTGAAAATAATGAATTATTTGTTATCATGAAGTAGAATCTTTCTAAGAGAGAAATAAAGAAAAGATTCATTTTAATATGATTATGCATTGTTAAAGTTTATACTGTCAATTTGAAATGATGCTAAGTTTTCTGATTATCACTTACATAATGTTGCATCATTTATATATGGAGTGTAAAAAGTATGAGATTTTTTTCCTAAAAATGACTAGAGGTATGATTCGACCAAGCAGATTTTTTCTGCTTTTTTTGTTATAATAAACTCATTGAATGTTTATGATGTGAAAGGAAAGACAAATGATTTTAATTACAGGTGCGAATGGACAGCTAGGTACAGAGCTTCGCTATCTTTTGGATGAGCGCAATGAGGAGTATGTGGCTGTTGATGTGGCAGAAATGGATATTACTAATGCCCAAATGGTGGACAAGGTCTTTGCGGAAGTCAAGCCAAGCTTGGTTTATCACTGCGCAGCCTATACCGCAGTTGATGCGGCTGAGGACGAAGGAAAAGAGCTGGACTATGCCATCAATGTGACCGGTACCGAAAATGTGGCAAAAGCAGCTGAAGCACACGGAGCAACTTTGGTCTACATCTCAACAGACTATGTCTTTGACGGACAAAAGCCTGTCGGTGAGGAGTGGGAAGTAGATGATCGGCCAGATCCGCAGACTGAGTATGGCCGTACCAAGCGCATGGGCGAGGAGCTGGTTGAGAAATATTCCAGCCGTTTCTATATTATCCGTACTGCCTGGGTCTTTGGTAACTACGGTAAAAACTTTGTCTTTACCATGCAAAATCTTGCTAAGACGCACAAAACTCTGACTGTAGTCAATGACCAGCATGGCCGTCCGACTTGGACTCGTACGCTGACTGAGTTTATGACTCATTTAGCTGAAAATCAAAAGGAATTTGGTTATTACCATCTGTCTAATGATGCGGCAGAGGACACCACTTGGTATGACTTTGCAGTGGAAATTCTCAAAGATACGGATGTGGAAGTCCAGCCGGTTGATTCCAGCAAATTCCCGGCTAAGGCTAAGCGACCTTTCAACTCAACTATGAGCCTGACCAAGGCTAAGGCTACAGGCTTTGTCATTCCGACTTGGCAGGATGCCTTAAAAGAGTTTTACAAGCAAGAGAAGAAACAGTGATTTTCTTTGAAGTTGATAAAAGCGACAGAACTTAGTCTCAGACTAGGTTCTGTTTTTTTTTCTAGCAGACTAAAGAAACGATTTTCAGGAGCGTGCTCTGGTGGAGAAATAGCTAGCTTGAAGATGCGGGTGGAAAATGAGAATGAGAAGAATTTTCCACAGATGTTATCCCCTTAAAATAAAGATGTTTCAATTTGATGAAATTCTGTGGATAACCTTTATTATTTCATTCAACTATGTTACAATGTTACTATAAATAAATAGAAGAGGTGTGTGAATATGTCACGTAAACCATTTATTGCTGGTAACTGGAAAATGAACAAAAATCCTGAAGAAGCAAAGGCTTTTGTAGAAGCGGTTGCTGCTAAGCTACCTTCTTCAGATTTGGTAGAAGCTGGTATCGCTGCTCCAGCACTTGATTTGACGACTGTTTTGGCCGCAGCTAAAGGAAGCAATCTTAAGGTAGCAGCCCAAAACGCTTACTTTGAAGATGCAGGTGCCTTCACTGGTGAAAACAGCCCTAAAGTTCTTGCAGAAGTTGGAGTTGACTACATCGTTATCGGTCACTCAGAACGCCGCGATTATTTCCATGAAACAGACCAAGACATCAACAAAAAAGCGCATGCTATCTTCCGCAATGGTCTGGTGCCAATCATCTGCTGTGGTGAATCGCTTGAAACTTACGAAGCTGGTAAAGCTGTAGATTTCGTTGGTGCTCAAGTATCAGCTGCTTTGAAAGACTTGACAGCTGAGCAAGTTGCATCATTGGTTATCGCTTATGAGCCAATCTGGGCTATCGGTACTGGTAAGTCAGCAACTCAAGACGACGCTCAAAAGATGTGTAAAGCAGTTCGTGACGTTGTAGCAGCTGACTTTGGTCAAGAAGTAGCGGACAAGGTTCGTGTTCAGTACGGTGGTTCTGTAAAACCTGAAAATGTTGCGTCTTACATGGCTTGTCCAGATGTTGACGGTGCTCTTGTTGGTGGTGCATCACTTGAAGCTGAAAGCTTCTTGGCATTGCTTGATTTTGTAAAATAAAAAATGTTGAAAAAAGACTTGTCCTCCCAAAGGTGACAAGTTTTTTAAAAGTTGGAGAGAAAAGTTGAAATCGAAAGAATTAGTTTATTTAGCGAGTACGGCTATTTTGTTGGCAGCGACTGCCAATGTTGCAAAAGCCGAGGAACATACTGTCGCTGAGTCAGGAGTTTTAAAAACAGAAAGGTCTGTTAGTTCCCAGAATCAGACAGTGAATGCGGCCGCATCACAAACGTCTAATCAGCTGACTGTAGCAGTATCATCTGTAGAACAGTCAGTTCAAGCTGTTAAGCAAGAGGAGGAAGCAACGAACGCTACAGGAACAGCTATTGAGTCTGGAGGAGCAGCTCAATCAGTTCCTGTAGAAACTCAGGTAGCTTCTGCTAAGCCAGAAGGGCAAAGTCAGCCAGATGCAAATGCTTCTAATCAGAATGAAACTGCAGCTGATCAGTCAGCAAAAGCAAGTTCTTCTGTTGCAGATTCTGCTATTGCCTCAGAGCCCAAGGCTAGTCCTGCAGTAGCATCAGCACCAAAAGCTAGTAGTGCTGGAAAAACTGTATTTTATAATGCGGGGTCAAAGGCTCAGGCAGCCCGCGGGAATTCCCAAGCGGAGATTAAAGGCACATCCTTTGTAGATGTCAGCAGCCACAATGGCCATATCAGCGTAGACGACTATCGTAAATTAGCCCAGCAAGGGGTTGGCGGTGTCGTTGTCAAACTGACTGAAGGAACCCATTACACCAATCCATTTGCTGAGTCTCAAGTGAGAAATGCGCAGGGTGCTGGTTTACAAGTATCGACCTATGCCTTCTCGCACTATACTAACGATGAAGAAGCGAGAGCCGAAGCTCGTTATTACGCTGCCTTTGCTAATAGACTAGGTCTTCCTAAAAATACAGTTATGGTCAATGACATGGAAGATCCCAAAATGCAAAATGGGATTAACCAGCATACCCAGGCTTGGGCGGATGAGATGCGCAGACTGGGTTATTCTAACCTGATGTATTATACCAGTGCCAGCTGGCTGGATCAAAATAATCTTCGCAGCAAGGGACCTGTCAATACATCGCAATTTGGCTATAGCAACTTCTGGGTGGCCCAGTATCCGTCCTCTAATTTAAATCTTGATGGAGCTAAATCTCTCAAATACAACAGTGGTGCTGGAGCATGGCAGTTTACAGCACAGGCTCAGCTGTTAGCTGGCAAGCATGTATTTGACCATAGCGTGGATTACACTGGGAGATTTACCCAGCAGTCTGCTCTTGCTAAGCAGCCTTTAAAGGGTAACATCAGTATTCAGAATAAGAATAATGTCAACGGCAGCTTTGATGTTGTGATTTCAAACGTTTCTGCTCCTTATGGAGTGTCTGTTGTTAGTGTTCCAGTGTGGTCTGAAGCTAATGGTCAAGACGATATTATCTGGTACACAGCCACTCAGCAGGCCAATGGTACTTATAAAGTTTCTGTTGATTCTAGTAGACATAAAGATTCAGTTGGCAAGTACAATGTCCATCTCTACTATGTCCGCAATGACGGCCAATTAGTCGGTGTTGGCGGTACTACAACCAATGTATCTGTCGTCAAGCCACAGGGCAAAATCAGCATCCAGAATCGTAACAGCGAAACTGGTGATTTCGATATTGTGGTTTCAGGTATCTCATCCCCTGGTGGTCTTAAGACTGTCTCTCTGCCGACTTGGTCAGAGGCCAACGGCCAAGATGATATCAAATGGTATACTGCTGAACGTCAGGCTGACGGCACTTATCGTAAGCGAGTACGCATAAGCGACCATAATAATGTGCAGGGCGAGTACAATGTGCATCTCTACTATGTTCAAAATGACGGCCGCTTGGTTGGTGTAAACGGCACTAAAACGACCGTTTCTCTTGGAAAACCTAAGGGCACCATCAGTATTCAAAATCGAAATAAAGAAACCGGCGATTTTGATATTGTGGTTTCAGGTATTTCATCTCCGGGCGGTCTGAAGGAAGTTTCCCTGCCAACTTGGTCAGAGGCAAACGGCCAAGATGATATCAAGTGGTACAACGCTGAGCGTCAAGCTGATGGCACCTATCGTAAGCGTGTCCGTCTGAGCGATCACAAAAATGTTGAGGGTGAGTACAACGTGCACCTTTACTATGTGCAGAATGACGGCCAGTTGGTCGGTGTAAGTGGCACTAAAACGACTATTTCTATAGAAAAACCAAAAGTTCAAGGCAAAATCAGTATTCAGAATCATAACAGCGAAACTGGTGATTTTGATATTGTGGTTTCAGATATCGTATCGCCAGGCGGTCTCAAGACTGTTTCCCTACCAACTTGGTCAGAGGCCAATGGCCAAGATGATATCAAGTGGTACAATGCAGAACGTCAGGCTGACGGTACTTATCGGAAACGAGTTCGACTGAGCGATCATAACAATGTCCAAGGCGAATATAATGTGCATCTCTACTATGTGCAAAATGATGGCAAGCTAGTAGGAGCAGGTGGCATCAAGACCAACGTTTCTATCAGCAAGCCGCAGGGCAAAATCAGCATCCAGAATCGCAACAGCGAAACCGGCGATTTTGATATTGTAGTTTCAGGTATCGTATCTCCAGGCGGTCTTAAGAATGTTTCCTTGCCAATCTGGTCTGAAGCCAACGGCCAAGATGATATCAAGTGGTACAACGCAGAACGTCAGCCGGATGGTACCTATCGTAAGCGAGTCCGTGTGAGTGATCACAAAAATGTTGAGGGCGAGTACAATATTCATCTCTACTATGTGCAAAATGATGGCAATCTGGTTGGTGCTGGTGGCGTCAAGACTAATGTTTCTCTAGACAAGCCAAAGGGCAACATAAGTATTCAAAATAAGAATAATGTCAACGGCAGTTTTGATGTTGTGATTTCGAACGTTTCTGCCCCTTATGAAGTGTCTGCTGTCAGTGTTCCGGTTTGGTCTGAAGCTAATGGTCAAGACGATATTATCTGGTATACAGCTACTCAGCAGGCTAATGGTACCTATAAAGTTACTGTTGAATCTAGTAAACATAAAGACTCGGTTGGTAAGTATCATATCCATCTTTACTATGTCCGTAACGACGGGCAGTTAGTCGGTGTTGGCGGTACTACAACCAATGTGTCTGCAGTTAAACCACAGGGCAAAATCAGTATCCAGAATCGTAACAGCGAAAATGGCGATTTTGATATTGTGGTTTCAGATATTGTATCGCCAGGCGGTCTCAAGACTGTTTCCCTGCCAACCTGGTCAGAGGCCAACGGTCAGGATGATATCAAGTGGTACAACGCGGAACGTCAGCCGGATGGTACCTATCGTAAGCGAGTTCGTGCGAGCGACCATAACAACGTTCAGGGCGAATATAATGTGCATCTCTACTATGTGCAAAATGATGGCAGGCTGGTAGGAGCAGGTGGCATCAAGACCAACGTTTCCATCAGTAAGCCGCAAGGTAAAATCAGTATTCAAAATAAGAACAACGATACTGGAGAGTTTGACATTGTAGTATCAGGCATTGTGGCACCAGAAGGTCTCAAGACAGTTTACCTGCCGACTTGGTCAGAAGCGAATGGTCAAGATGATATCCAATGGTACACAGCGGATCGTCAGGCTGATGGCACTTATCGTAAGCATGTATATGCGCGTGACCATAAGAATAATGCAGGCGAATACAATGTTCACTTGTATTACTTAAATAATCAAAATCAGCTGCAAGGAGCTGGCGGAGAAAAGACCTCTATCTCTATAAACCGTCCTCAGGCAGCTAGTCAGCGAGACCGTGTTCTTGCGGCGGCAGCTGCTATGGTAGGTGTCAGGGGAGGCAGTGCTGAGCATCAGCGCTTGGTCAACGATTATAATAGTGTCAGACCGCTGCCAGTTGGTTATGCTGTGAAAAACACAGATGACTGGTGCGACATTTTCACGACGGTTATTTTCCAAAGAGAAGGCTTGAGCGATCTTATCGGCCGTGAGTGTGGTGTAGAGCGCCATATTCATATTTTCCAAAGACTAGGTATCTGGAATGAAGATGGTAATTCGACTCCTAGCGCAGGCGATATCATCACCTTTAACTGGGACAAAGATACCCAGCAAAACGATGGCTGGGCTGATCATATCGGTATTGTCGAAAAAGTTGAAAATGGCATCATTCACACGATTGAAGGCAACAGCAATAACGTAGTTAAACGCAATACTTACCGCATCGGTCATGGAAATATCCGTGGTTTTGCGACACCGCGTTATAGATAAACATACAAAAAAACCAAGGGAAACCTTGGTTTTTTAACGTCTTAGAATTTTCTTTATGAGCTGAAGCAGCTTAAACTTGAGAGGGTTAGGGTAGTAGCGGAAAGTTCCCATTTTTCGAACGATGAAGCCGTTGAAGTTTTGTTTGAAGCGCAGAACACCGTCAGAACCGTCGAAAATTCCCATAATGCCGAGGAAATTATAAAATGGAATGCCTCTCTTGATACTTTCGGTCATAACGTATTCCTGCAGCAGGGCAGGGGCGTAGAATTTGTTAAACTCAGGATAGGAGCCGCTGAAAAGATAGGTTGCTTCCTGAGGAGTATAGATAAAGAGGCTGGCAGCCAGGACTTGGTCTTGGTCGCCGTACTTGTCAATCAGTTCTTGGGCTTCTGCTTTGCGGGTTTCAAAGCTATCAAACTGGCTGGAAAGTTCTCGCAGCTGATTTTGTTTCTTTTCAGATTGAGGATTTTTTTCCAAGTCAGCCTGCAGTTTCTGGATTTTTTGGCCCAGTTTCTCTTGGTCTTTTTGTAAGTTCTGAAGATATTCCTTGAGGTTGAGACTGGCTGTCATAAAGTCCGCCTGCTGACCAAAGCTATCATAAAAATCTTGATAGTAGTCTAGTGGCTTGTCATCATATTCCCGCCGGTCAGAAGTAGCAGCTGTGATGTCTTTGAAAACGCTGAGTTGGTCACGTTCTAGCCTTTTTAGCTTGATGCCAAAGGTATTCGCTTTTTTGACGGTCGCCTTGCCGTTTTTACTGAAGGACTTGAGCAAGTCTTTCTCTGTCAGACCAGCTAAGTTTTTGACATAATGCCAATCAGGCTCCCCGCCTGGATAGTCTGTCTGTAGGCCGTCAAAGTCAAAGCCCAAATCAGTCAGTTGCTGGATAAGCTCGCCTTTTTCATCAGATGTGGGCTGGCCATTGCTGTCAAAGGTCTGATAAGTCTCGTAGGGCTTGATGATGAGCTCTAGAGCGCCTTCTTTTTTAGCATAAGCCTGCAAAGCTTGATAGAAGGGAGTCAGGTATTTAGCATCGGTAGAGACAGGACCGCAGTTAATTTCCATATGAAGGCCGCCAGTCATAGGCATGCTGTAGAGGACAGCTGACACCACTACCTGTCCCTGCGGGTCAGTGTAGCCGACATACTGGGTACTGAAGCCACGCTTGCTCAGCAGCTCTGCCATTTCTACGGTCTGCATGAAAGAGCGTTGGGAGCTAGCTGAGGTATGCTGGATGAATTCTTCTTGGCTGAGAAGTTTAAAGGTCATAGGCTTCCTTTCTGTTAATGCTTGCTGCGCAGTTTCTTTCTGATAGTGTAGGCCAGATTGGAGAGGTGGTAAAGAGGATTGGTTGGCAGGTTGAACTCACCAGCGAATTCCTCAATGGTTGGATTGAACTTGGATTTAAAGCTGTAGAGACCGCCCTTGAGATCGTTTTCGATTCCACCCATATTTTGCCAATCTGCTCCGCGCTCAAAAGCATGTTTGGCCGTTTCGTACCAAGTGATGATGGCAGGCTGATAACGACGGTATTCCTCGTCCATTCCGGCATAGATATTTTCAGAGGTTTTGCCATATTCTAAGACCAGTGTGCCAGAAAGGGGAACGACAGCACCCCCTTGGCTGATTTTGTCCTGCAGAAAGTCAATCTCTTCTTGGAGGCGTTTCTGTTCTTGCTGGTTATTCTCAATCTTGCCAGGCTTGGTTTTCTCGGTAAATTTCTCTGCTTCCTTGAGAGTCTTGGTCAGCTGAGCCTGCAAGTCTTCCAATCGTGCCTTTAGATCAATGCTGGACAAGGTGATGTAGGAGTGCTCAGGATAAGTGTCCAAGAGTTTTTGGTAATAATCTTTGCCGCGCAGGTGGATGTTTTTTCTGTTTTCTGTCTTTTTCATCAAGGCTGAAAAGTCATCCAGTAATTCTGCTCCGCCAAATTGGATTTGGATGCCTTTGTTACGGGCTGTGCGAATAGCCTGGCGAGTACTCTTAGAAAGCAGATCCTCGCTGAAATCTTCTTTATGGATATTGGCCTGCAAGCGAGGCTGGATGGTTTCGTCCAGAGACTCAGTCCGTCCGACCCAGACAGCTCCTGCTTCCTGTAACTGTTGAATCAGCTCAACCGTCTCTGTATTGTCTTGCAATTCAGCACCCATCTTGCTTTCTGCCAGAAAGAGGCTAGGGTCAAACTTGATAAAGAGCGCTTTTTTCTCCTTGGCAAATTTCTTGAGCGACGCCAAAACAAAGTTCAGCAGCTCCTTGTCACCATAGTCCATTATGGGACCGCGCGGAATATAAAGCATGGTCATCCCCAAGGGCAGTGGTTTAATCAGGACACTGGCTGCAGCAACCAAGTGGTCGTCTTTATAGAAGCCCAAGCGCTCATTGGCCCAGTTATCCTTGATCTGAGCCCAGGCTGAACTCTGCAGGAGATTGGCCTGTGGATGGGCTGTGACAAAATCGTCGTGTTCCTGAGCTGAAATTCCAAATTTGTAACTAAACATTATTTTAAAACCCACTCTCTAATGGCGTGTGCTACGCCGGATTCGTCATTCGATTTGGTGATATATTTGGCGATTTTCTTGAGTTCTTCCTTACCGTTTTCCATGACAACAGGAGAGCCAACAGCTTCTAGCATGGCACGGTCGTTTTCTTCATCACCGATAGCCATGGTCTGCTCCTTGCTCAAGCCCAGTTTTTCAGCTAGATGGAGGACAGCAGCACCTTTATTGACAGTCTTTTTGACAATTTCCAGATAAAAAGGAGCTGACTTAACTAGTGTATATTTTTCGGCTAATTCCGGTGGCAGCTTAGCAATGGCCGCATCCAGAATGTCCGGTTCATCAATATACATGCACTTGACGATTTCTTTATTGGCCATTTCTTCAGGAGTGCGGTAGAAGATAGGCATGCTGACCAGATTGGACTCATAAACAGTGTACTTGCCGATGTTGCGATTGGCTGTATAAATGCCGTCCTTGGTGATGGCATGCATGTGGACACCTAATTTTCGCCCGAGCAGTTCGATATCCAGATAGTCGTCATAGGTCAGTGTTTCTTTGATTAATTCTTGACCTGTAACAGTATCCTGCACCAGTCCGCCGTTGAAGGTAACGACATAGTTGTCTGGCTGATTAAGCTCTAGCTCCTCGAGAAGCTTTTGAACTCCTGCAATAGGACGGCCGGTTGCAATGACGATTTTGACACCAGCAGCCTTGGCATCCTGAACAGCGCTGAAGACTTCAGGAGTGATTTCTTTTTGGTTATTTAAAAGGGTGCCGTCAATGTCGACGGCAACTAATTTGATAGACATTTTATTCTCCGTAGGTAAATTGGTCGTTTTTGATATAGTGCATAAAGGTCTGGTTTTTTTCGCTGAATAGTCCGGTCTCTGCCAGCATTTCCTTGGGGAAGTAGAAGCGATTATCGCCCTGTCTGGTCCCGGCTAGCGAATGAACGATAGGAGATAGGCTGGACAGTTCTGCTAAGCTACCATCTTTTTGCAGAATTTCTATCTGAGTCCGGGGTTTTTCAACGTCAGGCCGGTAGAAATCGTAAGGTAAATCAAAATTACGATGGATAGCAGTATAGTAATCAGGGTCAAAACCAACCTGTCCAACTAGGTCTCGCATGATATCCAAATGCGCTTCGTTTTCCTGAGAGAAGACGATAGACTTAAAGACCTTGCGGTTGATAAAACGCTGAGCCAAGTCTGATAAAATTTTGTCTGGACTAGTCATCCAAACTTGGAAATAGGTATTCATAACACCATCATCCAAGGCCAGATAATCCTGCAGGGTCACTCTGTTTTCAAAGAATGGAATGAGATTGGGCGATGACAGCGCAAAATAATCTTTCTGGGCCGGATAGAGGAACTTAGCTCGCTTGAGCAGATTTTGCAGCAGAACTTCCATAGCTCGACTGGCCGGGTGGAAATAAACCTGCATGTACATCTGGTAGCGGCTGACTACGTAGTCTTCTACCGCATGCATTCCATTGCGCTTGAAAGCAATGCCGTTTTCTACCGGACAAATCACTCGTAAAATTCTGGTTAAGTCAAATTGCCCATAGGAAGCGCCAGTAAAGAAGGAATCGCGCAAGAGATAATCCATCCGGTCCACATCAATCTGGCTGGAAATCAGCTGGACCACCTGCTTATTGGGATAGGTATGGTTGATGACGCTAGCTACCTTTTCTGGGAAATCCGGCGAAACCTGCACCAGTACCTGATGAATCTCTGTTTCTGGACTGGTGATGATTTGCCGCGTAATGTCCTCGTGATTGGTATCAAAGAGGCGCTCAAAAGTGTGTGAATAAGCTCCGTGTCCCAAGTCATGCAGGAGAGCGGCTGTCATGGTCAGCAGGCTTTCATGGCTGTCCCAGTTGGATTGGTATTTTTCATTGAAAATCTTGGTGATGCGCCGGGCAATCTCATAAGCTCCCAGACAATGCGAAAAACGGCTGTGCTCCCCACCGTGGAAGGTATAGCCGGAAGTACCCAGCTGTTTGATGCGGCGCAGCCGTTGAAATTCTTTGGTATTGATTAAATCATAGATAACCTGATGGTCCACATGAACATAATTATGAACCGGGTCGCGAAATACTTTTTCAATCATGCTACCATTATACCACAAATCATAGTAGGAAAAAAATCAAAGCTGCAACTGAAAGAAGAGCAATTTTGTCCTTTTTTTGATAAAATAGGGAAAGAAAAAGAGAAACGAGATAAAGATGCAAATCAGAATAAAAAATCACATCCAGCTGGACGGGCATACCGAGCTAATCGATCAGGTCTACGATACGGACTGGACGCAAAAAGGAGACTATCATTATCTGCTATACAAAAATGAAGAAGGAGAGAAAGTAGTTCTGAAGTTTCACGATAAAGAGCTGGTTATGACGCGCTTTTCTGAGCCTAAGTCCATCATGCGTTTCATCAGTCAAGGACAGACGCTGGTTGGCATCCATACACCTGTGGGCTTGCAGCAGTTTGTGACCGATACTTCTTTCTACAAGGTTGATTTGACCAAGCAGGTTCTGCAACTTCATTATCAGCTGAAAACTGTTGATGGAGAACAGATTTTTGCCAGCTATGAAATGGAGATTAGCTGGGGTTAGCTGCTATTCTCCGAGAAAGCTCTTGAAAATCAGAATGTTTCCCCTTGCAAAAGCCTGAAAATTTGGTATAATAGTTTCTAACTCAAGGGAGTAGCTAACGGAATAACCGTTACAAGGTCGTCAATACGAAAGAAATTTCCGGCCTTGTATGAAATAGCGAGACTTGTTAATAAACAGGTCTCTTTTTTGTTTCTGACTTTTTGGATATGACTGGTGCGGCTCAAGATGATGAGTCGTAGTGGTCAGAAAAGTTCAGAAATAAAAGAGGCCAAGAGGAGGAATACATTGTCAAAAGAACAAAAGCGCCAAGCTTTTTACACCCAGAGTCCTGAGGAAATTTTCAAAACTTTGGACGCTTCAGAGCAAGGTTTGTCCAGTCAAGAAGCAGCCAAGCGTTTAGCTGATTATGGCCGCAATGAACTGGATGAAGGGGAGAAAAAATCTCTCTTAATGAAGTTTTTGGAGCAGTTCAAGGATTTGATGATTATCATCTTGTTGGTAGCAGCTGTCTTGTCTGTTGTCACATCAGGCGGCGAAGACATCGCAGATGCTTTAATCATCTTAGCAGTCGTAATCATCAATGCCATCTTCGGTGTCTATCAGGAGGGCAAGGCTGAAGAAGCCATTGCAGCTCTCAAATCCATGTCCAGCCCGGCTGCACGTGTCCTGCGTGATGGTCATGTCACAGAAGTAGATTCTAAGGGGTTGGTACCTGGTGATATTGTTAGACTGGAAGCCGGTGATGTTGTCCCAGCGGATATGCGACTTTTAGAAGCTAATTCACTGAAAATCGAAGAAGCAGCTTTGACAGGTGAGTCTGTTCCGGTTGAGAAAGATTTGACTGTTGAGGTAGCTGCAGATGCTGGTATTGGCGACCGGGTCAATATGGCTTTCCAAAACTCAAATGTGACCTATGGTCGTGGGGTTGGGTTGGTTGTCAATACAGGGATGTATACGGAAGTCGGCCATATCGCAGGTATGTTGCAGGATGCGGATGAAACGGACACACCTCTTAAGCAAAATCTTAATAGTCTGTCTAAGGTTCTGACCTATGCTATCTTGGTGATCGCTGCGGTGACCTTTGTAGTCGGTGTCTTCATTCAAGGTAAAAATCCACTGGATGAGCTGATGACCTCTGTAGCCTTGGCAGTTGCGGCTATCCCTGAAGGTCTGCCAGCTATCGTTACCATTGTGCTGGCTTTGGGAACTCAGGTTCTGGCTAAGCGGAATTCGATTGTCCGTAAGCTTCCAGCTGTTGAGACTTTGGGATCAACGGAGATTATCGCTTCGGATAAGACCGGGACCTTAACCATGAATAAGATGACGGTCGAAAAAGTCTTTTATGACGGGGTCCTGAATGAAGCTGGACAAGATATTGACCTTGGACTGGAGCTGCCGCTCTTACGTTCGGTTGTTTTGGCCAATGATACCAAGATTGACCAAGAAGGAAAGCTAATTGGTGACCCAACGGAAACAGCCTTTATCCAGTATGCTTTGGACAAGGGCTACGATGTGAAGGCCTTTTTAGAGAAATATCCTCGAGTAGCTGAGCTGCCATTTGATTCAGATCGTAAGCTCATGTCTACTGTCCATCCATTGCCAGATGGGAAATTCCTTGTGGCAGTAAAGGGTGCACCAGATCAACTATTGAAACGCTGTGTTGCCCGTGATAAGGCTGGAGATGTTGCAGCGATTGATGATGCTACTTCACAGCTGATTAAGTCTAACAACTCAGACATGGCTCATCAAGCTTTGCGTGTTCTTGCAGGTGCCTACAAGATTATTGATGCAGTTCCGACTGACTTGACATCTGAAAATCTAGAAAATGATTTAATCTTTACTGGTTTAATCGGTATGATTGACCCAGAACGTGCAGAAGCAGCAGAAGCTGTTCGTGTAGCCAAGGAAGCAGGTATTCGTCCGATTATGATTACCGGTGACCATCAGGATACAGCTGAAGCTATCGCCAAGCGCTTGGGTATCATCGAAGAAGGAGATACTGAAGACCATGTCCTAACTGGTGCAGAGCTCAATGAGCTTTCTGATGCAGAATTTGAAAAGGTTGTTGGCCAATACTCTGTCTATGCACGGGTTTCTCCTGAGCATAAGGTACGGATTGTCAAAGCTTGGCAAAACCAAGGTAAGGTCGTAGCCATGACAGGTGATGGTGTCAATGACGCACCAGCTTTGAAGACAGCCGATATCGGTATCGGTATGGGCATTACAGGTACAGAAGTATCTAAGGGTGCCTCTGACATGATTCTAGCAGATGATAACTTTGCGACCATCATTGTAGCCGTGGAAGAAGGACGTAAGGTCTTCTCTAATATTCAAAAGACCATTCAGTATCTCCTTTCAGCTAATACAGCTGAGGTACTGACTATTTTCTTGGCAACCCTCTTTGGTTGGGATGTGCTGCAGCCAGTTCATCTACTCTGGATCAACTTGGTAACGGATACCTTCCCAGCTATTGCTCTGGGAGTTGAGCCTGCTGAGCCAGGTGTCATGAGTCATAAGCCTCGTGGCCGTAAGTCTAGCTTCTTCTCAGGTGGAGTGATGAGCTCTATCATCTATCAGGGTGTCCTGCAAGGGGCTTTAGTTCTGGCGGTTTATGGTTATGCTATCTCTAATCCCGTCCATGTTGGTGATATAAAGGCTATCCATGCGGACGCTCTGACAATGGCCTTTGCAACGCTTGGCCTCATCCAGCTCTTCCATGCTTATAATGTAAAATCTGTTTACCAGTCTATCTTTACAGTTGGGCCATTCAAGTCTAAGACCTTTAACTGGTCTATTCTGGTTTCTTTCGTCCTATTGATTTCAACTATTGTAATTGATCCACTGGAAAAGATTTTCCATGTGACCAAGCTGGACTTGTCACAATGGACAGTTGTTCTGATTGGTAGCTTTGCCATGATTGTCATTGTTGAAATTGTTAAGTTCATCCAACGTAAATTAGGTATGGATAAGAATGCTATTTAACAGCAAAAAGTCATCTGCGGATGGCTTTTTTGCGTACAAGGCGGTATAATCAAATTCAAAGAAAGCAACTCGAAAGGACGGTGAAAGTATGTATCAAAACTTACGAAAGAAGTTGGAAGAAGCTTCTCCTTTATATTATGAGGAAGAAATCTTATGGTTACTGGATCATATTGGTTATCCAGAAGCGACAATCCGTGATGAGTTAGTCTTTTCGTCCTTAGCAAGGGGACTTCAGGCTGACATATTTTCAGTTGAACAGTTTCGTTTCTTGGCTCAAGAAGCAGTCAAAAGACAAGGACTTTTTTACGAGAGTGATAAAAATGGTCAAGCTACCTTAACACGTTCCTTCACGGCTTTACTTTATGCCAATCTCTTAAACTGCGATGGTAATCCAAACTCTTCGTATTATCAGGCTTTATCAGTGCAAGGAAGAAAATACTTACTAGATAAGGGGCTAACCTACTTGTCAGTAGAAAGAGACACAAAGGGTTACTCCAGGAAATACGGTTGGGTTCATGCCTTCGCTCATGGAGCAGACTTATTGACAGAAGTGGCTTGTCATCCGGACTTTCCCTCCAGTAGGATGCCAGAGGTTTTAGAGGTCATTCATCAAGTTTTTAAAAAAGTTTCAGTCCGTTTCGGAAATGATGAGGATTGGCGCTTAGCCCAGGTGCTCTATCAAGCTGTCTTAAAGAAAAAACTGTCGCAGCATGAATTTAGATTGTGGCTTCAATCACAGAGTTTTCCATTGGAAAACAACCAAGATTTCATTGCTTTTTCCAATTTTCGTTCCTGTTTATTAGAAGTCTATGTGCAGTTGGACAGCAAAAAACAGCTCTCAGATGAGCTGAGAGCTGCAATTCAACATTTCCATTACTGAACTTCAATCACTGTTAAAGCATCTCGCAGTTCAGCTGCTAGGTGTTTTTTCTTATAGTCTCGAAATTCGGCTAAATCTTTAACAGCATTATAACGCTTGTGCAGGCGGTACATCTGGGGAATCTGATACTGAGGAAAATCATTAAAAAAGTTCCGAGTCAGTTCCCATTCACGAATGTAGCCCAGAGGACGCATATGGTAGCGGACACCTTCGATGACACGGCTTTGGTGGCGGTGATGGAGATGACCGAAAACCACCTCTTTCACTCTGTATTTGACAAAGAGCCGATGAAAAGCTTGGCTTCCTAGAAAGGCGTTGAAGCGCTGGAAATAGGGATGGTCGTATAGAAAGTCTTGATGGGGGACAAAATGCAGAGCAACAATAATTGGGCCATCTAAAGTCATCAGCAATTTTTCTAACTCTTTCAGAGTCTGAGCTGTAATGCTAAGGTCGTCGAGTTGACGCGCCAATCTGCGGTCAAACCAGAAATTGGTCTTTGTTCTCAGATGCTCTTCCTTGCTTTTTTCTGGAGCAAAGCTGTAATCGTACCAGCCAGAAAAGCTGACGAGCTTGGTCCGACCGAACTGCTGGACCTGAAAATCATAGTTTGAAATTTCTTGCTCAGAAAGTCCCAGCATATCGTGGTTTCCCAGATTAAAAGAGAGGGGAATCTCTTGCTTCAAAGTTTCAAGAAAGGGCAAACTGATCTTGGTCAGGTCGTTGGACAAATCTCCTGCGATGTGTAGGTGGTCAATCCCTTCCTCTTTTAAAAGTTGGCGAAGAGCTTGGCGCTCAAAATCTCCAAACTGATTGGAGTCCAGATGGAGGTCGCTCATAAATCCGATTCTTGTCATGGTTTTAGTCTAGCATATTTTTCAAAACTTGGAAATGCTTAAGCACCTGTGGAGAGTCTCCCTTTTATTCGAGCACCTCATAAATTATAGTGATTTTATATTTCGTTTATCCATGGACGAGGTCTAGGAAGGCTTGAAATAATTCTTCCAACCCCATGTCATTATATTACTTTTCTAACAATTAGGTGACAAGGAGTCGCTTGTCTTGCCTAGCTAGGGAAAATCCGATAAAATGTAAGCTGCTGAATGTGAGATTAGGCAAACTGTTTAATTTATGTTATAATTAAACGATATGTGAAAAGAGGTATTTATGGACATTTCAGAAATTCGTCAAAAGATTGACGCAAATCGTGAAAAATTAGCTTCTTTTAGGGGGTCTCTTTGACTTAGAAGGTCTGGAAGAAGAAATTGCCATCTTAGAAAATAAGATGACAGAACCCGACTTTTGGGATGACAACATTGCAGCCCAGAAGACATCTCAAGAGCTGAATGAACTCAAGCAAACCTATGAAAATTTCCATCAGATGACCGAGCTTTTTGATGAATCGGAAATCTTGCTTGATTTTCTGGCTGAAGATGAGTCGGTTCAGGGTGAGTTGGAAGAAAAGCTGGCGGAACTTGAGAAAATGATGACCAGCTATGAAATGACCCTGCTCCTATCTGAGCCTTATGATAATAACAATGCCATCCTTGAAATTCACCCGGGCTCTGGTGGTACAGAGGCCCAGGATTGGGGAGATATGCTGCTGCGTATGTATACACGCTTTGGCAATGCCAAGGGCTTCAAAGTAGAGGTCTTGGACTATCAGGCTGGTGATGAAGCGGGAATTAAGTCAGTGACTCTTTCATTTGAAGGGCCGCACGCTTATGGTCTGCTCAAGTCAGAAATGGGAGTCCACCGTTTGGTCCGGATTTCGCCATTTGACTCAGCTAAACGTCGCCATACTTCCTTTACCTCAGTAGAAGTCATGCCGGAATTAGATGATACCATTGAGGTGGAAATTCGCGATGACGATATTAAGATGGACACTTTCCGCTCAGGAGGAGCCGGCGGGCAAAACGTCAATAAAGTTTCTACTGGTGTGCGGCTGACGCATATTCCTACAGGAATCGTGGTGCAGTCTACCGTTGACCGGACTCAGTATGGAAACCGCGATCGGGCGATGAAGATGCTGCAGGCCAAGCTTTATCAGCTAGAGCAAGAGAAACAAGCAGCCGAAGTCGACTCACTCAAGGGAGATAAGAAGGAGATTTCCTGGGGCAGCCAAATCCGCTCCTATGTCTTTACGCCTTATACTATGGTCAAAGACCATCGGACCAGTTACGAAGTAGCACAGGTGGACAAGGTGATGGATGGAGATTTGGATGGTTTCATCGACGCTTATTTGAAATGGCGTTTGAACTAGGAAATGTAAGAGATTAGAATTAGATTGAAAGGAAATTTCAATAGATGTCAATAATTGAAATGAAAGATGTTGTCAAGAAGTATGGCAACGGGACCACTGCCCTGCGTAGTGTGTCTATTAACGTAGAACCTGGGGAGTTTGCCTATATTGTAGGCCCTTCAGGAGCGGGAAAGTCAACCTTTATTCGTTTGCTTTACCGGGAGATAAAGCTGGATAAGGGAAGTCTGAAAGTAGCTGATTTTGACTTAGCTAAGATTAAGAAGCGTGATGTTCCAATGCTGCGCCGTCAGGTTGGAGTCGTCTTTCAGGACTATAAACTTCTTCCTAAAAAGACAGTGTATGAGAATATTGCCTACGCCATGGAAGTTATTGGTGAACGCCGCCGCAATATTAAAAAGCGGGTTATGGAAGTGCTGGACCTGGTTGGTCTTAAGCACAAGGTTCGCTCATTCCCTAATGAGCTGTCCGGTGGTGAGCAGCAGCGGATTGCCATTGCGCGTGCTATTGCTAACAACCCTAAAGTCCTGATTGCGGATGAGCCGACAGGAAACTTGGACCCAGATAATTCATGGGAGATTATGAACCTGCTGGAGCGGATTAACCTTCAGGGAACAACTGTCCTGATGGCCACCCACAACAGCCAGATTGTAAATACTCTGCGTCACCGCGTTATTGCTATTGAAAATGGCCGTGTGGTACGTGATGAAGCGGAAGGAGAATACGGATACGATGATTAGAAGATTTTTTCGTCATTTGATTGAGTCGCTTAAGAGTCTTACGCGGAATGGTTGGATGACTGTAGCGGCTGTCAGCTCGGTTATGATTACCTTGAGCTTAGTAGCTGTTTTTGCTTCAGTAATTTTAAATACAGCCAAGTTGGCAAATGATATTTCCAATAATGTCCGCGTCATGGTATACATGCGTAAGGATGTTTTCGATAATAGCGAAACGATTGTAAAAGAAGGTCAAACAGTTCAGAATGAGGACTACCACAAGGTCTACGATGCTCTGACTTCTATGAAAAATGTAGAGAAGGTTACTTTTTCTAGCAAGCAAGAGCAGTATAATAAGCTAACAGAGACCATGGGTAGTGAGTGGGATGTTTTTGATGAAGAAAATAATCCTCTTTACGATGCTTATATTGTTGAGACCAAGGCACCTAAGTATGTAGAATCTGTTACAAAAGATGCTCGTAAGATTGATGGTGTATCAGAGGTTCAAAATGGTGGTACCAATACCAAAAATCTCTTTGCGTTTTCTAATTTCATCCAAACATGGGGCTTGATTGGGACAGCGCTTCTGATTTTCATTGCTATCCTTCTCATTTCCAATACTATCCGGATTACCATTATTTCCCGAAGTCGCGAGATTCAAATCATGCGCTTGGTTGGTGCCAAGAATAGCTATATCCGCGGACCATTCCTGTTTGAAGGAGCATGGATTGGCTTGCTAGGAGCAACAGTTCCGTCACTTGTAGTGTATTTGACATATGGTATAGCCTACCAGACTATGAATAAGAGCTTGGTAGGTCAAGGACTTTCTATGATTGATCCGAAACTCTTTAGTCCGATTATGATAGCAGCACTCTTTGTGTTGGGAATTCTTATCGGATCATTGGGATCTATCATCTCTATGAGACGCTTCTTGAAGATTTAACAATTTATAAAAAAACAGAGTTTGAAGAATTTCAAACTCTGTTTTTGTTATAGGTATTGCTTAAATGGCTACTGAGCTAAAAATGGATTAAAGATTTTTTCATGTGAAATAGTGGTAGCATGACCATGACCAGGATAAACAGCATAGTCTTTAGGCAATACCAGAAGTTTCTCGCGAATGGATGTCAGCAATTGCTCCATGTTTCCAGTCGGCAGATCCGTTCGTCCGATGCTTTCTCGAAAGAGGGCATCGCCCGTCAAAACAAGGCAGTCATTAGGAAAGACTAGAGAGACACCTCCGATGGAGTGGCCAGGTGTTGCAAGCACATAGAAGTGAAAGCCTCCAAGATCATAGTCTGTTTCGTAGGAGAAAAACTCTTCTGCTGGTCGACAGATAATATCATCCAGATCAGCATGGCGCGCCAGACCAGATAGGTTATCTGTCGGTGTGTAAAGCCAGCTGCTTTCGCTCTCAGCCACATAGACTGGTGGGGCAGCATAGTGCTCCCGGACCTTTTCTAAACTCATAATGTGGTCATAATGGGTATGGGTCAAGAGTACAGCAATCACAGGCTTGGCGAGTTCCTCCAGCTTGCGCTCAATCTTTTTCCAGTCACTGCCAGGATCGACGACTAGGAGACCCTGATTATTTTCTAAGATATAGGTATTTTCAAAAGCAACAAGGTTGGTAATTTTATGAATCTTCATTTGATTTCCTCGGAAAATGTATTCTGCTATTGAGTGTAACAGAAAAGAGAATTTTTTGCACAGAATTGCTTTCTAGGCTAGGACTGAAAATTTTCAGATGTTTCAGAATGGCTTTTATGATATAATCATAGCAGTATGACACAAAATGATTATAAGTATGCCGTTGTGGACTTGGAGGCTACAGGAACGGGCAGCAGTGCAAAGATTATCCAGATTGGCATTGTTCTGATTGAGAATGGAATCATCACCAAGACTTATGAAACAGATGTCAATCCTCATGAGGAACTGGATGAGCATATCAAAGAGCTGACAGGTTTGGATGATGAGCGGCTTGGCCGAGCCCCGGAGTTTTCTCAGGTAGCAGCGGAGGTTTATGAGCTGATTCAGGATGCGATTTTTGTCGCTCATAATGTCAAGTTTGACGCTAATCTACTAGCGGAGACCCTTTTCTGGGAAGGTTTTGACTTGCTGACACCGCGTTTGGACACGGTGGAGTTGGCTCAGGTCTTTTACCCGACCTTTGATAAATATTCCTTGGGTAATCTCTGCGTTCTGCTGGATATTTCTTTGGAAAACGCCCACACTGCTCTGGCAGATGCTCAAGCAACGGCTCAGCTATTTTTAAAAATACAAGACAAAATCAAGAGTCTACCCAAGGCCTTGGTTGAGAAAATGCTAACTTTGGCTGACAGCATTATCTATGAGTCGCGCTTGGCTATCGAGGAAGTTTATCAGACGATGCCGGATCAGCAAGATAAGGAACTGCAATCCTGGCATGGTATTTTCCTGCGACGTTCCCAAAAGCTGACTTCGGAAAAGAAGCTGTCGCAGGATTTCCTCACCAATCTATACCTGCTGGGCTTAGAAAAGCGGTCTGAACAGCTCAAATTTGCTCGTTTTATGGAGGAAGCTCTGAACCAGCAGGAGCCTAGTTTTTTAGAGGCTCAGACAGGCTTAGGTAAGACCTTTGGCTACTTGGTGCCTATTCTATCTAGAGGTCAAGAAAAAGTACTAGTGACGGTTCCGACTAAGATCCTGCAGGACCAGCTGCTGCAAAAGGAAGGGCGATTGTTGGAGGAAGTCTTTGGTATTTCTTTTCACAGTCTCAAGAGTCCGGAGAATTATCTCAAGCTGGACCATTTCTATCAGACACTGGACAGGGAATATGACAACCGTTTGGTTAATCGCTGCAAGCTGCAACTCTTGGTTTGGCTTACAGAAACTAAAACAGGTGATTTGAACGAAATCGGGCAAGCTCATCGCTTCTCAAGCTACTTCAATGAAATCCGTCATGATGGCAAGCTAAGCAAACATTCTCTTTTTTATGAGGAAGATTTTTGGCGGTTGGGACAGGTCAAGTCAGCTACTAGTCGAGTCGTGATTACTAATCATGCTTACCTGCTGACGCGTTTAGAGGATGACAAGTCTTTGCTGGACAATCGTATTCTGGTAGTTGATGAAGCTCAGAAGATGTTTTTTGCCTTGGAAAGCTTCTCTCAGTCCAGTATAAATCTAACTAAAACGCTGCAGCAGATAAATCATCTCCTTCAGGAAGAAGGGGAGCTTCTGCAGCAACGGCTTTTGCAAAGCATTCAGTTTGAGCTCGCTGATGCCGCAGAGAAGCATCGCAAGAAAGCATCTGAGCTAAGTCCGGAAAAGATTGCCCGGCTGCTTCAGGATGTGTCCGAGTTAAAAACTAGTGCATTGCCTGAGCTGCAGCACTTGTTCAGTGGCAAATACCAGTATTATTGGTTGGTTGATGAAGCTTTGGCAGACCATCGCTTGATGACTCTGCATGCTGGCCGTTCAGAATTGCTGCATTTCACTGACTTCCTGCCTGAAAATGCTAAGGTTATCTTGGTTTCGTCTACTCTGGAAATTAGCTCTAAGGTTAATCTGGCGCAGTTGCTAGGCTTTGAATGTTATCACTTTTATAAGCTGAAAAGCAAGAAGAAGCCACTGCAGAAGCTCTTTTTAGATGAAAATTTTCCAGCAGTAGTGGATTTATCAACTGAGGATTTTGCTCGAGAGATTGTTGCTTGCTTGCGAGAAGTGACGGAACTCGGTCTGCCTATCGTCGTCCTCTTCACCTCTAAAGACTTGCTTTTAACTGTTTCGGACTTGCTGGCTTTGCCGCATTTGGCCCAATATAAAAATGGCGATGCCGGCAATATCAAACGCCGTTTTGATAGAGGAGAGGCAGGTATCCTTTTGGGCTCTGGCAGCTTCTGGGAGGGGGCGGATTTTGCTGAGCAAGATCAGATTATTCAGTTGATCACTCGGATTCCATTTGACAATCCCAAGGATTTCTTTGTGCAGAAGATTAACAGCCGCTTGAAAGCGGAAGGTAAGAATGCCTTTTATGATTATCAACTGCCTCTTGCCATCTTACGGCTTAAGCAAGCTATTGGCCGAACCCGGCGCAATGAACATCAGAAGTCAGCGGTCGTTCTTTTGGACAACCGAATCTCTAGTAAACGCTATGGAAAGCAGATTCAGCATCATCTATCACAATTGGCTTCTTTAGATATTCTGCCAGAGGCAGCCATTATGCAGGAATTACAAGACTTTTTTGACTGAAACTATCTCAAATCAGCTGAGTTTTATCGGCTGATTTTTTAGGTTCATTCAGATTTTTGGGACAAAATTTGTTATAATGAGAAGCATAGGAAAGAAGGGGTGTTCGTGAAAAAATATTTACCAGGAATTCTGTTATCCTTTGGCATAGCGGCTGTTTCTATCTTTTTAGGCAGCTTGCTTCCCTTGATAGGCTCTAGTGTTTTGGCTATTGTCTTTGGGATTGTTTTGAACAACAGCATGAAGCTGCCGGCTGTTTTTCAGGAAGGACTCAGCTATTCGGGGAAGAAATTGTTGCAGTATTCCATCATCTTTTTGGGATTTTCCATGTCCATTGGTCAGGTTTCTGAGACAGGGATTTCTTCTCTTCGTATCAGTCTTATCACCATTCTGATAGCCTTTCTGGCGGCTTATCTGGCTGGCCGTTTCTTTAAGATGAACCGTGTCTTGACTATTTTAATCGGTTTTGGAACAGCCATCTGCGGAGGCTCTGCCATTGCGGCTGCTTCACCAATCTTAGACGCTGATGAAGAGGAAATTGCCCTGTCCATCTCCACTATTTTCTTTTTCAATATTTTAGCAGTATTCATTTTCCCTTTTTTAGGGCATTTGCTGCAGATGTCGGATACCTTTTTCGGGACTTGGGCTGGAACAGCCATCAATGATACTTCGTCAGTAGTGGCAGCAGGCTATACATATAGCCCGTCAGCTGGGGACTTGGCGACTATTGTCAAGCTTAGTCGGGCTCTGATGATTGTACCGGCCTGCTTGATCTTCGCAGCTTATCGCTATATTAAGTCTAAGCAGTCATCACAAAAGACAAACTTGAAACAGATTTTTCCTTGGTTTATAGCTTGGTTTGTCCTAGCTTCACTTATCAGCAGTCTTGGATTTCTGCCGGCCTCTGTCATCCCCTATACAAAATTCATTTCTCAGTGGCTGATGGCTATGGCCTTGGCAGCTATTGGCGCAAAGGTTTCCTTTAAGCAGTTTAAGCAAGCAGGAGCAGCGCCTTTGCTGACTGGTGCTTTCGCTTGGTTTTGCGTCGCTGTTTCCAGCTTGATTATCCAGTATTTTTTCTAAAAAGGAGGGACTATGCCCTATCAAAGACGGACGTTTGAGTCTCGGATTGATTATAGTTTAATTTTGCCTGTTTTGATGCTGCTTTCAATCGGAGTTGTGGCTATTTACATTGCTGTTAGTCATGATTATCCTGACAATGCCTGGCCCATGGTTGGTCAGCAGATTGCCTGGATTGCGGTGGGCTTCCTGCTCAGCTTTATCCTCATGTTTTTTAATACCAAGTTTCTCTGGAAAATTACGCCTTATCTCTATGTTTTTGGTCTTGGCCTCATGGTCTTACCTCTGATTTTTTACAGTCAATCTCTGGTAGCCTCCACTGGTTCCAAAAACTGGATTGCTATTCGTGGTGTGACCCTTTTTCAGCCCTCGGAGTTCATGAAGATTTCATATATTCTCATGCTGTCGCGGCTGGTGGTTCATTTTCTCCAGCAGCACAAGCAGGATGAGCGAACCTTGGCTTTAGACTTTTTTCTAATTCTGAAGCTTGGGCTCTACACTTTGCCTGTTCTGGTTCTGTTAACCCTTCAGAGTGATTTGGGGACGGCTCTGGTTTTTGTTGCTATATACGGCGGCATTGTTCTACTGTCAGGTGTTTCTTGGAAGATTATCCTGCCGGTCTTTCTGACGGGAGTCCTGCTGTTGGGAGGATTTCTCTTTATCTTTATTTCCGATGGCGGTCGTGCCTTTCTGCACAATCTTGGCATGCCGACCTACCAAATCAATCGGATTTTGGCTTGGCTTCATCCCTTTGACTACGCTCAGACGACCACCTTCCAGCAAGCACAGGGACAAATCGCTGTCGGAAGCGGAGGCTTGACAGGTCAAGGCTTTAATATTTCGAATCTCTTGGTTCCTGTTCGGGAAAGCGATATGATTTTCACCGTCATTGCTGAAGATTTTGGTTTCTTAGGTTCAACCTTGGTTATCATGCTCTATTTACTGCTGATTTACCGCATGCTCAAGATTACGATTAAATCCAATAACCAGTTTTATACTTACATCTCGACTGGCTTTATCATGATGCTGCTCTTCCATATCTTTGAAAATATTGGAGCGGTGACAGGGATTCTGCCTCTAACAGGGATTCCGCTGCCCTTTATCTCACAGGGCGGCTCCTCCATCATCAGTAATCTTATCGGTGTTGGTCTCCTGCTGTCCGTCTCCTATCAGAACAGCTTGACGGATGAAAAGAAGGAGCGAATTCCAGCTGTCCGTAAAAAAGTCGTACTGAAGAAATTAAAATAAAAAAGCAAGTTTTTGTCTCATAAATCAGATGTGATTTTGTGACTGGCTCATCTCAGAAAGGATATTTTCATGAAAAAAGCAGCTTTACTCCTAGCTCCCGGCTTTGAAGAAATCGAGGCCTTGACAGTTGTGGATGTCTTGCGCCGTGCAGGTCTTGTCTGTCATATGATTGGTTTTGATGAATCAGTGACTGGCTCTCACGCCATCACTGTTCAGGCGGATCAGGTCTGGAAGGGCAGACTGGATGACTATGATATGGTCATCTTGCCAGGGGGGATGCCGGGATCAGCTAATCTTCGCGATGATGACCGCCTGATGCAGGTTTTGAAGGACTTTCAGCAGTCGGATAAATTCATCGCTGCCATTTGTGCCGCTCCCATTGCTCTTGACCGCGCAGGTATCTTGACTGGTAAGTATTTCACTTGCTATGATGGTGCGCAAGACAATATTAAAAATGGAACTTACCGTAAAGAAACAGTTCTTGTTGATGGGAAGCTGATTACTAGCCGTGGTCCATCAACTGCCTTGGCTTTTGCCTATGAGCTGGTTCGTCAGCTGGGCGGAGATGCGGACCAGTTGGCTGATGCTATGCTTTATACAGATGTATTTGGAAATTAAAAATAGGCTGGGATTCATAATGTTTCCCAGCTTTTTTGAACCCTTATGACTCTTTGCCGTCCTCTATATGGAACGGGTTTAGAGCTGTTGAGAAGGATGAAAGTATCATCCATTTTTAAATTTTGGATTCTTTGAGATATTTTGTTTAGAAAAAGGGTTGAAAAAGTCGCAAAAGTGCTGGATTCGGGCAAATATTAGCCCCTTTTTCATGAAAATTATGGTATAATGAAAGGTATGAATTATCAAGATTACATCTGGGATTTAGGTGGAACACTCTTGGATAATTATGAAACTTCGACTGCAGCTTTTGTTCAAACCTTGAAAGAGTTTGGTCTGCAAGCTGGTCACGACGAAGTTTATAAGGCCCTCAAGGTGTCTACGGACTATGCAGTCCAGCAGTTTGCTCCCCAAGAAAAAGACTTTTTAAAGTTTTATAAGGCCAATGAAGCAGAAGAGTTGAGTCACCCTGTTTTATTTGACGGAGCGGCAGACTTGCTTAGGCGGATTGTGGACAAGGGTGGTAGGAACTTTCTGGTCTCCCACCGGGACAATCAAGTGCTGGAAATCTTGGAGAAAACGGCCATTGCATCAGCATTTACAGAAGTGGTGACATCGGCGAATGGCTTTCCAAGGAAACCCTCACCAGACTCCATGCTCTATCTAAAAGACAAGTATCAGATATCCTCTGGCTTGGTCATTGGTGACCGTCCACTGGATATTGAAGCAGGGCAGGCAGCTGGCTTTGATACCTATCTCTTTGATAATATGCAGCATCTTGAAGAATTTATAGATATTGATTAGAAAAGGAACACTATGACAGAAGAAAAGCAGCAAGATATACAGGCCCAGGAATATGATGCCAGTCAGATTCAGGTCTTAGAAGGTTTAGAAGCCGTTCGTATGCGTCCAGGAATGTATATCGGTTCGACCTCCAAGGAAGGTCTTCACCATTTAGTATGGGAAATTGTTGACAACTCAATTGATGAAGCTCTGGCTGGTTTTGCCAGCCACATTCAGGTCTTTATCGAAAAAGACAATTCCATCACTGTAGTCGATAACGGTCGGGGAATTCCGGTTGATATTCAGGAGAAAACAGGCCGTCCGGCCGTGGAAACCGTCTTTACCGTGCTCCATGCCGGAGGAAAATTCGGCGGTGGCGGATATAAGGTATCGGGAGGTCTGCACGGTGTGGGTTCTTCCGTTGTAAATGCCCTATCCACTCAGCTGGATGTCCGTGTTTATAAAAATGGTCAGATTCATTACCAAGAATACCGTCGCGGTCATGTAGTCGCGGACCTAGAAATCATCGGTGAGACAGACCGTACTGGTACGACAGTTCACTTTACACCAGATCCAGAGATTTTCACTGAAACAGTAGAATTTGACTTTGAAAAGCTCAATAAGCGGGTGCAAGAATTGGCCTTTCTCAATCGTGGTCTCAGAATTTCCATTACTGATAAGCGAGATGGAATGGAGCAGGTCAAGGATTACCACTATGAGGGTGGGATTGCCAGCTATGTTCAATACATCAATGAAAATAAGGATGTAATCTTTGAAACGCCGATTTATACCGACGGCGAAATGGACGATATTACAGTTGAAGTCGCTATGCAGTATACGACTGGCTACCATGAAACAGTCATGAGCTTTGCCAATAACATCCATACCCACGAGGGTGGAACACATGAGCAAGGCTTCCGGACAGCTCTGACACGGGTTATCAATGACTATGCCAAGAAAAATAAGCTTCTCAAAGAAAACGAGGACAATCTGACTGGAGAAGATGTTCGTGAGGGACTGACAGCGGTCATCTCTGTCAAGCACCCTAACCCTCAGTTTGAAGGTCAGACCAAGACCAAGCTGGGCAATAGCGAAGTGGTCAAGATTACCAATCGACTTTTTAGCGAAGCTTTCTCAGATTTTCTTTTGGAAAATCCTGCGGTGGCTCGAAAAATCGTTGAAAAAGGAATTTTGGCTTCTAAAGCAAGAATTGCTGCCAAGCGAGCTCGGGAAGTAACCCGTAAGAAGTCTGGCTTGGAAATTTCCAATCTGCCAGGTAAATTGGCTGACTGCTCGTCCAACGACCCTCAGGAAACGGAACTTTTCATTGTGGAGGGGGATTCAGCGGGTGGTTCAGCTAAGTCTGGCCGTAATCGTGAATTCCAGGCCATTCTGCCAATTCGCGGTAAGATTCTCAACGTTGAAAAAGCCAGCATGGACAAGATTCTGGCAAATGAAGAAATCCGCAGTCTCTTTACTGCTATGGGAACTGGCTTCGGTGCTGACTTTGATGTCAGCAAGGCCCGCTACCAAAAATTAGTCATCATGACCGATGCCGATGTAGACGGTGCTCACATTCGGACCCTGCTCTTGACTTTGATTTACCGCTATATGAAGCCGGTTCTGGAAGCTGGATTTGTCTATATCGCTCAGCCGCCAATCTATGGTGTCAAGGTCGGAAGTGAAGTCAAAGAATATATCCAGCCAGGTGCTAATCAGGAAGAAGAGCTTCAGGATGCTTTGGCTCGTTACAGTGAAGGTCGCTCCAAGCCAACCATTCAACGCTACAAGGGGCTCGGAGAAATGGATGACCATCAGCTGTGGGAGACAACTATGAATCCTGAACATCGCTTGATGGCACGGGTTTCAGTGGATGATGCAGCGGAAGCTGACAAGATTTTTGACATGCTGATGGGGGATCGCGTTGAACCTCGTCGTGAATTTATCGAAGAAAATGCTGTATACAGTACGCTCGACGTCTAAAAAAATCAGAAAAATCAACCATTATGGGCAAAAATATGATATAATCATTATGTTTGCTTTATAGTAACAATGTGAAGGAGTTCTATATGTCTATTGGACTAGTTATTCTCGTTGCTGTGGTAGCTCTGCTTTTGGTTGTCGGCTATGGTACTGCAGTTCTGATGAGAAAGAGAAATGAAGCTTTACTTCAAAATTTGGAGGAGAGAAAAGAAGCACTTTACAATCTCCCTGTAAATGATGAAGTTGAAGAAGTAAAAAATATGCATTTGATTGGGCAGAGTCAGGTAGCCTTCCGTGAATGGAATCAAAAATGGGTAGACTTGTCCTTAAATTCATTTGCTGATATCGAAAATAATCTATTTGAAGCAGAAGGTTACAATAATTCTTTCCGTTTCATAAAAGCCAAGCATGCAATTGGCAATATTGAGAGTCAGATTGATTTGATCGAAGAAGATATCAAGATGATTCGAGAAGCCTTGGAAGATCTTAAAGAGCAAGAGTCTAAGAACAGCGGTCGTGTGCTCCATGCCCTGGATTTGTTTGAAAAACTGCAAACCCAGGTGGCGGAGAATGCAGACTCGTATGGGCAAGCCTTAGCTGAGATTGAGAAACAGCTGGAAAATATCCAATCAGAGTTTTCTCAGTTTGTAACTCTTAATTCTTCGGGTGACCCGGTTGAAGCAGCTGAAATCTTGGACAAGGCTGAGGATCATATTCTTGCTCTGACACATATCGTTGAGAAAGTTCCTGCTATTGTCGAAGAGTTGACTGTGAAATTGCCAGATCAGTTGGAAGACTTAGAGTCTGGTCACCGTAAACTCTTGGAATCTGGTTATCACTTTATCGAAACAGATATAGAGTCTCGCTTCCAGCAGCTTCATGCAAGTCTCAAACGCAACGAAGCCAATATTTCGGCCCTAGAGCTGGATAATGCTGAGTATGAAAATGAGCAGGCACAAGAAGAGATTAACGCTCTCTATGAAATTTTTACGCGGGAAATTGAAGCCCACAAAGTAGTGGAGAAGCTGATTAAAAACTTGCCTAGCTATCTGGCTCATACAAAGGAAAACAACCAGCAACTCCAAAAAGAGATAGAACGTTTGTCTCAAACTTTCCTTCTCTCTGATACGGAAACTTCTCATGTCAAGGAGTTGCAAGCTGAGCTTTCTGCCCAGGAAGATGTGGTGCTTAGCGCGGTAGAAGATTCTTCTGAAACCAAGCAAGCTTATTCTGTGGTTCAGGAAGAGTTGGAAGCTATCCAAGAGCGTTTGAAAGAAATCGAAGATGAGCAGATTTCTCTTGGTGAAGCACTGGCAGAGATTGAAAAAGATGATGCCAATGCTCGCCAGAAGGTCAATATCTATGCTAACAAATTGCATACCATTAAGAGATATATGGAAAAACGCAATTTGCCAGGTATTCCAGACTCTTTCTTAGAAATTTTCTTCTCAACTAGCAACAATATTGAAGAGTTGGTGAAGGAATTGGAAGCTACACGAGTCAATATCGAATCAGTTAACCGTTGGCTGGAAATTCTGGGAAATGATATGGAGCAATTGGAAGAAGAGACCTATCGTATCGTCCAAGATGCTACCTTGACTGAGCAGCTGCTGCAGTATTCAAACCGCTATCGTTCCTTTGATGATAATGTACAGGCGGCCTTCAACAAGTCCTTGTATGTCTTTGAACATGACTACGACTATGCTCAATCGTTGGAAATCATTTCAAAAGCTTTGGATCTTGTCGAGCCAGGCGTGACAGAGCGTTTTGTGACATCCTACGAAAAAACACGCGAGAATATTCGTTTTTAAAAGAAGTTCCTTTGGGAACTTCTTTCTTTTGCAAAGAGAACGCTAGAGAACAGTCAGTAACATGGATTCTGAGACTTCAATTTATCCCAGCTTGTTTTGAAATAGAATTTCCTGTATAATACAAAAAAATAGAAAAATGAGGTCGGACAATGAAAACAGTCAAAGGCTTGTTAGTCATGGATGTAGACAGCACCTTAATCATGGAAGAGGGGATTGACCTGCTAGGAGAGGAGGCGGGTGTAGGAGCTCAGGTTGCGGCTATTACCGAGCGTGCCATGCGAGGAGAGTTGGACTTCGAAGCTGCTTTACGTGAGCGTGTCGCTCTTTTAAAAGGCCTGCCGGAGGATATTTTTGCTCGAATTGCAGAAAGGATCCACTTCACGCCAGGAGCCGAGGACCTAGTCAAGGAGCTGCATAAACGTGGTTATAAAGTATGCTTGGTGTCAGGTGGTTTTCATGAGACCGTGGACAGACTGGCTGAGCAGCTTGGAATTGACTACGTCAAGGCAAATCGTTTGGAAATCCGGCAGGGGCTTTTGACAGGCCGAGTCTTAGGAGAGATTGTCACTAAGGATACCAAGCTTGCCATGTTAAAAACATGGGCAGCTGAAAATATGTTGGAATTAAATCAAACGATTGCCATGGGGGACGGCGCCAATGATCTACCTATGATTCAAGCGGCAGGGATGGGAATTGCTTTTATGGCCAAGCCGATCGTGCGCGAGCAAGCTCCTTACCAGATTCAAGAATGCAATCTCTATCGGGTCATTGATCTTTTAGACAATGGAAAAGAATAGGAGAGAAGCATGCATATTCTAATTGCACCGGATTCTTTCAAGGAAAGTTTGTCAGCTACTCAGGTTGCTCAAGCTCTGCGGACAGGATTTTCTCAGGCCTTGCCAGATGCCAGCTTTGACTTGCTATCGGTGGGTGACGGTGGCGAAGGGACAATGGCTGCGCTGACAGCAGCTTTGGGCTGGGCTAAATTTTACCACACTGTGACTGGTCCCTTTGGCCAGCCGGTAAAAATGCCTTGTGCTAGAAACGATCAGCAAGCGCTTTTTGAAATGGCTGACTTGGTAGGACTTGCCTCTATTCCTAAGGAAAAACGAAATCCCTTGGCCATAGAAACCAAAGGATTGGGAGAATTAATTTTGCGCCTGGCTGAAGACGGTGTCAGAAAGATTTTAGTTGGTATTGGGGGTTCGGCCAGCAATGACGGTGGGATTGGACTGGCAGCTGGCCTGGGCTATGAATTTTTCGATGCGGATAACCATAGATTGTGCCCCATTGGCTCGTCTTTAGAAAAGGTTGCCCGGATATCTGCTGAGCAGGTTCCTGCTTACTTGGAAGAAGTTGAGATTGAGATTTTGACGGATGTAGACAATCCTCTATGCGGAGTGCGCGGTGCGACAACTGTTTTCGGAGGACAGAAAGGTCTAGCTCCCTTATTATTCTCTCAAGTGGATAAAGCCATGGCTGATTTCTATCAGTTGGTCAATCCTCAGGTGATTGATATGGATGGAGCTGGGGCCGGAGGCGGAATGGCTGCAGGACTGGTTGCTTTTGCCGGAGGAAAAATTGTTTCGGGTATTGAAACCTGTCTAGATTTACTAGATTTTGATGAAAGAGTAAAAAAAGCGGACTTGGTCGTAGTGGGCGAGGGGCGGATGGACCGTCAGTCTTTGGCGGGCAAGGCACCAATCGGGGTCGCAAGACGAACACCAGAAGGCATCCCTGTACTGGCGATTTGCGGCAGTCTGGCAGATGATTTACCGGATTTCCCAGTTGAGAATATTCAGGCAGCTTTTCCTATCATTGCACGAGCAGATAGTTTGGATAGGCTTCTAGAGCAGGCGGAGCAAAATTTGATTCGCACGGCCAGAAATATTGGCAATGTACTAAAAATGAAAAAAAGCGGTTAGTCCGCTTTTTTTAGTAGGTATTCAATTTCTTTGACTATCATGCCCTTTTCAAAGAAGAAGATATCACAAGACAGGTCACCAAAGTCATTTTCTAAAATAGTCACAATCCGATTCTGGTCAGGACTAAGCTGATAATAAGTGCAAGAAAATTGGACAGGGTTATTATGGTAGATTTTTTGAATTTTAGTCAGGTAGTCCGCTTTGCCTTTGATGATTTCGATTGTGTCACCCTCTAATTCCCAGCTAACATGATCAGAAAAAAAGTCTGATAGGTTTGCCAATCACGCTGGTTTTCAGCTTCAAAAAAGGCAAAAAGTTTTTCTGAATTTGTCATCCTAGCCAAACCATTTTTTCCATAGGGAGCGTTTTTCTTTTACTGGTTTTTCTGCTGGCTGAAGGAGACTAGCAAACTGTTGGCTCATGTCCTTGTCATCTACTTGGACAAGATGGTCGCTATGGACAATCAGGCCAAAAGGAGAAGACTGGTAATCGCTAGAGACAATAGTTGCCTGGCAGCCCAGCTCCTTAGCAGTTTTTAGATAAAAGATTTGATTGCCTGACTCGACTTCCGGAGAAATTTTAACAATTACAGGTCGGCAGTTTTTCATGATGCTGCTGAGCATTTCCTTGAAATGACTGCGAATGAGGGTCTCGTTGGCTTGCTCAATAGAGCAGGAGGCTAGTACTCGCTCCTCAAAAGTCCCTAAAAATCTACGCTGTTCATCAGGATTGAGCTTGACTCCGCCCTGAGCTTTTTCCATGATTACTTTATTAATATCAGTCATAATAAAATTGTACCATAAAAGGAGAATTTCTAAAAGGTTGAATATTTGTTCTGATTTGCTGGAAAAGCTTTTATTATATAGTAAATTTGGAATCGTTTTCTTGTGCAAAATTTCTCAAATTTGCTTAGATTCTCTATTTTTCCTTGAAAAAAAAGCGTTTTTGAGGTATCATAGACTAGTAAATAATTTTAAATAATAAGGAGAGTAAGAAATGTCAATTATTACTGATGTTTACGCTCGCGAAGTCCTAGACTCACGCGGTAACCCAACACTTGAAGTAGAAGTTTATACTGAATCAGGTGCTTTCGGACGTGGTATGGTTCCTTCAGGAGCTTCTACAGGTGAGCACGAAGCAGTTGAACTTCGTGATGGCGACAAATCTCGTTACGGTGGTCTTGGTACACAAAAAGCAGTTGATAATGTAAACAACGTTATCGCTGAAGCTATTATCGGTTACGATGTTCGTGACCAACAAGCCATCGACCGTGCAATGATCGCTTTGGACGGTACTCCTAACAAAGGTAAATTGGGTGCGAACGCAATCCTTGGTGTGTCTATCGCTGTAGCTCGTGCTGCTGCTGACTACCTTGAAGTGCCACTTTACAGCTACCTTGGCGGATTCAACACTAAAGTTCTTCCAACTCCAATGATGAACATCATCAACGGTGGATCTCACTCAGATGCTCCAATCGCATTCCAAGAGTTCATGATCTTGCCAGTTGGTGCTCCAACATTCAAAGAAGCACTTCGTTACGGTGCTGAAATCTTCCACGCTCTTAAGAAAATCCTTAAATCTCGTGGTTTGGAAACTGCCGTTGGTGACGAAGGTGGATTCGCTCCTCGCTTTGAAGGAACTGAAGATGGTGTAGAAACTATCATCGCTGCTATCGAAGCTGCTGGTTATGTTCCAGGTAAAGATGTATTTATCGGATTTGACTGTGCATCATCAGAATTCTACGATAAAGAACGTAAAGTTTACGACTACACTAAATTTGAAGGTGAAGGCGCTGCTGTTCGTACATCTGCAGAACAAATTGACTACCTTGAAGAGTTGGTTAACAAATACCCAATCATCACTATCGAAGATGGTATGGATGAAAATGACTGGGATGGTTGGAAAGCTCTTACTGAACGTCTTGGTAAGAAAGTACAACTTGTTGGTGACGACTTCTTCGTAACAAATACTGACTACCTTGCACGTGGTATCAAAGAAGGTGCTGCTAACTCAATCCTTATCAAAGTTAACCAAATCGGTACTCTTACTGAAACTTTTGAAGCGATTGAAATGGCTAAAGAAGCTGGTTACACTGCAGTTGTATCACACCGTTCTGGTGAAACTGAAGATTCAACAATCGCTGACATCGCAGTTGCAACTAATGCAGGTCAAATCAAGACTGGTTCACTTTCACGTACAGACCGTATTGCTAAATACAACCAATTGCTTCGTATCGAAGATCAACTTGGTGAAGTTGCTCAATACAAAGGTCTTCAAGCTTTCTATAACTTGAAAAAATAATCTAACAACATATAAGAGGAGCTAGGACATAGTCCTAGCTTTTTTGATGTGTAAAGATATGACAATGGATTTTTTTGATTTAGGATCAAGCCTAATTGATGAGAGGGAGATTTATTACCTTTTCCTAGAAAATTGCCTAGAAGTACTGTGTAGGGCTGGTCATGCTCTTTCCCTTGAAAAATTGGGGGACAAGATGATAGCTTTTGCTAAGGAAAATATAATCAAGTAATCCCTGCGTTTCCTTGTGACTACATGCTTGGAAAAGTGAGCGATTTATTGAAGATTTTATAGCTTTCTTGTATCAAAATCAGTCTTTTATGGTATACTAGCAAAGTGGAAGGAGGAGTACAATGGAAGAATTATTAAATCAGGTCTTACTATCACAGGATAGTGAAGTTTTCAATCAGATATTTGACGATTACTATCCCATTGATATTGCTCTTTCTTTGGAGGCCTTGGAGGATGAGGAAGGGAATCTTCTCAAAACCTTTACAGAAATGGCTAGTGATGATCAATTGGTAGAGATTTTAAAAGAAGCCGAGCCGGAGTTGCAACGACAGATTATCCAATCGATTTCTTTCAAACGTACCAGCACTCTTTTTCATCTTATGCCAGATGATGATGTAGTAGATATTTTGGGTTACTTGAGTGTGGACTTGCGTAAGCAATACTTAAGTATGATGAAAAATACCAGTCAAGAGAATTTGAAAGCTATGTTGGCTTACGATCCTCAGACAGCTGGTGGTCTGATGACGACAGAATTCATCACCTTAAATGAAAACCTGACCGTCTCAGCAACTCTCAATAAATTGAGGGAGATTTCGCCCAATACAGAAGTTATTGATACCTTATTTATTAGAAATGTGCATCATTCGTTAGTTGGCTGGATTGATATTCGTGATTTGTTTATTCATGATGCGGAGATGAAACTCAGTGAATTTATGAATACTCAGATAGTGAGTGTAACGCCAGAGGTTGACCAAGAGGAAGTGGCACAGCTTTCTGCCAAATATAATTTATCTGTCGTACCGGTCGTCAATCATCGGCAGGTATTGCTAGGAATCATCACTATTGACGATATCGTTGATGTTTTGCAGGAAGAGTATCAAGAAGATATCTTGCGGATGGGTGGTGTCCAAGAAAGTGAAGAAATTGGAGGACCTTTCAAAGAATCACTCAAGAAACGCTTACCTTGGTTGATGATTAACCTAGTGACAGCCTTTCTAGCTTCTGCGACAGTGGCACTTTTTGATGATACGATTTCAAAAGTTGTAGCATTAGCAGCGATTAGTCCTATTATCACAGGAATGGGAGGAAATTCTGCCTCTCAGACACTTGCTTTAGTTATCCAGGGAATTGCCTTGGGGAAACTGGATCTGAAAGAAGATCGGAATTTAGTATTCAAAGAAATTGTGTTAGCTTTGGTTAATGGTTTCTTTACTGGTTTGATTGCAGCGATTGTTATGTTTGTCTTCTATCAAAATTTCTATCTGTCTGTTATTGTGGTATTGGCTATGATGATCAATCTAGCATGTGGGGCTCTATTTGGTTACTTTGTACCACTGATTATCAAGACACTGCATCAGGATCCAGCTCTAGCCTCAACCATTTTCATTACCACGGCAACAGATGTGTTAGGTTATCTAGCTTTTCTAGGCTTAGCACAAATTTTCTTACCATTGATTATATAAAAAATGATACACAAAAAACGCTTGATTTTTCAAGCGTTTTTGTTTTCTTAGTTGTCGAACAAACCTTTAACTTTATCAATAGCACCGCTGGCCATTTCATTTCCAGCTACTAATTTTTTAGCTTGTTCTAGGTATTCACCGAGTTTGTCTTTGTTTTCTTCGATAAACTTTTTGGCGCCATCAAAGTCTTTCTTTTCAATCATTTCTTTTACTTGGTTAAATAAATCTACTGGATTCATAGTTGTTGCTCCTTAGTAATTTTTTATACTATTTAATCAAATTTCTAATAGAAAGACAAGAATTCTGCTTATTTAAAGGTCACACAAACAGCTTCGGGAACGTAGAAATCGTGGGAGATTTCTGTTAATTTTCCACTCTCTGCATCGCGTTTGAAAATAGTTGCATTATCAGAGTCTTGATGGACGGCGATGATATGGTTTTGATCTGGTGTGATGTTGAAATCCCGCGGATTTTGACCATTGGTAGGTGCAATCTGGATTAACTCCAAACTGCCGTCAGCTAAGATTTTGTAAACGGCAAGAGAGTCATGGCCGCGGTTGGAACCGTAGAGGAACTTGCCATCAGCAGACAGACGGATAGCAGCTGTTCCGTTTGCACCTTCAAAGTCCTCTGGTAAGGTGGAGACAGTTTGCAGGTGTTCAAAATGGCCGACTCCATCGTAAATTAGGACTTCAATAGTAGAATTAAGCTCACAAATCAAATAGGCGATTTTATAATGATGGTGGAAAACGATATGGCGGGCACCAGCTCCAGCGGCACACTTGTAGGTATCCAGAGGAGTAATCTTTCCGTCTTCAGCAACATCATAAGTGGTTACTTCATCAGTTCCCAAGTCGCAGGTGATCAGGTATTGATCTGGTGTAAGGTCAGCATAGTGGACGTGGGCTGAAGCTTGGTTGGCATGCGGTCCTTGACCTTGATGGATAGCTGAGTCAGCCAGTTCCAGTCTGCCATCAGCCAGTCGTCTGTAGACCAAGACTTGTCCCTTATGATAATTGGCACCGTAAACCAAGTCGCGTTCTTCGTCAACTGCCACATAGCAGAGCGGAGCTCCTTCTTCAACGACATGGTTGAGGAGCTGACCTGCCTTGTCAAAGGCTGCAATTCCCCCCTGTCCGTCCTTTGCCCCAACAGAATAGAGATGTCCATCCTTATCAAAGGCTAGGTAGGTTGGACTGGGCTCTTCAGCAACCAAGGTTAAGTTTTCTAAAGTTCCTTTGTTAGAATTAAAATCTGCCTTGTAAATTCCCTTGGAATCTCTGCGAGTATAGGTTCCAAAGTAAACTGTTTGTGTCATGACATTACCTCGTGTATATTTAAATTGCTTGCTACTATTATATCATAAAAGCAGATAATAGGCCTGAGAGCGGAGGATTTGCCTGATTTTCAAAAGAATAGTATTGATTCGAAAAAACAGATAAAAAACAGATAGCGGGTAGGAAGGGGATAGATGGCTTTGTTAGAATAGAATTGTTCAAAAAACAAATACTGTCAGGAAGCAACAAACTTCCTGCTTGCTAAAACAAAGGAGAAATCAAATGAACGTTAAAAAAATTGCTATGCTCGTTGCTCTTATTGGAATGTCAGGATTCTTTTTAGCCGCATGCGGAAATAAAGAAGCTGATAACTCAGAAATTAAGGACGGGAAACAAGTGGACTTCCAGAAGGATGCTGTTGATAAGAAGACCAAGACAGTCGATGGCAAAGAAGTGACAGAATACACAATGCCTGATGGAAATGTTATCCAAATCCCAGCAGATGGTGAAGAAATTCCAGAAGATGGATCAGGATCTAGCTCAGAAGCTGAATAAAGATTAAAACATGTAGGTTGGAGGCAATATGTTTCGAAGAAAAAAAATGAATCGTAAGACCATTCTATTGGGCAGCACGGTCATTCTTGCTTGTGCTGGACTGGGAGGCTATCTGTATTTTAGACAGATCAATCAACAACAGGCCATGAAAATGGTAGATAAGACGATTGATTCGCTGACAGTCCAAGAAGCTGTCAACAACAGTAAAAAAACAAGCCTGGTTTTATCTGGGGAAGTAGTTGCCAACAATAGCAGTAAGGTCAAGATTGACCCTTCTAAAGGGGAAGTCAAGGAAGTATTTGTCAAAAATGGTGATACCGTTACGCAAGGACAGCCGCTCTTTTCCTATGTGACAGAGCAGCAATTGACAGCCCAGTCGGCTCAATATGATGCCCAGTCCAAGGCTAATGGCATCACAGCAGCTCAAAATAGCGCTGCGATTAAATGGGAAACCTATAATCGTAAGTTGGCCAGTCTCAATGCTCTCAAAGACAAATACAATTCCAGTCAGGATGAGTCATTGCTGGAGCAGATTAAGTCTGCTGAAGACGAGCTGGCTCAAGCGCTGAGCGATGCTAAGACTGCGGATAATGAAGTAACGACAGCTCAGATTGAGGCCGAAAAGGCTCAGGTGACAGCTCAGACAGAATCAGACCGGATGAAGTATGATACTGTGACTGCAGATACAGCAGGAACAATTACCTCTATGAATGAAGATTTGCCCAATCAGTCCAAGGCTAAAAAGGAAGAAGAAAACTTTATTGAGATTATGGACAAGTCCAAAACTCTGGTCAAAGGGACTGTCAGTGAATTTGACCGTGAGAAGCTGAGTGTCGGCCAGAAAGTGGAAGTAGTGGATCGCAAGGATCCTAAGAAACGCTGGAGTGGTACAGTGACTCAGGTCGGCAGCCTGACAGCAGAAAATACTTCCAATAATAATGGTGGGAATAAGCAACAGGAAAATCCCAACCAAGGTAAGTATCCTTATACTGTTGAGCTGGATCAAGGTGGTGAAATGCCGCTGGTTGGCTCCCATTCCTATGTCAACATCGTGGAAAATGCTCCCGAGGCAGGAAAGGTAGTCGTCAATAAAGCTTATACTTTCAGTAAAAACGGCAAGACCTATGTCTGGAAGGTAGAGGGTAAGACTCTGAAAATGCATGAAGTCAAGACCAAGAAAGTTTCTGACCGTTTGGTGGAGATTACAGAAGGTTTGACTATGCAAGATACCATTTCGACCCCAAGAGCAGGTATGGAAGAAGGGATGGAGGTAGGACAGCATGTTAAAGCTTAAGGATATCCACAAATCTTATCAACAGGGCAGTCAGGAATTTCCAATTTTAAAAGGAATTGATCTGCATGTGAAAGAGGGGGATTTTCTGGCTATCATGGGACCGTCTGGATCTGGCAAGTCCACTCTGATGAACATTATCGGCTGTCTGGATAAGGCAAGTTCAGGGACTTATCATATTGAAGGGACCGATGTGTCTGAGCTGTCTGACAATCAGCTGTCCGATTTGCGCAATCAGAAGATTGGCTTTGTTTTTCAAAATTTCAACCTCATGCCCAAGCTGACAGCCTGTCAAAATGTGGAACTGCCTCTGACTTACATGAAAATTCCTAAAAAAGAGAGACGGGAGCGGGCTCTGGAAATGCTGCGGTTGGTCGGGCTGGAAGAAAGAAGTGATTTCAAGCCTATGGAGCTGTCTGGTGGTCAAAAGCAGCGGGTAGCCATTGCACGAGCCTTGGTAACTAATCCCAGCTTTATCCTTGGTGACGAACCAACGGGGGCTCTGGATACCAAGACCAGTGTGCAGATTATGGATCTTTTCAAGCAGTTTAATGATGAGGGCAAGACCATTGTCATCATTACCCATGAGCCGGAAGTAGCCCAACTCTGCAAGCAGACGGTTATCCTGCGGGACGGTAATATAGAGAGCAAAGCGATAGGATAGAAAGGAAGCTGTATGGAAGATATTTTTGTAGCTCTGAATTCAATCTTGTCGCATAAAATGCGCTCTATGCTGACCATGTTGGGGATTATCATCGGGATAGGCGCTATCATCGCTATCTTTTCTATCATTGAGGGAAATACGGAGAATACCAAGCGTCAGCTCATTGGCGGAAACAATAACACAATCAAGGTTGTCTATGACAAGAAAAGCGCCATCGATCCAACCATTCCAGAGAAATCTCAAGCTCAGAAGCCTTCTTATATTCCCTTTATGGGAGAGGATGTGCTGAGTAAGATTAAGGAAATCTCTGGGGTTAAGAATGCTCTGCTGACCTATGGTACAGATGAGAAGATTTACTACCTGAGTCAAAAGTCATCTGGGAAGATTCAGGCTGTTTCGCAGACAGCCGCTGACATCAAGCAGCAACGTCTGCTAGAAGGTGAAGGATTTGATTCAGAAGCCTTTAAAAATCAAGAGCAGGTGACCTATCTGGAAAAGTCACTTTATGACAGTCTTTTTCCAAAGGGCGATGGTATCGGCAAGTATGTGGAAGTCTTGGGCAATCCCTTTAAGGTTATTGGCGTGTTTGAGTCGACTGAGCAGAGTGGCTTAACAGCTGGTGCAGAAAAGGTGGCCTATATTCCCCTGCAGCAGTGGCATCGGATTTTTGATACCATTAATGTCAGTCCAGAAGTAACTGTCCAAACCCACAAGGCTGATGATTTGAAGAAGGTTGCCAAGAAGGTCAGTGATTACCTCAATCAGCAAATGCCACCGTCAGACTATATGTTTGGTGTGCTCAACCTGCAGGAATTTGAACGGCAGCTGGATAATCTCAACAAGTCTAACTTCGTCTTGCTAGCAGGTATTGCCAGTATCTCCCTCCTAGTCGGAGGTATCGGTGTTATGAATATCATGCTGGTTTCAGTGACAGAGCGGACTCGTGAAATCGGGATTAAAAAGGCTCTGGGAGCTCGACGGAAGATCATTCTCAAGCAGTTCCTGATTGAGGCAGTTATCCTGACTCTGATGGGAGGAATTATTGGCGTGGTGGCTGGTATCGCCTCGGGCTTTGTCATCACCCAGTCTCTAGCCTATCCGTATATTCTATCCCTCTTTTCTGTCTTTGTAAGTTTGCTCTTTTGTTGTATAATAGGAGTAGTATTTGGGCTCCTGCCAGCTGTGAAAGCATCCAAGTTGGATCCGATCGAAGCCCTGCGATTTGAATAGGTAAAGGAGAAAAATCTAAGTATGCACAAGATTCTAGTGGTGGAAGATGATACGACGATTAATCAAGTGATTTGCGAGTTTTTAAAGGAAAGTCAGTATGAGGTAAGGCCAGTCTTTGACGGAGGCGATGCTTTGCAGGCTTTTGAAGAAGAGCCCTTTGATCTGGTCATTTTAGATATGATGCTGCCGACCAAGAGCGGTCTGGAAGTACTGAAGGAAATCCGCAAGACTTCTCAGATTCCGGTCATGATTTTGACAGCTCTGGATGACGAGTATACCCAGCTGGTCAGCTTTAACCATCTCATCAGTGATTATGTAACCAAGCCTTTTTCACCGCTAATCTTGGTCAAACGGATTGAGAATATTCTGCGCAGAAATACGGTTGCTTCAGAGATTGCTGTTGGCGACCTGACGGTTTCTATTGATGACTGCACGGTTTACTGGCAGGGTGAGAAGATGCCTCTGACCAAGAAAGAATATGAAATCTTGCAGACTCTGGCTAAGAGGAAGGGCCACTTGGTGACCCGAGATCAGCTGATGAATACTATTTGGGGTTACAGCGAGCTGGATAGTCGGGTACTGGATAATCATATCAAGAATATCCGCAAAAAGATTCCTGGTGTGCCGCTGAAAACCATTACAGGTATGGGCTATCAGCTTGGAGGAGAAGACAAGTGAAAATTGTCAAAAAGAACTTTCTTCTGACTTCCTCTATCATTTTCGTGGTGGTGACTATCGTTCTAGCCAGTCTTTACTTTGCCATGCCAGTGTATTATCAGCAGGTTAAGAGTGGAGAAGCTCAGCGGGAATTTAACCAAGTTTCCAAGCAAGTCAAAGGGAAGTCCAGTCAACAAATCGGCGAACTGTTGAGTGATTATAGTAAAAAGAGCAATCTGATTTGGTTTACCTTGCTTGCGAAAGACAATACGATCCTCTATCCCTCTCTTGAGGCAGGAGATGAAAGTTCTCTGCAGCTGACTATCGTCCCAACAATTGCCAACAGCGACTATGAGAGCAAGAGTTTATCAGAAAGTTTTCGAACTTCTGATGGTAAAGAAGTTGTCCTGAGAGGGGAATACTCCTTACAGCCGGTTTCTGATGCCAGTCGGATTTTGCTCAATCTCTATCCATTTGTCTTGCTTGTGTCTCTGAGTCTAGGTGGTCTGGCAGCCTATCTCTACAGCCGGACTTCCAGTCAGCGAATCAAAGCCATCTCTAAGAGCACCCGTCAAATGACGAGTCTGGCTCCAGATGTGACCTGTCAGGTCAAGGGGCGCGATGAGATTGCCGAACTGGCCCAAGACATCAATCATCTCTATGCCAATCTGCTGACTAGTATCGAGGCTCTGCGCCTAGAAAATGAAAAGGTTGCGGAAAGCGAGCGGGAAAAGGCTGAGTTCTTGCGAATGACATCGCATGAGCTCAAGACACCCATTACCAGCATGATGGGGATGGTTGATGGCATGATCTATGGAGTAGGAGAGTTCAAGGATCGAGACAAGTACTTGCAGAAGTGCCGAGAAATCCTAGAGGAGCAGTCGGAGTTGGTCCAGTCTATCTTAGCCATTTCTAAACTGGAGATGAAGACTGAAACTGAACAGGAAGTCTTTTCACTCAAGCAGGTCTTGGAGGAAAATCTGAGCACCTATCGAGTTTTAGCAGATGTCAGACACTACCATTTTCAAGTTGAGCTGGCAGAAGCGAAGGTCAAGGGGAACCGCACCTATCTGCTCAAGGCTATCAAGAATCTTCTGGACAATGCCTTTCATTATACAGTAGAAGGCGGACAGATTCTACTCAGGCTGGAAGAGCATAAGCTAGTCATCGAAAATGAGGCAGAACGAGTTTTGAACAAAGACCAAATTCAGCAGATTTTTCAGCCTTTCTACCGGCCAGACTACAGTCGCAATCGCAAGGATGGCGGAACAGGTCTGGGACTCTTTATCGTTCAGCAAATTTTGGACAAGCATGGTCTGCGATATCAGTTTGAAACTGTTGATGGGCGGAAAATGCGCTTTAGCATTTCTCTGCCGGCTGTCGAGAAATAGCCTTGCATTCTAGCTGGCCTTGCAGGAACCGAAGAGAGAAGTCAGAAGCTGTATTTTGCGAAAAATACAAGTCTTCTGGCACCTCTCTTTTTTTGCTTTTCCCTATAGCTGAGCAGAGAATTTTTCTCTGAAAAATGTTACAATGAAATGACAAGTTAAAGGAGGAGAATATGGAGCACAAAGAAAAAGATTTTAGCCTATCTTGGTTTTTTAAATGGTTTTTAGATAACAAGGCCATTACAGTATTTCTAGTAACCCTTTTGATGGGACTGAATATTTTTATACTGAGTAAAATCAGTTTTATTTTTAGTCCAGTCATTGAATTCTTGGGAGTGATTATGCTGCCGGTTATTTTAGCTGGTCTGCTTTATTATCTGTTAAATCCGATTGTTGACTGGATGGAAAAGCATAAGATTAATCGACTGGTTGCTATTACTATTGTCTTTGTTTTAATTGCTTTTTTGATTATCTGGGGCTTGGCTGTTGCTATTCCTAGCTTGCAGCATCAGGTCATGGCCTTTGTCAGAAATGTTCCAGCTTATCTGAAGCAGGCTGACAAGTTCATCGACGATGTTGTGACCAAGTATATTTCGGAGGATTTCAAGCCGCAGATTGAAGAATACACTAGTAATCTGTCTAGCCAGATTACTGATTGGGCCAGCAATTTTTCATCGCGGGCAGTTAACTGGGCGGGGAACTTAATCAGTACAACTTCGCAGATTGTCGTGGCTATTATCATCATGCCATTTATCCTTTTTTACCTGCTGAGAGATGGGAAAAATCTGAAAGGCTATGTGACCCAGTTTCTGCCAACTAAATTCCGAGAATCCTTTGGTCAAGTGATGACGGATATCAACAGCCAGTTGGCCAACTATGTGCGTGGTCAGGTGACGGTTGCTATCATTGTAGCTCTGATGTTTATCGTTTTCTTCAAGATTATTGGTCTGCGCTATGGTGTCACTCTTGGAGTAATTGCCGGCGTTCTCAATCTGGTGCCTTATCTGGGCAGCTTTTTGGCTATGCTTCCGGCTCTGGCAATCGGTTTGATTGCTGGCGGTCCAGTAATGCTGGCTAAAGTCATTGTTGTTTTCATCGTTGAGCAGACTATCGAGGGGCGTTTTGTTTCTCCTCTGGTCTTGGGCAGTCAGCTCAGTATTCATCCAATTACGATTTTATTCGTATTATTGACTTCTGGCACCATGTTTGGCATTTGGGGCGTTTTCCTGGGAATTCCTGCCTATGCTTCAGCCAAGGTTGCCATTGCGGCCATCTTTAAGTGGTATCAGAAAGTAAGTGGCCTCTATGAAGCCGATTTTGAACAAGAAGGAGAAATCAGTGAGCAAGAGTGAGCAAATGTTGGCAGCTTTACAGGAGCAGGACCTAGCTCTGGCTGAACGCTATTTCGAGCAAGCCCTGACTACAGACAGCGAAGAAGAATTATTGGATTTAGCCGATTACTTAGAGAGTATCGGCTTTTTCCCTCAGGCCAAGCGTATTTTTGAAAAGTTGGCTCCTGACTATCCGGCTTCTTATATCAGCTTGGCAGCTATTGCCAGTGACGATGGGGACTTGGAGCAGGCTTTTGCCTATCTGGAGGAGATTCAGCCAGACAGTGACTGGTATGTTGCTGCTCTCTTGGCTAAGGCTGACCTCTATCAGCTAGAGGGGCTTCCTGATGTAGCTCGTGAAAAATTAGCTCAGGCAGCAGAGCTGACTGATGAGCCTTTGGTAACCTTTGGTCTGGCTGAGATAGATTTGGAGCTGGGGGATTTTTCACAGGCGATTAAGGAATACGCCCAGCTAGACAATCGCTCAATCTTTGAGCAAACAGGCGTCTCAACCTATCAGCGGATTGGGGTCTGCTATGCCAGCCTTGGAAAATTTGCAGCTGCCATTGAGTTTTTGGAGAAAGCAGTTGAGCTGGAGTATGACGATGCTGCGGTTTATGAGCTAGCGACTATTTTAGCGGACCAAGAAGAATACCAAAAGGCCAATCTTTATTTCAAGCAATTGGATACTCTGTCACCGGATTTTGAAGGCTACGAATATGGCTATGCCCTATCTCTTCATGCGGATCATCGGACGGCTGAAGCCCTGACCCTTGCCCAGCAGGGCTTGGCTAAGAATCCTTTTGAGACTCGGCTCTTGCTTTTAGCCTCACAGCTTTCTTATGAACTTCATGATGAGAAAGCGGCTGAAAATTATCTTTTGCAGGCTCAGGAAGATGCGGATGATTTGGAAGAGATTGCCTTGCGACTGACTACTCTTTACTTGGAGCAGGAGCGTTATGAGGATATTTTAGAATTTGCAGAGCAAGAAGTCGATAATGCCTTGACTCGCTGGAATCTGGCGCGTGCTTATCAGGCTTTGGAAAATCTGGAAAAAGCAGAGGAACTCTATAATCAACTGGCTCGTGAATTGCAAGATAATCCAGAGTTTTTGGAGCAGTATGTCTATCTTTTGCGTGAACTAGGCAGATTTGAAGAAGCTAAAAGAGCTACTGCTTCTTATCTAAGATTAGTGCCTGATGATGGGAGTATGCAGGAGCTTTATGAAAGCTTATAACAGCTGAAGAAGCACTCGCTCAGCCATTTCCCGCGATTTATGGTATAATGATTGGCATAGAAATTCAGTAGCCAATGTAATAAAGATGAAAAAAACTTAGCTGGATGGGCAATAATATTTTTAGAAGAGAAAGATTAAGGAAAAAGAATGGCAGAACCAATCAAATTATTTCAATATAATACTTTGGGAGCCTTGATGGCTGGTCTTTACGACGGCAGTATGACTGTTGGGGAGTTGCTGCAGTATGGAGATTTGGGCTTGGGGACATTGGACTCTATTGATGGTGAGCTCATTGTTCTCAATGGTAAGGCTTATCAGGCAAAGGGATCTGGAGAAGTGCCAGAAGTGGTTGAGGTGTCACCAGATATGACAGTACCTTACGCGGCAGTTGTTCCCCATCAGGCGGAGGTCATTTTCCGTCAGCGCTTTGAGATGGATGACAAGGAGTTGGAAAAGCGGATTGAGTCTTATTATGATGGAGAAAATCTTTTCCGCTCTATCAAGATTCACGGTGATTTCACCCATATGCATGTTCGGATGATTCCCAAGTCTACGACGGAGCGGAAGTTTGCGGAAGTAGCGGTTAACCAGCCTGAGTATCGTAAGGAAAATGTCACAGGCACCATCGTTGGTATCTGGACTCCTGAGATTTTCCACGGGGTCAGTCTGGCAGGCTATCATCTGCATTTTGTATCGGATGATCTGACTTTTGGCGGACATGTTATGGACTTTGTCATCAGGGAAGGTGTCGTCGAGTTGGGTGCTGTAGACCAGCTGGATCAGCGTTTCCCGGTACAAGATCGCAAGTATCTCTTTGCTAAGTTTAATATGGATGAGATGAAAGAAGATATGGAAAAGTCGGAATAAATAGTAGGGGTGAGCATTGTTTGCTCCCCTCTTTTTTGATATAATTGGAAAAAGAATAGAGGAGAAGAGAAGCTATGATTTATTTGGTAAACGCCAGCCCGAATAGGAATGGTAATAGTTTTAAGTTGGGGCACTTTTTTCTGCGGGATAGAGATTATGAGGCACTTCAATTAGTGGACTACCACATTGAGCAATATGGCCAGTCAGCAGAAAACGACCAGTTCTTTCAAGTCTATGAGCAGCTGAGTCAGGCTGATGTGCTGGTCTTTACCAGCCCTATTTATTGGTGGTCTTTTTCAGGTCTGCTAAAAACTTTGTTGGACCGAGTAGCTGATGTGCATGAGCCGCAGGCAGTACTCAAGGGCAAAAAGGTGTTTTTCCTCCTGCAAGGTTCTCAGCCTAGCAAAGAAATTGAAATGCTGGACTACGTGATGAGCCGCTTTTGCCAGAACTGCGGACTCGAATATGAGGGGCTGGCAGTGACTAATCATAAGCTAAAAGAAATCGAAGGTTGGGAATTAGCAGCCCTGCAGGAAAAATTAGATAAGGTTTTATCAGAAAGTCAAAAGTGAGAAGATTCGTTTGCGGATCTTCTTTTTTTACTATAAAAATGGAGTCTTTTTTTTATGTGTCTATTTTTGGACACTATGCCCCTCAACTACAGTCATATCCATGGCTAACTATATATAAATGTTGTATAATACCAATTGCTATTAAATATTAATATAGGAGATTCTATGGGAAAAGAATTATTTAACCCCCATTTAAATAAGTTTTCAATTCGAAAATTAAATGTCGGAGTTTGCTCGGTATTATTATCTACCGTTTTCCTTTTAGGTACTGCGGCTACAGTCAATGCAGATGAAACTGCCAGCGGAACTGTGGATGATAATATCTCACTGCCAGAAAAACTGACGGAGTCTGCTGTCAGTCAGCCTGCTCTTGAGAATACAGCAACATCTGCTGTTCCTGAAACAGCTAACTCAGAAGCAAGTGCTGATCAAAATCAGCTGGTAAGCCCAGTTGCAGCTTCAGAGCAAGCGACACCTGAAAAGGCACAAGAAGCTAATCAAACAGCTGAGACCTCTAATGAAGCCAGACCTGCTGAAGCTAGTCGGGCTCGCTCTTATTCAGTGCAATATACGCCAAAACCAAGTTCTGCGGCTATGCCAAGGTCTGATCGTAATGGCCAGCCAATGGAGGCAGGAACATCATTCCGTACTGCCAGTCCTGCTGGTCAAGCTAGCTCTGCTATACAAGATGCAACACCTAATCCTACAGTTTCTAAACCAACACTGGAAGAATCAGTGAGGAAACGCTCTGATGAGTTGATGAAGCAAGTAAACTGGCTGGATTTTGGTGATACTAAATCACTGAGAAATCTAGATAAAGATGGTTCATTTAAAGTAGGGACAGTATATGAGAAGGAAATTTCGCCGGGCTATGTGGTCAAACTGACTGTCACGGAATTGAAACCTTTCTATGCGACAGAGATCTATCGTGATCGAGTAAAGGGAACTGAGTACGAAAGCAGTTATGATCCCAATGCAAAAAATACTTGGCTTCAGTATAACAATAGCAATAATTATGCTTATCAGTATTGGTATGGTGATGATTACCGTCCTAAAATTACTGGTGCTGCTCAGAATCAATATTCAGCTATTAAGTCAGAAGGAATTGATACCAAGGGGCGTAAGACTCAACTGCAGGTTCCTAAAGATGAAGCCAACTACGGTGTGAAGTTCAAAGTTGAAGCTAGATATCGTGGGAAACCTGTTAAAGCAACAGTTGTCATGGCTGATGGAGAAGAGGCAAACCCTGGTGAGTATGCTATCTTTACAACCAATGGTAAGGGTTGGGAACATTTGGCCGAGTGGAAGCGTACAGTTACAGACGCAAATGGTGTGACTACTGAGATTACAGAAACCTATAAGCCAATGAAGCCTACTACAGAAGGTCAATTTATTGGAGATGACGGTACTGGGGTTCATTGGCAGGCCTATGTCAGTCCTGACCAAAAGACTGGCGGACTGGGAAGTCAAGTATTTGGACCTAACATTTCTAGAAATAATACGATTCCACTTGTGATGACTCGTGGTGCTTCAGAGGTTGGTATTTACATAGCTTCTTCTGGTCAGCAGGCTGCGATGATTGGTTTTATGGCAATTGATGAAGGTGATGCACCGGATTCCTATGGAAAAGCTATCCATGCTATTTCAAGATACAATGCAGAAACTGGCGGTCAAAATCCACAGCCATTCTTGGGCCGTGTTGCGGCTGATATTGATACCACATCTGGAAACAACTGGAAGCATGACGATCAGAATGATTTAGCCGATGAAGGTGTTAATCAGCTCTTGTCTGATGATTTAGTCGGGAAAACCAATGGTCTCTTTCCAGTCAACCGTCTGCATGACGGAGATTATTCTCTCCGCATCCATGCTTCGGCTAACGGTTACGAAAAAGCCTATGTTCGCGCCTGGATTGACTTCAATAATAATGGTGTCTTCGATGAAGATGAAGCCAGTGAATTTACCGAAGTAACAACTGAGGGAGATTATACTGTCAACTTTAAGAAGAATCCAGCTATGACTAATCCTGAACTTAGCAAGCTGGGAATGCGTGTTCGTATCGCCTTGAACAAGGGAGATATTGAAAAGCCAACTGGAACTGCATTTAGTGGTGAGGTGGAAGATCTAGAAGTTGAACTGACCTATCCACCAAAAGGTGAGAAGAAGGAAAGTACTGGAATCCGTGATCAGAGACAGACAGCCACTCTTCATTTTACTCCGCAGGGAATTGCTCAAAATACTGAAAATAAGAAAGTAGCAATTGATACTACCAAAGCTCCGATTGTATTAGATACGAGAGGAAATGCCCTGACAGCTGATGCAGAAGGCTGGTATAACACTTCTGAAGGCAGTTATAAAGTAACAGCAAACGGTGCGGATGTAGATGTGGTATATGAGCCTAAGGCAGGCTTTATCGGCACAGCCCAGGGAATTAACATCCGTCGTTTTGATACTAATGGAGCAAGTACAGATTGGATTGCCAAAAATCAGGCTGAAGCAGTCATCAATGACCAGCTCAACACCATGGATGGACGCTATGTGCCAACCGTGCTCAATGTTCCTAAGTATGAAACAACGGATGCTCAAGGACTAACGCAAGAAAAGACGCCTGTCTTTAATGATGGTGATGCTGGCAAAACTCCGACAAGTCCGAGCGAAGCAAATTCTGTAAAATTTGTGAAAGCAGATGGAACGACTACAGATGATACTAGAGTTCCAGCTTTATCAAATGGTCGGGAAGTCGGTCGTTTTGAAGTCCAACCTGCAACAGGTAAGATTACTTTCAAACCAAACAAAAACTTTGTTGGGACTGTAGACCCTATTTCCGTTCAGCTGACTGATGGCAAAGGTATTCCGCATCAAGCTGTTTATCAGCCAAAGGTGACTCCTGTTAAACCATCTGCTCAAGGTGCCAGCAGCGAGGGCATTCAAGGTGCAGTTCAGACAGGGCAATTGACCTTCAATCCGGGCAATAATCTTGTGCCTATTGATAGCAAGAAGTTGCCAATCTTTGATAATGGCAGCCAAACTAAAACAGTTGATGGTGTCGGCACTTATCAGGTGGATAATCAAGGCTTAGTTACCTTCACTCCACTGCCGACTTATACTGGACGGCCAGCGGCAGAGACTGTCAAGCGAGTAGATGTCAATGGAACAGAAGTAACAGCTACCTATCAGGCTGATGTGAAAGCAGCAGCACCAAGTGCAACGAATACTGAAACCAGTGGTGTACAAGGTCATGTTCAGCGAGGAAAAGTCAGCTTCACAGAAGGTTCTGCGCAAGTCAACGGTCAAAAACAAACTGTGGCCTTTCCAGCTGGCTCAACTCCGCTCTTCGACAATGGTTCGACTGTTAAAGAAGTGCCTACTGTTGGTAAGTTTGAAGTGGATGAGGATGGAAATGTAACCTTTACTCCAGAGAAACAATTTAAAGGCCTTACGCCAGACATCAGGATTACTCGTACAGATACGAATGGCAGCACGGCTACAGCTATCTACAAGGCGACAGTCACTGCTGTAACTCCAACAGGGACAAACATCACCAGCACTGGTAAACAAGGTCGTCCACAGACAGGTAAGCCAAACTTTGTCAGTGGTAACCCAGATGTACCGATGGATAATGATACTCCAGCGACTTTCGATGATGGAAGTAAGCGCAAGGTCGTTCCAAATGTCGGAATCTTTGAAGTGGCACCAGATGGATCTGTCACTTTCACACCAGACAAGCAATATGTTGGTACACCGGATCCAGTTCTTGTTAAGCGAGTGGACAAAAATGGCACTCCTGTGACAGCTAAATATACGCCTACTGTTGAGAAAGTGACCCCAAGAGCAACAGGTGCTCAGACAAAAGGCCCTCAAGGTCAAGTTCAAAAAGGAAAAGTTACTTTTGAACCAGGAAGTCCTCAAGTTGGTTTCCCAGAAAACAGCACCCCAGTCTTTGACACAGGCACGAATGTGAAAGAAATTGCCAAAGTCGGTAAGTTCGAGGTGGACGGAGAGGGTAATGTCACCTTTACTCCAGTCAAAACGTTTGTCGGTAAGACACCAGAAGTTGAACTCAGCCATGCAGATGTCAATGGCACAGTAGCCAAGGCCAAATATCGAGCGACTGTGACCGCTGTAACTCCGACGGGAACTGGAGATCAGACAGAAGGTCCGCAAGGACAAGTTCAAAAGGGCCGTGTAACTTTTAAAGCTGGCGATCCTAAAGTAGGATTCCCAGCCAACAGCACGCCAGTCTTTGACACAGGTACGAATGTCAAAGAAATTGCCAAAGTCGGTAAGTTTGAAGTAGATGCTGAGGGTGTTGTTACCTTCACGCCAGACAAGCGCTTTGTAGGTGAAACGCCAGAAATTAGCATTACTCGCAAAGATGCAAATGGTATTGCCGCGAAAGTAACTTATATCGCGACGGTTACATCAGTAACTCCAACAGGGACTAATGTGACTAGCACAGGTCCTCAAGGTCTTCCGCAAACGGGTACCCCAACTTTCCAAGGTGGTGATCCGCTAGTTCCGATTGATGAAGCAGTCACGCCAACCTTTGAAGATGAAAGCAAGGAAAAGACTATTTCAGGTCAGGGAACTTACACCATTGCACCAGATGGCACAGTGACCTTCACACCAGAGAAGCAGTTTGTAGGAAAGCCAGATTCAATTACTGTAAAACGTGTCGATAAGAACGGCACTCCGGTTACTGCAACTTACAGTCCTGAGTTTACTAAGGTGACTCCAACAGGAACTGGTGATAAGACTGAAGGATTACAAGGTCAGGTTCAAGAAGGTCATGTCACCTTCACGCCTGGTCATGCCTCTGTACCATTCCCAGCTGAAACAACTCCGCTCTTTGACAATGGTTTGACTGTTAAAGAGATTCCAACCGTTGGTAAATTTGAAGTGGATGCCAATGGCAAGGTGACTTTCACGCCAGACAAGCAGTTTAAGGGAACCACTCCTGAGCTGACATTGGTTCGAGCAGATGTGAATGGCACTCCTGTTACCGTCAAATATCAAGCAGTGGTGAAAGAAGTGGTTCCAACGGGAACAAATATTACCAGCACTGGTGAGCAAGGTCGGCCACAAACAGGCAAGCCAAACTTCGTAAGTGGCACTCCGGGAGTACCACTGGATAATGACACTCCGGCTACTTTCGATGACGGAAGCAAGCGCAAGGTTGTTCCAAATGTCGGTATCTTTGAAGTGGCTCCAGACGGTTCTGTTACCTTTACCCCGGATAAGCAATATGTTGGAACACCAGATCCAGTTGTTGTTAAGCGAGTGGACAAAAATGGCACTCCTGTGACAGCCAAGTACACGCCAACAGTTGAAAAAGTGTCTCCAAGAGCGACAGGTGCTCAGACAGAGGGGCTTCAAGGCCAAGTTCAAAAAGCCAAAGTTACTTTTGAAGCAGGAAGTCCGCAAGTCGGCTTCCCAGAAAACAGTACGCCAATTTTTGATACTGGCACTACTGTACAGGAAGTTGCTAAAGTCGGTAAGTTCGAGGTTGATGCGGAGGGGAATGTTATCTTCACACCAGTCAAATCGTTTGTCGGTAAGACACCAGAAGTTGAACTCAGCCGTGCAGATGTCAACGGTACAGTAGCAAAAGCCAACTACCAAGCAACTGTGACCGCTGTGACTCCGACCGGTACTGGTGACAGGACAGAGGGCTTGCAAGGTCAGGTTCAAAAAGGCCATGTCACCTTCACGCCAGGCCATGAATTAGTTCCATTCCCAGCAGGTTCGACTCCGCTTTTTGGTAACGGAAAAAATATTAAAGAAGTTCCAAATATCGGTAAGTTCGAAGTGGATGCGGATGGCACTGTAACTTTCACTCCAGACAAACAGTTCAAGGGTGAAACACCAGAATTAGGAATTATTCGTGTGGATGCCAACGGAACTCCTGTTACAGTTAAGTACCAAGCGGTAGTGAAAGAAGTAACTCCGACAGGTACCACCGTGACGAGCATCGGTCCACAAGGTATGCCGCAAACAGGAACTCCAACTTTCAAAGGTGCAGACCCACTAGTTCCAATCGATGAAACTGTTGAGCCAACTTTCGCAGATGGAAGTAAGGAGAAGAAGATTCCAGGCCAGGGAACGTACACCATTACTCCAGATGGCGTAGTGACCTTCACGCCAGAGAAGCAGTTTGTAGGCACACCGGACCCAATCACAGTGAAGCGAGTGGACAAGAACGGCACACCAGTGACGGCAACTTACAGTCCAGAGTTTACTAAAGTAACTCCAACAGGTACTAATGCAACAAGCACCGGTCCACAAGGTCTTCCTCAAATTGGCACACCGACCTTTGCAGGTGGTGATCCATTGGTTCCGATTGACGAAACAGTTGAACCGACCTTTGAAGATGGAAGCAAGAAGAAGACCATTCCAGGTCAAGGAACGTATACCATCACTCCGGATGGAGCAGTGACCTTCACGCCAGACAAGCAATTTGTAGGTAAACCAGATCCAATCACTGTAAAACGTGTTGATAAGAATGGCACTCCAGTAATGGCAACTTACAGCCCAGAGTTTACTAAGGTTACGCCAACTGGTACTGGCACTAAGTCAGAAGGCTTGCAAGGTCAAGTCCAAGAGGGCCAAGTCACCTTCACTCCAGGCCATGACTCTGTTCCATTCCCAGCTAGTTCAACTCCATTATTCGATAATGGTACCGCAGTTAAAGAAGTGCCAAATGTTGGTAAGTTCGAAGTGGATGCGGACGGCAAAGTAACCTTCACACCAGACAAACAATTCAAGGGTGAAACGCCAGAACTTGAATTGACTCGCACTGATGTCAATGGTACCCCTGTTACAGTTAAGTATCAAGCAGTAGTGAAAGAGGTAACTCCAACAGCTACTACCTCAACCAGCACTGGCCCACAAGGCCGTCCACAAACGGGTAAACCAAACTTTGTTGGTGGCGACCCGAATGTACCACTGGATAATGATACTCCAGCGACTTTCGATGATGGAAGCAAACGCAAGGAAGTTCCAAATGTTGGAATCTTCGAAGTAACACCAGATGGATCTGTCACTTTCACACCTGACAAGCAATTTGTTGGCACACCAGACCCAGTTGTTGTTAAGCGGGTAGATAAGAATGGTACACCAGTGACGGCTAAGTACACACCAACTGTTGAGAAAGTGACTCCAAGAGCGACAGGTGCTCAGACAGAGGGGCTTCAAGGCCAAGTTCAAAAAGGTAAGATTACTTTTGAAGCAGGAAATCCGCAAGTCGGCTTCCCAGAAAACAGTACGCCAGTCTTTGACACTGGCACGAATGTCAAAGAAATTGCCAAAGTCGGTAAGTTCGAAGTAGACGGAGAGGGTAATGTTACCTTTACTCCAGTTAAAACGTTTGTTGGTAAGACACCGGAAATCGAACTCAGCCGTGCCGATGTTAATGGCACAGCAGCTAAGGCTAACTACCAAGCGACTGTGACTGCTGTTATTCCGACCGGTACTAGTGACAAGACAGAAGGACTTCAAGGCCAAGTTCAAGAAGGGAAAGTTACCTTCACGCCAGGGCATGATTCAGTTCCATTCCCTGCTGGTTCGACTCCGTTATTTGACAATGGTTCTTCTGTTAAAGAAGTACCGAATGTCGGTAAGTTCGAAGTGGATGCAGATGGCAAGGTTACTTTCACTCCAGACAAACAATTCAAGGGTGAAACACCAGAACTTGAATTGACTCGTGTGGATGCCAATGGAACACCAGTAACTGTCAAATATCAAGCGGTAGTGAGGGAAGTCACTCCGACAGGTACCACCTCAACCAGCACTGGTAAACAAGGACGTCCACAGACAGGTAAGCCAAACTTTGTCAGTGGCAATCCAGATGTACCACTGGATAATGACACTCCAGCGACTTTCGATGATGGAAGCAAACGCAAGGAAGTTCCAAATGTCGGTACTTTTGAAGTGGCACCAGATGGATCTGTCACTTTCACACCTGACAAGCAATTTGTTGGAACACCAGACCCAGTTGTTGTTAAGCGAGTGGACAAGAATGGTACGCCAGTGACGGCTAAGTACACACCTACAGTTGAGAAAGTGACCCCAATAGGAACTACCGCAACCAGCACTGGTCCTCAAGGCCTGCCTCAAACGGGTACTCCAACCTTCACAGGTGGTAATCCACTGGTTCCAATTGATGACTCAGTCGAGCCAAGCTTCTACGATGGCAGCAAGGAAAAGACTATTCCAGGTCAGGGAACTTACACCATTACTCCAGATGGCTCAGTGACCTTTACTCCAGAGAAGCAGTTTGTAGGTAAACCAGATCCAATCACTGTAAAACGTGTCGATAAAAACGGCACACCGGTAACGGCGACCTACAGTCCAGAGTTTACGAAAGTAACTCCGACTGGTACTGGATCCAAGACAGAAGGTCTTCAAGGCCAGATCCAAGAAGGAAAAGTCACCTTCACTCCAGGCCATGAATTAGTTCCATTCCCGGCCGGTTCGACTCCATTATTTGATAATGGCTCTTCTGTCAAAGAAGTACCGAATGTTGGTAAGTTTGAAGTGGACGCAGACGGCAAGGTTACTTTCACTCCAGACAAACAATTCAAGGGTGAAACGCCAGAACTTGAATTGACTCGCACTGATGTCAATGGTACCCCTGTTACAGTTAAGTACCAAGCGGTAGTGAAAGAGGTAACTCCAACAGGCACCACCGCAACGAGCACTGGCCCACAAGGTCTTCCGCAAACCGGCACTCCAACTTTCAAAGGTGCAGACCCACTAGTTCCGATCGATGAGACAGTTGAGCCAACCTTTGCAGATGGCAGCAAGAAGAAGACCATTCCAGGTCAAGGAACGTATACCATCACTCCGGATGGAGCAGTGACCTTCACGCCAGACAAGCAGTTTGTAGGTAAACCAGATCCAGTCACAGTAAAACGAGTGGATAAGAACGGCACACCAGTGACAGCGACCTACAGTCCAGAGTTCACCAAGGTAACTCCGACAGGTACTGGCACTAAGACAGAAGGTCTGCAAGGTCAGGTTCAAAAAGGTCAGGTGACTTTCACGCCAGGACATAAATTAGTTCCATTCCCTGCTGGATCTACTCCACTCTTTGGTAACGGAAAGAATATTAAAGAAGTGCCAAATGTTGGTAAGTTCGAAGTGGATGCGGATAACAAGGTGACCTTCACCCCGATAAAACAATTCAAGGGTGAAACGTCAGAACTGGGATTGATTCGTTTAGACGCTAACGGAACTCCGGTTATTGTCAAATATCAAGCAATAGTGAAAGCAGTAGTCCCAACTGGTAAAGATACCACATCTACGAATATCAAGGGTCATGTTCAGACTGGCACACCTGTCTTCGAAGCAGGTGATCCATTGGTACCAATTGATGAGACGATTGCGCCAATCTTCGAAGACGGAAGCAAGGAAAAGACTATTCCGGGTGAGGGAACCTATACCATCACACCAGACGGTACAGTAACTTTCACTCCAGAAGCTGATTTCCTTGGTCAGGGAAGCGGTGTGACTCTTATTCGTCGTGATAAGAATGGCACTTCAGTTACAGCTCGCTATGTTCCAACCGTGGTGGAACCATCAACTAGCAAGGATAGTGTGTCTAGCGGCCGTAAGGGCCAAGCTCAAACGGGCACGCCAACTTTTGAAGGGGCGATTGACCAGGCAGTAGCACCGACCTTTGCAGACGGCAGCACAGAGATGGTTGTCCCGGGTGAGGGAACTTACAGGTTCAATATGCTAGGGGCAGTGACCTTCGTTCCAGAAGCTGACTTTGTCGGAACTGCTCGCGGAGTTGTCGTGAAGCGTTCAGATATTTATGGCAATGCTGTGACGGCTACCTATACCCCAACTGTTTTGGGAAGCACGGCCACAGAAGATACCGGTAGCACCGGTCTCAAAGGCCAGCCGCAGACTGGTAAACCAATCTTTGAAGGAGACGTGGATCCAACCGTTCCTCCAACTTTCGAGGATGGCAGTACTGAAAAGGTTGTTCCAGGCCAAGGAACTTACACGATTGCGCCAGATGGCACAGTGACCTTTGTACCGGAAACTGGCTTTGTCGGTCAAGCTGACGGCGTGACTGTCATTCGTAAAGACCGCAATGGTCAGACGATTTCAGCAGTCTATGTTCCGACTGTGACAGAAGCTCCTGTTCAGCCAGAGCGGACGATTACGCCTGCACCACCATCTCTTTCTAAGAGTGAGGGTGCAAAATCCCTTCCTAAGACAGGTACAGAAGAAACCTCCTACTTAGCAGCAAGCTTACTTGCGGGAGTATCAGGTTTGGGACTGATTGGCTTAGAGAAGAGAAAGAAGAAGTCTGAAGACTAAGAGGTGAGAACTTAGCTTCTAACCGCTAAATCAAAATAGGAAAGATTCGTTTATGGATCTTTCCTATTTTTGTTAAAAATAGACCATTTTTAACAAAGTGTCTAATTATAATGTTAGTTTCTTACAATTATAGTTATATATATGGATAACTAAAATAGAATAGTGTATAATAAAAGCTGCAATTTAAATGATTATTTAGGAGATTATTATGGGAAAAGATTTATTTAATCCTCACCTGCGTAAGTTTTCGATTCGAAAACTAAACGTCGGTGTTTGTTCTGTGCTCTTATCAACCTTGCTTCTTTTGGGAGCAGCAACACAGGTTAGCGCTGATGAAACTGTTGGTTCTAATGCCCAAAGTGAGGTTTCGCAAACAGGTACAGCAGGTTCCTCAGGAAGTACTGCAGAATCAGTAAATTCACCAGCTGAGGAAAGTAAGCCTGACACTATTGCAGTTCAAGCAGAAGATGCGTCTGCGGTAGCGACTGCAAGGCCTGATTCAGTTGATAAGCCAACAAGTGAGCAGCCAGCTGCAGAAACTACCTCTTTGCAAACAACTGTTCCTGCAGAAGTTAAGTCTGAGGAAAACAGCCAACCAGCTCCTGCTCAACCGGCAGGAACTACAGAGACTCCTCAGCCTAGTCGCTCTCGTCGGGTAAGACGGGATGCAGCACCTACTGGTCTGCGAGATGGTGACCCTAACAACACCATTGAAAAGCCTACTTTGGCTGATTCTGAAAAAAAGAACCCGACAGACTTGATGAAGCAGATTAACTGGCTGGATCTTGGGGATAAAAGTGCTATCAGCAACTTAGATACGGACGATTCCTTTAAAGTTGGTACTGTCTATGAAAAAGAAATTTCACCTGGCTATCGTATCAAACTGACAGTGACGGAATTAAAACCCTTCCACTCAACAGAGATTTATCGTGACCGCGTCAAGGGTACTGCGTATGAAAGTAGCTATGATCCGAATGCGAAAAACACTTGGTTCAGATATGTAAATGAAGACTATAAAAAGCAGGAAGCTGAGGGAGATTCGGCTAGACCGAAAATTATAGGAGCGGAGCAGAATCAATGGACATCTGTTCGAGACCAAGGGATTAACACCAATGGCCGAAAGACTCAATTACAAGTTCCTAAAAATGGTGCTAGCTACGGTATAAAATTCAAGGTAGAAGCGACTTACCTTGGGAAACCTGTAAAAGCAACAGTTATCATGGCAGATGGAGAAGAAGCCAACCCAGGGGAGTATGCTATCTTCACGACCAATGGCCAAGGATGGGAACACTTGGCAGAATGGAAACGTGTCCTGCCAGACGGTCGGGAAATTACCGAAACTTATGCACCGATGAACCCTAACAGATATGGTCAATATATAGGAGATAATGCGACTATACCTGTAATCGACTGGACTGCTTTTACTAATCCAGATCAAAAAACAGGAGGCTTGGGCTCTCAGGTCTTTGGTCCTAATACTTCTAAAGATCACACAGTTCCGATTGTGATGACACGTGGTGCTTCAGAAGTTGGGATTTATATTGCTTCTTCTGGTCAGCAAGCTGCTATGATTGGTTTTATGGTAGTAGATGAGGGGGATGCACCAGCTTCTTATGGAAATGCTGTTCATGCTATTTCTGGTTATGATGCCAATACAGGTGCAAGAACTCCTCAGCCATTCTTGGGTCGAGTTGAAGCTGATATTGATACTACTTCGGGTAATGACTGGAGGCATGATGACAATACTGATCACGCAGACGAAGGGGTTGATCAGCTCTTGCCTTCAGATTTGACCGGTAAGACAAATAACCTTTTCCGAGTCAATCGTCTTCAAAATGGTGACTACTCAGTTCGCCTGCAAGCCTCTGCCAATGGTAATAGCAAGGCCTATGTCCGTGCTTGGATTGATTTCAATCAAAATGGTGTTTTTGATGAAAATGAGGCCAGCGAATTTACTGAAGTAACAACGGCTGGTGACTATACTGTTAATTTTAAGAATAATCCAGCGATGACCAATCCTGAAGTTAGCAAGCTGGGAATGCGGGTCCGTATTGCCCTGAATAAAGGAGATATTGAAAAACCTACTGGGACAGCGTTTAGTGGGGAAGTTGAAGACTTAGAAGTCATCTTGACCTATCCGCCAAAAGGTGAAAAGAAGGAAAGTTCAGGAATAATCGGCCAGCCTCAGAAAGCTACTCTTCAGTTTACACCTCAAGGTATTGATCAAAATGATGAAAGCAAGAAAGCGGCTATTGATACAACTGTAGCACCTGTTGTTTTGGACAATGCAGGTCATACATTAACAGCAGATGGCGACGGTTGGTACAGTACTGCTGAGGGACGATATAAAGTAACAGCCAAGGGTGCAAATGTGGATGTGATATTTGAACCTAGCACTGGCTATATCGGTACTACTCAGGGAATTAATATCCGACGTGTTGATACTAATGGTGCAAGTACAGATTGGATTGCGAAGAATAATGGAGAACCTGTTATCAACAATAAGTTGAATAACATGGATGCCCGCTATATTCCGACTGTTTTGAATTTCGCGGAACATCGTTCGACGGACGCACAAGGTTTGCCTCAAGTGCAAGATATTGTCTTTAATGATGGAAATCCTGCTAAGACACCTGTTCAACCATCTTCAACGAATCCTGTCTCTTTCTTGGATGCTGATGGCAATCGTATTGTTGGAACAAGCGCGAAGGCAACCTCGCAAGGCCAAGAAGTGGGAACCTTTGAGTTAGATCCAGCTACTGGTCGTGTGACTTTCACTCCGAATAAGTCATTTGTAGGGACGGTCGACCCTGTTAACCTACAATTGTATGATATCGATGGAACAGAGCACCGTGCAATCTATCAACCAACAGTAACGCGTCTTGTTCCAACAGCACAAGGAGCAAACTCTGAAGGTATTCAAGGTGCTGAACAATCTGGTGATTTGATCTTTACGCCAGGTGATAATCGTGTGCCAATTAATGAGGCAGTTGCTCCAACTTTTGATAACGGTCAAACAACTAAGGTTGTTCCGAATGTCGGAACTTATATGGTTGATAACTCAGGTCGTGTAACCTTCCAACCGGTTCCTAGCTACACTGGCCGTCCAAGTGCTGAATCTGTTAAACGTGTTGATATGAACGGGACAGAAGTAACCGCTGCTTATCAAGCCGAAGTTAAGGCCGCAACCCCAACAGGTCAAGATACACAGTCTACTGGTTTACAAGGGAAACTTCAAACGAGTCACCTAAACTTTACTCCAGGTCAAGCAAGTATTAATGGACAGAATGCGATGGTGCCTTTAGCGCCAGAGGGACCACAATTTGTAGTTAATGGGCAAATTCAACAAGCTAATAGTCTGCCTGTGCATGATGCAAGTGGCAAGCTACAAGGAACCTACACTGTTCAAGCTAATGGAGATATTAGCTTCCAACCTGCACCTGATTTCCATGGGACGCCAACTCCTGCGCGTCTTCGTGTAAGGGATATGAACGGTTCTACAGCAGAAGCGGTTTACCAACCTACAGTGACTCAAGTAACTCCAACCAGCACCGATGCGACTAGTACAGGTCCTCAGGGCGTTCCACAAACCGGTACCCCAACCTTCGCGGGCGGTGACTCAACTGTTCCAATTGATATGGATTCTCCAATGACCTTCGAAGATGGCCAGCCTAAGAAGACTGTTCCAGGAGTAGGGGAATACACTATTAACTCAGATGGTTCTATCACTTTTACTCCTGAGAAACAGTATGTTGGCACCCCAACACCAGTTACAGTAAAACGTGTAGATAAAAATGGCACGGAAGTTACCGCAACTTACACGCCAATTGTTACTAAGGCAACGCCAACCAGTACCAATGCAACAAGCACAGGACCTCAAGGAGTTCCACAAACTGGTACACCAACTTTCCAAGGTGGTGATTCATTAGTTCCAATTGATGAAACCGTTGAGCCGACCTTTGAAGATGGAAGCAAGAAGAAGACTATTCCAGGTCAAGGAACTTACACCATTGCTCCAGATGGCGCAGTGACCTTCACGCCAGACAAGCAATTTGTAGGCAAGCCCGATCCAGTCACTGTAAAACGTGTGGATAAAAATGGTACGCCAGTAACTGCAACATATAGCCCAGAGTTTACTAAGGTAACTCCAACCGGCACCACAGCGACTAGCACCGGTCCGCAGGGTGTTCCGCAAACAGGCACTCCAACTTTCCAAGGTGGTGATCCACTAGTTCCAATCGATGACACAGTAGAGCCAAGCTTCAACGACGGAAGCAAGGAAAAGACTATTCCAGGTCAAGGAACATATACCATCACTCCAGATGGCGAAGTGACCTTCACCCCAGATAAGCAGTTTGTAGGCAAACCTGATCCAATCACTGTGAAACGTGTGGACAAGAATGGAACTCCAGTAACTGCGACATACAGCCCAGAGTTCGCCAAGGTAACTCCGACTGGTAAAGATACTACATCTATAAATATCAAGGGGCATGTTCAGACTGGCAAACCTATCTTCGAAGCAGGTGATCCATTGGTTCCAATTGATGAAACAGTTGAACCAACTTTCGAAGATGGAAGTAAGGAAAAGACAATTCCAGGTCAAGGAACTTACACCATCACTCCAGATGGCTCAGTTACATTCACACCAGACAAGCAATTTGTAGGAAAAACCGATCCAGTCACAGTGAAGCGAGTGGATAAGAATGGCACCACAGTGACGGCTCGCTATGTTCCGACCGTGGTTGCACCATCAACCAGTCAGGACAGTGTGTCCAGCGGCCGCAAGGGCCAAGCTCAAACGGGCACGCCAAGCTTTGAAGGGGCGATTGACCAGGCAGTAGCACCGACCTTTGCGGACGGCAGCACAGAGATGGTTGTACCAGGAGAAGGAACTTATCGGTTCACTATGCTGGGAGCAATAAACTTTGTGCCAGAAGCTGACTTTGTCGGAACTACTCGCGGAGTTGTCGTGAAGCGTTCAGATATTTATGGAAATGCTGTGACGGCTACCTATACCCCAACTGTCTTGGGGACTACTGCCACAGAAGATACCGGCAGCACAGGTCTTAAAGGCCAGCCGCAGACTGGTAAACCAATCTTTGAAGGAGACGTGGATCCAATTGTTCCGCCAACATTCGAGGATGGTAGCACCGAAAAGGTTGTTCCAGGCCAAGGTACTTACACGATTGCGCCAGATGGCACTGTGACCTTTGTACCGGAAACGGGCTTTGTCGGCCAAGCTGACGGTGTGACAGTGATTCGCAAAGACCGCAATGGTCAGACGATTTCAGCGATTTACGTTCCGACTGTGACAGAAGAACCTGTTCAGCCAGAACGGACGATTACGCCTGCACCGTTATCTCTTTCTAAGAGCGAGGGTGCAAAAGCCCTTCCTAAGACAGGTTCAGAAGAAACCTCCTACTTGGCAGCAAGCTTACTTGCGGGAGTATCAGGTTTAGGACTGTTTGGCTTAGAGAAGAGAAAGAAAAAGTCTGAAGATTAAGAGATAGGAACTTAGGTTTCAATTCCTAAATTAAAAGAGGAAAGATTCATTAGTGAATCTTTTTTCTTTATATCCAAGGAAATAAATCTTAAAAACTTCATAATAATAGTATTTCTAAAATGTTAAACACTAAAGTAGAATCTGAAATATTCCTATATTTATTTAATTTATAAGGATTTTTCTATGGTCTATTTTTTCTTTTGTTTTCAAAAATAGACTATAAAACGCTTTGTGTCAATTTTTAAAAAAATTTTTTATATAATTATAGTTATATATATAGCTAACTAAAATGGAATGTTGTATAATAAAACTATTGTAACTAGATGATTATTTAGGAGATTATTATGGGAAAAGATTTATTTAATCCTCACCTGCGTAAGTTTTCGATTCGGAAACTGAACGTCGGTGTTTGTTCTGTGCTCTTGTCAACCCTGCTTCTTTTGGGAGCAGCGGCACAAGTTAGTGCTGACGAAGCTAGTGATTCTGGTGCCCAGAACGATGTTTCGCAAACAGGAATAGCCGAATCATCAGTGAATTCTGCTGAAACTGTGGCTTCTGAACATTTACATGCAAAAGAAAGTTCAGCACTTGCTTTTGCTACTGAGACCCTTCAATCCGATGATAATCCTAGTCCAAGAAGCTCAGAGCCTGAGAAAGTTGAAGAATCTACTGAATCTACAGCAACTAAATCAGTCGAGGATACTCAACCAATCACTGTTCACCCAGAAACATCTAACGCGGCTGTCGTGTCTGAAAAGTCAGAAGCAACCGCAGATCTAGCTCAGCCTAATCGCTTTCGTCGTGTGAGACGGGATGCTACACCTACTGGACAACAGAACAGTCTAACAACAGGAGTTCCGATAGGTACTGGATCAGCTGGGGCAGATGATGCTACCTCTACGCCAAGAGTACCTAAACCAAGCTTGGAGGAATCTGTCAAGAAAGATAGTACCCAATTAGCCAAACAGATTACTTGGCTTGATTTTTCGGATATTGCAAGTTGGAAAGGATTGGATTCACGAGGCGGACTCCAAGTAGGAACGACCTTCAAGAAAGAAATTTCACCTGGCTATGAGGTGACCTTGACCGTCACAGAGCTCAAGCCTTTTAATTCCACAGAAATATATAGAAAACGGGTTAAAGGAACACCGACAGAAAATACTTATAACCCAAATGCACAAAATGATTTCTTGCAGTCGAGTTCAAAATATGGGAGAACACCACTTTCAGTGATAGGGGCAAGTCAGGATCAATGGACAACTATTCGTAATCAAGGTTTTAATACCCAGAATCATAAGACGCAACTTGTTTACCCTGAGGATTCAGCTAACTGGGGAGTGAAATTCAATATTGAGGCAACCTATCTCGGTAAGCGAGTGGCCCCTACGGTGGTTATGGCCGATGGTGAAGACGCCAACCCAGGTGAATTTGCTATCTTCACTACTAACGGAGAAGGATGGGAATATCTCGGTGAATGGAAGAATAAGAGTACTGCCAAAGAAGCCTACACGGTTATTACCAAGCAAATGGTGGATGAAGCGGATAAAAAAACGCGCGGCGGCCTCTTAATTTTAAGAGATAAAAGCGTAGACTGGTATAAGTACCTCAGTCCAGATACCGTGACGGGTGGTCTGGGAAGTCAGGTATTTGGACCAAACCGTTCTAACGAACGGACGGTTCCTGTAGTGATGACGCGTGGGGCATCTGAAGTAGGTTTCTATGTAGCATCATCTGGGCAACAGGCTATGATGATGGGATTTTTAGTGGTGGATGGAAGTGATGCGCCAGCGACTTATGGCGAAGCCTTCCATACCATTTCAGGACGTGATTCGGTGACTGGTAAGCTAATTAATCAGCCTTATTTAGGGACAACGCCAGCTGATATTGATGTTGAGTCATCCAATGACTGGGTTCTGGATGATAAAAAGGAACATAAGGACGAGGGGGCCAGCCAATTACTAGCGGACGATCAATTAAGCGCTTCTAATGATTTGCTTGATTTAGACAAAGCCACAAATGGAACTTATACGATTAAAATCAAAGCTAACCCAAATGGCAATGCTAAATCCTATGTCAAGGCATGGATTGACTTCAATAATGATGGAGTCTTCAGTGAAAGCGAAGGTAGCAACCTACAAGAGATTACAGCTGCTGGTGACTATACCTTGACCTTCAATGCCAACTCAAATATTAGTGGCGGTCAAGTAGACAAATTGGGTATGCGTTTCCGAATTGCGACTAATAAAGGCGATATTGAGCAACCAACCGGTATTGCCTTTAGCGGTGAAGTAGAAGATATGCTCTTGCATCGCATTTATCCTCCTAAGGGGGAGAAGCAGACTACGGACGGCTTTACAGGTGAGACTCAAACTACTATCCTTCACTTCACACCTAAAGGAACGGATCGTTCAGACGACAGTGTCAATGCAGTTATGAGTACCCAAGCGCCTCAGGTTTTGGATAAGAAAGGCCAAGTTCTGACCGCCGTCGATGGTAACTATATTCGTCCAGAAGGGACCTATCAAGTGACCGTCAATGGCAATGATGTGCAAGTAACCTTTACACCAAATGCGGAATTTTCTGGAATTGCTGATGGAATTAACATCCGTTGGACTGACAGCAATGGTACATCAACTGGATGGACTTCAACGGATACTTCTGACCCTAATAAAAATGATCAATTGACTAGTATGGACGGCCGTCATGTGCCGACAGTCCGTAAGATTCCAAACTACGAATCAAATGGTATTCAAGGGTTAGACCAAAATAAAACGCTAATCTTTAACGATGATGATGCGAATACGGCCCCTCTCATGCCAGATGCTACCCATCCTGCCATCTTTGTGGATGCTAACGGTCAGACAGTAGCAGGCAACACGGTGCCAGCCATGTCCAATGGCCAGCAAGTCGGGACCTATGAATTGGATCCAAATACCGGCCAAGTAACTTTCAAACCTATCAAAACTTTTTATGGTACGCCAGACCCAGTGGTAGTTCAAGTCAGTGATACCGATGGTAAAGCACATCGGGCACGCTACCAACCTAATGTGACCCAAGTAACACCAAGAAGCACCGATGTTGAATCAACTGGCCTCCAAGGTCAAGCACAAAGTGGTAAGCCGACCTTCACCCCAGGTGACCAACAAATCCCAATTGACATGAGCAAAGCCATGACTTTTGAAAATGGGACGAACACCTTGGAAGTAGCTAATGAAGGAACTTATACTATCAATTCAGATGATACCATTAGCTTCAAGCCGCTTAAGCAATTCACTGGTAAGGCGACTCCAGTGACGGTCAAACGTGTTGATACCAATGGCACCGAAGTGACTGCAACCTATACACCTAACGTGACCAAGGTCACACCAACCAGCACACCCGCTATTTCATCAGGTCCTCAAGGGGTGCCACAAACAGGAACGCCGGTCTTCAAGGAAGGCGACCCAGCGGTTCCAATCGACTATAACAAGCAAATGACCTTTGACGATGGTCAACCTAAGAAGACGGTTGCGGGCGTAGGGGAATATACCATCAATTCAGATGGATCTATTACCTTTACCCCAGATAAGAAATATGTGGGGACCCCAGCTGCAGTGACGGTCAAACGAGTTGACGAAAATGGCACCGAAGTAAGAGCGACCTATACGCCAACCGTGACGGAGGTTACACCAAGAAGTACCAATGCCGTTTCAAGTGGCCTGCAAGGACAACCACAAAGTGGCAAGCCAACCTTCACCCCAGGTGACAAGGCTGTGCCGATTGATATGAGCCAACCAATGACCTTTGAGGATAATCAAACAACTAAGAAGGTAGACAAGGTCGGGACTTATGTCATTGAGTCAGACGGTACGATAACTTTCACGCCAGACAAGCAATATGTGGGGACCCCATCTCCAGTAACAGTTAAACGCGTAGATACAAATGGAACCGAAGTAAGAGCAACCTATACGCCAGCTGTGACGCGAGTCACACCAACCAGCACCAATGCTGAGTCAACAGGCCTGCAAGGCCAACCACAAAGTGGCAAGCCAACTTTCAGTCCAGGTGACCAAGCAGTTCCAATCGATATGACCAAGTCCATGACCTTTGAAAATGGGACTGACACGTTGGTAGTAGCTGATCAAGGAATTTATACTATTAATTCAGATGGTTCCATTACTTTTAAGCCAGAGAAGAAATTTACTGGCAAGGCGACCCCAGTCAATGTTAAACGTGTAGACACAAATGGAACAGAAGTAACGGCCACTTACACACCTACTGTTGAAGAAGTTATTCCAAACGCAACTGGCGATCAGACTGAAGGTCCACAAGGATTGGTTCAGAATGGCAAGATTACTTTTGAAGCTGGAAGACCAGAAGTAGGTTTTTCAGCAGACAGTACCCCAGTTTTTGACACGGGTACCAATGTGAAAGAAATTGAAAATGTTGGCAAGTTTGAAGTGGATATTGATGGTAATATTACCTTTACACCTGTTAAGACATTTGTAGGTAAAACACCTGAAATTGAAGTCAGTCGTGCAGATGTCAACGGTACCGTCGCTAAGGCAAAATATCAAGCAACGGTGACAGCAGTAAAGCCAACTGGTGTTGGAAATAAGACAGAAGGCCTGCAAGGTCAAGTTCAAGAAGGTAAAGTGACCTTCACACCAGGGCACGACTCTGTTCCATTCCCAGCTGGTTCAACTCCATTGTTTGATAACCATTCAACAGTGAAAGAAGTACAGAATGTCGGTAAGTTTGAAGTGGACTCTGATGGTAAGGTTACCTTCACTCCAGTCAAGCAGTTTAAGGGGGAAACACCAGAACTTGAATTGACTCGCACCGATGCTAATGGCACTCCTGTTACAGTCAAATACCAAGCAGTTGTGAAAGAAGTGGTTCCAAGAGGAACCGACGCGACTAGCACAGGTCCTCAGGGTGTTCCGCAAATAGGTAGCCCGAGCTTCCAAGGTGGTGATCCGCTAGTTCCGATTGATATGGATTCTCCAATGACCTTTGAAGATGGTCAACCTAAGAAGACAGTTCAAGGAGTAGGAGAATATACCATCAACTCAGATGGTACTATCACCTTTACCCCAGACAAACAGTATGTGGGGACCCCAGCTTCAGTTACTGTTAAACGTGTAGATAAGAACGGCACGGAAGTTACTGCCACCTATACGCCAACGGTAACACGGGTAACGCCTACTAGTACCAATGTTGAATCAACGGGTCTCCAAGGTCAACCGCAAAGTGGCAAGCCAACTTTCAGTCCAGGTGACCAAGCGGTTCCAATCGATATGACCAAGTCCATGACCTTTGAAAATGGGACTGACACTTTGGTAGTGGCTAATCAAGGAACTTATACCATTAATTCAGATGGTTCTATTACCTTCAAACCAGTTAAGCAATTTACTGGCAAGGCGACACCTGTTACGGTTAAACGAGTCGATGCTAACGGTACAGAAATAACTGCGACTTATACACCGACCGTTACCAAGGTGATACCAACCAGCACCAATGCGACTAGCACAGGTCCTCAAGGTGTCCCTCAAACTGGCATTCCAACCTTTGCGGGTGGTGATCCACTAGTTCCAATTGATGACTCAGTAGAGCCAACTTTCGAAGATGGAAGTAAGGAGAAAAAGATTCCAGGTAAAGGAACCTACACCATTACTCCAGATGGAGCAGTGACCTTCACGCCAGACAAGCAATTTGTGGGTAAACCAGATCCAATCACTGTGAAGCGAGTGGATAAGAACGGTACACCAGTAACGGCAACTTACAGCCCAGAGTTTACTAAGGTTACGCCAACTGGTACTGGCACTAAGACAGAAGGCCTACAAGGTCAAGTCCAGGAAGGCAAAGTGACCTTTACGCCTGGTCATGACTCAGTTCCATTCCCAGCCGGTTCGACTCCACTCTTTGGTAACGGAAAGAATATTAAAGAAGTGCCAAATGTTGGTAAGTTCGAAGTGGATGCGGACGGCAAGGTTACTTTCACTCCAGACAAACAATTCAAGGGTGAAACACCAGAACTCGAATTGACTCGTGTGGATGCTAATGGCACTCCAGTAACCGTCAAGTACCAAGCGGTAGTGAAAGAAGTGATTCCTACTAGCACCAATGTGATTAGCACTGGTCCTCAAGGTGTTCCGCAAACTGGCACCCCAACTTTTGCTGGCGGTGATCCACTAGTTCCAATTGATGACTCAGTAGAGCCAACTTTCGAAGATGGAAGCAAGAAGAAGACCATTCCAGGTCAAGGAACGTATACCATCACTCCGTATGGAGCAGTGACCTTCACTCCAGACAAGCAATTTGTAGGTAAACCAGACCCAGTCACAGTAAAACGAGTGGATAAGAACGGCACACCAGTGACAGCGACCTACAGTCCAGAGTTTACCAAGGTAACTCCAACTGGTACTGGTGATAAGACAGAAGGTCTTCAAGGTCAAGTCCAAGAAGGTAAAGTAAGCTTCACCCCAGGCCATGACTCTGTTCCATTCCCAGCTGGTTCAACTCCGCTGTTTGATAACAATTCAACAGTGAAAGAAGTTCCAAATGTCGGCAAGTTCGAAGTGAATGCGGATGGAAAGGTGACTTTCACACCAGACAAACAATTCAAGGGTGAAACACCGGAACTCGAATTAACTCGTGTGGATGCCAACGGTACTCCTATCACCGTCAAATATCAAGCAGTAGTGAAAGAAGTGATTCCAACTGGCACCAATGCGACTAGCACTGGTCCTCAAGGTGTTCCACAAACCGGTACTCCAACGTTTGCGGGTGGTGATCCACTAGTTCCAATTGATGAATCAGTAGAGCCAACTTTCGAAGATGGCAGCAAGGAGAAAAAGATTCCAGGTCAAGGAACTTACACCATTGCACCAGATGGCGTAGTGACTTTCACACCTGAAAAACAATATGTTGGTAAACCAGATCCAGTCACTGTGAAACGTGTAGATAAGAACGGCACGGAAGTGACTGCGACTTACAGTCCAGAATTTACGAAAGTAACTCCAACTGGTACTGGCACTAAGACAGAAGGCTTGCAAGGCCAAGTTCAAGAAGGCAAAGTAAGCTTCACTCCAGGGCACAACTCTGTTCCATTCCCTGCTGGTTCGACTCCGTTATTTGACAATGGTTCTTCTGTCAAAGAAGTACCGAATGTTGGTAAGTTTGAAGTTGATGCGGACGGTAAGGTGACTTTCACTCCAGACAAGCAGTTTAAGGGTGAGATACCGGAACTTGAATTGACTCGTACCGATGCCAATGGCACTCCAGTAACCGTCAAGTACCAAGCGGTAGTGAAAGAAGTGATTCCTACTAGCACCAATACAACCAGCACCGGTCCACAAGGTGTTCCACAAACCGGCACACCGACCTTTGCAGGTGGTGATCCACTGGTTCCAATTGATGACTCAGTTGTGCCAAGCTTCGACGATGGCAGCAAGGAAAAGACCATTCCAGGTCAGGGAACATACACCATTACTCCAGATGGAGCAGTGACCTTTACTCCAGACAAGCAGTTTGTAGGCAAACCAGATTCAGTGACTGTAAAACGTGTCGATAAAAATGGCACTCCAGTAACAGCTACCTACAGTCCAGAGTTTGCCAAGGTTACTCCAACTGGTAAAGATGCGACCTCTACGAATATCAAAGGTCATGTTCAAACAGGCAAACCTGTATTTGAGTCAGGTAATCCATTGGTGCCAATTGATGAGACGATTGCACCAACCTTCGAAGACGGAAGCAAGGAAAAGACTATTCCGGGTGAGGGGACTTATACCATCACGTCAGATGGGACAGTCACCTTCACTCCAGAAGCTGATTTCCTTGGTCAGGGAAGCGGTGTGACTCTTATTCGTCGTGATAAGAATGGCACTTCAGTTACAGCTCGCTATGTTCCAACCGTGGTTGCACCATCAACTAGCAAGGACAGTGTATCCAGTGGCCGCAAGGGCCAAGCTCAAACGGGCACGCCAACTTTTGAAGGGGCGATTGACCATGCAGTAGCACCGACCTTTGCGGACGGCAGCACCGAAATGGTTGTCCCAGGAGAAGGAACTTATCGGTTCACTATGCTAGGGGCAGTGACCTTTGTGCCGGAAGCCGACTTTGTCGGAACTGCTCGCGGAGTTGTCGTGAAACGTTCAGATATTTATGGCAATGCCGTGACGGCAACCTATACCCCAACTGTTTTGGGAAGCACGGCCACAGAAGATACCGGTAGCACCGGTCTCAAAGGCCAGCCTCAAACTGGTAAACCAATCTTTGAAGGCGACGTAGATCCAACCGTTCCTCCAACTTTCGAGGATGGCAGTACTGAAAAGGTTGTTCCAGGTCAAGGTACTTACACGATTGCGCCAGATGGCACAGTGACCTTTGTACCGGAAACTGGCTTTGTCGGCCAAGCTGACGGTGTGACAGTGATTCGCAAAGACCGCAACGGTCAGATGATTTCAGCAGTTTACGTTCCGACTGTGACAGAAAATCCTGTTCAGCCAGAGCGGACGATTACGCCTGCCCCTCCATCACTTTCTAAGAGTGAGGGTGCAAAATCCCTTCCTAAGACAGGTACAGAAGAAACCTCATACTTAGCTGCAAGCTTGCTTGCGGGAGTATCAGGTTTGGGACTGATGGGCTTAGAGAAGAGAAAGAAAAAGTCTGAAGACTAACATAGGCTTGAAGAAATTCCGTTAATAAACTAGAAGAATTTCGGAAAAGCTCAAAAATAGGTAGAACTTATGTTCTACCTGTTTTTTTTTAACAAAAAATTGTTGGAATTAATAGAAAGAATCGAAAGCTTCAGCTGGCTAATGACTGTCCTGCTCCTAAGTCAGTTTGATAGTTAAAGAGGGTAACTTTATATCTTCATGCTTTTAATTTTCTCTTCATCCGGTGTGACGCGCAGGGTTTTCTGGCCCGTATAGGTGACAAATCCTGGCTTTCCACCGGTTGGTTTGTTGAGCTTTCTAGTCTCAATCATATCTACTTGGACCAGATTGGAGAGTCTAGCTTTGGAAAAATAGGCTGCTAACTCGGCAGCGTCTGTCTTGACTTCATCGCTGGGCTGAAGATTGCCTGTGATGACCACATGACTACCTGGAATATCCTTGGCGTGAAACCAAAGCTCGTCCTTCTTGGCCATCTTAAACGTCAGCTCGTCATTTTGTAGATTATTGCGTCCAACTAGGATAATAGTTTGGCCATCTGTTGCCAAATATTTCTCCGGTTTCTGTCTTTTGTGGATTTTCTCTCTTTGGCGTCGGCGGATAAAGCCAGTCTGGATTAGTTCCTCCCGAATTTCTGCAATTTCAGTCAGGCTGGCCTGAGAAAGGGCTGTTTCCACGCTCTCTAGGTAGAGAATCGTAGTCCGTGTCTCCTCAATCAAGCTGGTCAGGTGTTTGACGGCTTCCTTGAGCTTCTGGTAACGTTTGAAATAGCGCTGGGCATTTTGGTTGGGAGTCAGGGCCTTGTCAAGCGAGATGATAATCTTCTCACCTGTATAGTAATTATCCAACTCAACCTGGTCCTGATCGTTAGGTACCTGATGGAGAAAGGTAGTTAAGAGCTCCCCTTTTTGACGGAATTCCTCTGCATTCTCCGTTGCTAGAAGTTCTTCCTCTTGCTTAACCAGCTTTTTTCGGTTCTTTTCCAACTCATTTTCTACTCGACGAATCAGTTCGCTAGCCTGCTGGTTGACTCGATCTCGCTCAGCCTTGTCCTTATAGAAAGTGTCCAAAAGCTCGGATAGCGTGGACATTTGGGTCTTGCTGTCGGAAAATAGCAGAGCAGAGAAGGATTTTTCGGTCAGGCTTGGCTGAGTTGGACTGGCAAAAAATGCACGGAAAGTTTTGAGCTTGTCAGCTGTCAGACGGCCACTGAGCTCAGTAGCCGTATCTCGGCCCAATCCCTGAAAAATCTGCTGCAGGCGTTTGGGCTCTAAGTCTTCAGTATGTAAGATTTCAAAGAGCTTTTCATCACCCACAGCGAAAGGATTGAGACTGCCTGTCTGAGGCGGTGCGACATAGGTTGAGCCAGGCAGGATCGTTCGATAGCTATTTTGTGAAAATCCGACATGTTTGATGGCCTCAATAATCTTACCGCTAGCCTTGTCCAAGAGAATGATATTGCTGTGCTTGCCCATGATTTCGATGACCAGAGTCACAGCCACGCTATCGCCGATTTCGTTCTTATTGGAGACGCTGATTTCCAAAATCCGGTCATTCTCCACCTGCTGGATTGCTTCAATAACAGCGCCCTGCAGGTATTTGCGCATCACCATGATAAAGGTATTGGGAACAGCTGGATTTTCAAACGTGGTATCTGTCAGCTGGACGCGCCCAAAGACCGAGTGGGCTGATAAGAGCAGCTTGTGGCTTTTACGGTTGCTGCGAATCTGTAAAACCAGCTCCTGTTCAAAGGGCTGATTAATCTTCTGAATACGGCCGCTCAACAATTCGCGGCTGAGCTCCTCTGTCATGTGGTGTAAAAAAAATCCGTCGAAAGACATCTATATTCTCTCTTTCATAGAAATAACTTCTATCATTATATCATATCACAGAAAATAGACCAGGAAGTTGATGAATATTTCTTGAAAGGGGTCTATACATTAAAAGAAATAATCATAATGTACCCTAATTATTTTTTGAACTGTTTTACAGCAATATGACAATGCAAAGGAATGGAAAAAGAGGAGATTGTGGTATAATGTATATTATTCATAAATAACTTGAAAGCAAGGTATATTATTTGATTTGTACGAGATGTGATGAGTTCAAAAAAGTTTTGGCAGTGGAAGAGTACATTGTAAGAAGTGCTCCAGAAAAAGGAAATTTTCTTGAAGAACTTTTTGATGAATTTTCTGTAAACCAAGAAGTAGAAAGTATATGCCAAAATTGTAGTAATAAAATATCGAAAAGTGAATCTTACTTTGATGACGATGAGTTAATGGAAAGATTGTATCATTTTATTGGAGAGCAACTAACATCTAAAATTGAAGGTTGTCAGTTTTGTTCTCAACCATCAGAAATATTTACCAGTATGCGACATGGTGGATTCTTTGATGAAGAGGATGATGTTGAGGGTATGATTGATGATTTAGATACCTCAATTGAAGTAGGAGAATTTATCTATGATCAATTTGATTTAGATACCATTGATGAAATTGTTAAATCTATGTACTGCCCAGTGTGTGGCTTTGGTTCTGGACCTAATTATGATGAAAAAATAGACTATGGTTTTTTTGATGAGTTTTCGAAAATTTACACAAAAGAATCTTTAGACGAATTTGATGAAAGGTTTTATGGAGAAATTGAAGAAATAGAGAAAGAAGTCAGCTTATTGGCAAATGAATTAACAATGGAAGAGTTAGTTGACTTGAAGGATGAATATATACAAAATAAACTTTATGTTTCTCAAAATAAAGCTTTTTTAAGTCTTGAAGAAGTTATTAAGTCTTTGTATGAAAAGGGAGGTTATTACCCTTTAGCTTCTGGAAGAACAATTTTTAGAACACGAACTATGGAACTTGGCTATCAAATTAGCGAATCACCGCCAGATGACAAATTATGGGAGCCTCCATATGGGGTATCGGGGCATGGAAGGTATAATGATATTGGAGTGAGTGTTCTATATTGTGCTAATAACTTAGATGTTCTTCAAGAAGAAGTTCCTTTAGATCAAGGGAAGGAATATGTATATGCTAAATTTATTCTTAGTAAAACTTTAAAAATGTTTCCAATAAATTTTGTTTTTAAGAGAGGGAAAGATAAACAGAGTGATTTTGATGGACTTATTTCTCAGCCATCAAAATCGGATTCAAAGTCATTTAGGATAGAATATATTATGAGCAATATTGTTGCAGCAATCTGTTCAAAAATAGGATATAACGGAATAGCGTATAAATCTACTAAGTGTCTGGAATCTATAAATTATGCTTTTCTTAGATTTGATAAAGAAAACGAACTTACGATGGTTGAAGTATTTAAATAAAATAGCTTTAATAGAGAAACGTTGGAGATGATTTTATTTTTATTCTAAAAAATGAAGATGATTCTTTGAATATCAGAATAATTAACAATGTATTAAATAATTGGATTTTAATCTTGACATTTTCGTCAGTATACTTTATAATAGTGTAGATTAGAAAGTAATTTATGACTGTCTTTTAGAGAGCCTGTAGTTGGTGCAAACAGGCGGTGGGCATGAACGAAATTGGGCTAATTGATAAAATGAATTTGAAACAATAAGAATTCGGTAGGCACACCTTACAGTGCAGCTTGTTTGATGACAAGACAGAGATATGGGGAATATTAGTTATTTTCCATAATTGAGGTGGCACCGCGATTTACGCCCTCACACAGAGTACCTGTGTGAGGTTTTTTGTTGCTTATTATAAAAAAACAAGGAGAATTGCCTATGTTTAAACGATGGCGTCCCTAGGGATTAAACAGAAAAAATATAAAACATAGAAATGGGGAAAGAACATGAAAAACAAACGATTAATCACTATCTTAGGCCTTCTGGCCGTTTTGGCAATCGGTGGGATAGTCTATTCCAGCCTGAACAGTAAAGGCAATACTACTAAGACTAGTAGTGATAGTCAGACAGTCAAGGTCGGCGTGCTGCAGTATGTCAGCCACCCTTCACTGGATTTGATTTACAAAGGAATCCAGGATGGTCTGGCTGAGGAAGGTTATAAGGGCGACAAGATTAAGATTGACTTTATGAATGCTGAGGGCGATCAGAGTAAGGTTTCTACTATGAGCAAGCAGCTGGTCTCCAATGACAATGATGTGCTGATTGGGATTGCGACTCCGTCTGCACAAGGACTGGCTGCAGCTACTAAGGACAAGCCTATTGTCATGGGAGCTATCACAGATCCGGTCGGAGCAAACCTAGTGAAAAATCTGGACAATCCAGGGGGCAATATCACTGGTGTCTCTGACCGCAATCCAGCTAAGCAACAGCTAGAGCTGATTAAAAAATTAACTCCAGATGTTAAGACTATCGGTGCGCTATATTCTAGCAGCGAAGACAATTCTAAAACTCAAGTGGAAGAGTTCAAAAAATTGGCTGAAGAGGCAGGCTACAAGGTAGAGGAATACTCTGTTCCGTCCACAAATGAAATTGCTTCAACCATGAATGTCATGACTGGCAAGGTTGACGCTATCTGGATTCCAATTGACAATACCATTGCATCAGCTTTTGCGACAGTTGTGTCCAGCAATAAAGAAGCTAAGAAACCGATTTATCCAAGTGCAACAGCCATGGTAGAAGAAGGTGGTCTTGCCTCTGTCGTTGTAGACCAGTATGACCTAGGTGTTGCGACTGGAAAAATGGCAGCTAAAGTCCTTAAAGGTGCTAAACCTGCTGATACTGCAGTAGATATTTTTGATACAGGTAAATCTGTTATCAATACCAAAAATGCGAAAGAACTTGGCATTACTGTACCAGAAGATGTTCTGAAAGAAGCAGGACAAGTGATTAAATAGAAAGAAGGAAGTCTGTTGTTTGACAGGCTTCTTTTTCTCGATAGTCTCTTCTTGTAAATTCTTTAACTGAGCTTGCGAAATGTTTAGAAATCTGTTAGAATGAAATATAACTGAATAGCAATCCGCAAGACCAGTAACCTAGGGGAAGTTTAACAGGGAGGGGAGCCATCGACTGAAAGCTCTCTAGATGAAAGCTAGGCGAATTCACTTGCTCTAGGATTGATAAGTAAGGTCTGGCTTGCCAGATAAAAAACGGATGGTACCGCGTGTCAACGCTCCGCTTATGGAGATTGGCGCGCTTTTTATTTTGGAGGGAAAATGACGAAAACGATTGAAGAACAATTGAAAAGCCTGCGCGAAGAGACTCTGGCTTCTCTCAAGCAGCTCAAGGCGGAGAATCAAAAAGAACTGCAGGACTTGCGTGTAGCTGTCTTAGGTAAGAAGGGTTCGCTGACTGAAGTCCTAAAAGGGATGAAGGATATTTCAGCTGAAATGCGGCCGATTATCGGGAAGCATGTCAATGAAGCGCGTGATATTCTGACAGCAGCCTTTGAAAAGACTGCTCAAGAGATGGAAGAGCAATTAGTAGCTCTGAAACTGGCTGAGGAATCCTTGGATGTGACCCTGCCAGGCCGTCAAATTCCGGTTGGGAACCGTCATATTCTTAGCCAAACTAGTGAGGAAATCGAAGATATTTTCATCGGAATGGGCTATCAGGTCGTGGACGGCTTTGAAGTGGAAAAGGACTATTACAACTTTGAGCGGATGAATCTGCCTAAGGACCACCCAGCACGGGATATGCAAGACACTTTCTACATTACAGAGGAGATTTTGCTCAGAACCCACACCAGTCCGGTACAGGCGCGAGCTATGGATGCTCATGACTTTTCTAAAGGGCCACTCAAGATGATCTCACCGGGGCGCGTTTTCCGACGGGATACCGATGATGCGACTCACTCCCACCAGTTCCATCAGATTGAAGGCTTGGTGGTTGGAGAAAATATTTCCATGGCCAACCTGCAAGGAACACTGCAGCTGATTGTCCAGAAGATGTTTGGCCAAGACCGCAGTATCCGTCTGCGTCCGTCATACTTCCCATTCACAGAGCCGTCTGTTGAAGTGGATGTTTCCTGCTTCAAGTGTGGCGGTGCCGGCTGTAATGTCTGCAAGAAGACTGGCTGGATTGAGATTATGGGAGCTGGTATGGTGCATCCGCGAGTACTGGAAATGAGCGGTATTGATGCAGAGAAATACTCTGGATTTGCCTTTGGTCTCGGTCAAGAGCGGGTAGCTATGCTCCGCTACGGTATCAACGATATTCGTGGCTTCTACCAAGGAGATATTCGTTTTTCTCAGCAGTTTAAGTAGAAACCTGTATTCATAGATACAGCTTTTCTGAGAAAGGAGTGCAGTATGCTAGTCAGAGTCAAGAAAGAAGAAGCGAGTCTCTTGCGGGAGTTGGAGGTCGCGACCTATCAAGAAACTTTTGGTCCTTTTATCAAGGAAGCTGATATGGCACATTATTTTGACAATGAGCTGTCGCTTGCAACTATCGAAAAGGAGCTAGAAGATCCTGAGTCAGAGACTTATTTTGTTGTCAAAGACGGTGAAATTGCTGGTTTTCTGAAGTTTAACTGGGGACAGGCTCAAACGGAGCAAGAACTGCCACAGGCCTTTGAGGTTCAGCGAATCTATGTCTTGAAAGCCTACCATGGTCAAGGCTTGGGCAAGGAAATGTTTGAATTTGCCTTAGATGAAGCCGAGAAACGAGGCTTTGACTGGGTCTGGCTAGGCGTCTGGGAAAAGAATTTTAGAGCTCAAGATTTTTACTTCAAATATGGCTTTGAAAAATTCAGCCAGCACGACTATATCACTGGTGAGACGGTAGACACAGACTGGCTACTGCGCAAGAAATTGAAATAAACAAGAAAATTTAAAGAGAGGAAATGAATACGACCTAAAAGCTCGAAATTTAGATGATTTGTCTCTGAAATCAGGATTTCAGACAAGTCCCTAAAATTTGGTCGGTCAAGTTCCTCAGCGATAGAATAGAGAAAGGAATTGAATCCGGGCTAAAAACTCGGAAAAAGGATAGATTTGCGAGCATTCATCGAATGCTTGAACAAATCTCCTATTTTTCAGTCGTTTTTGACGCCCTTGGTATCTTAAATATGCTAGTAAGTTATAAGTGGTTAAAAGAGTTAGTAGACATTGATGTGGCGAGCGCTGAGCTGGCTGAGAAAATGTCAACGACAGGAATTGAAGTGGAAGGTGTGACATCACCAGCTGCTGGCTTGTCAAAAATTGTTGTTGGTGAGGTGGTATCGTGTGAGGATGTTCCAGATACTCACCTGCATGTCTGTCAAGTCAATGTCGGAGAAGAGGTGAACAGTCAGATTGTCTGTGGTGCTCCAAATGTTCGCGCAGGCATCAAGGTTATGGTGGCTTTGCCAGGTGCTCGCATTGCCGACAATTATAAGATTAAAAAAGGAAAAATCTGTGGCTTGGAGTCACTGGGCATGATCTGCTCTCTCGGTGAGCTGGGCATTTCTGATTCTGTCGTGCCAAAGGAATTTGCGGATGGCATTCAAATCCTGCCTGAAGAAGCAGTGCCAGGTGAGGAAGTCTTCTCTTATCTGGACTTGGACGATGAGATTATCGAACTTTCCATCACACCAAACCGAGCTGATGCTCTGTCTATGCGTGGGGTGGCTCATGAAGTGGCTGCCATCTATGACAAGTCAGTACATTTTAAAGATTTTCCGCTGGTGGAAAATGAAAAGCAGGCAGCTGACAGCCTTTCAGTAGCCCTTGAGACAGAGAAAGCCTCTTACTACGCAGCTCGTATCTTGGAAAATGTCACCATTGCCCCAAGTCCTCAATGGCTGCAAAATCTCCTCATGAACGAAGGAATCCGTCCGATTAACAATGTAGTGGACGTGACCAACTATATCCTGCTCTACTTTGGTCAGCCCATGCATGCCTTTGATCTGGATACGTTTGAGGGTGACCAGATTGTCGTGCGGGAAGCGAGTGCTGGTGAAAAACTGGTGACGCTGGACGGTGAAGAGCGCGAGCTGGAAGTTAGCGACCTAGTCATCACTGTAGCGGACAAACCAGTAGCCCTTGCAGGTGTTATGGGGGGGCAAGCAACAGAAATTTCCGGTCAGTCCACTCGTGTTGTTCTGGAGGCAGCAGTCTTTGATGGTAAATCAATCCGCAAGACCAGCGGTCGCCTTAACCTACGCTCGGAATCATCTTCCCGCTTTGAAAAAGGGATCAACGTGGCAACTGTTAATGAAGCTTTGGATGCGGCAGCAAGCATGATTGCGGACTTGGCAGGAGCGACTGTTCAGGCTGGGATTGTATCCGCTGGCAGCTTAGACACTAGCGATGTAGAAGTGGTGTCCAGTCTCGCGGATGTCAACCGAGTTTTAGGAACGGACTTGTTGTATACAGATATCGTGGATGTCTTCCGCAGACTTGGCTTTGGCTTATCAGGAAATGCTGAACAGTTCACTGTCAGTGTCCCTCGCCGTCGCTGGGATATTTCAATCGAAGCGGACCTCTATGAAGAAATTGCCCGTATTTACGGCTATGACAAATTGCCAGCTAGCCTGCCAAAAGATGACGGGACTGCTGGTGAATTGACTGCAACGCAGCAACTGCGACGTCAAGTACGGACCTTAGCAGAGGGAGCTGGACTGACAGAAATCATCACCTACGCTTTGACGACGCCAGAAAAGGCGGTTGAGTTCACTCTCAATCCTAGCAATTTGACTGAGCTCATGTGGCCGATGACAGTAGAGCGCTCTGTTCTTCGTCAGAACATGGTTTCTGGGATTTTGGACTCCCTAGCCTACAATGTGGCTCGTAAAAATAAGAACCTAGCCCTCTATGAGATTGGTAAGGTCTTTGAGCAGACTGGCGATCCTAAGGAAGATCTGCCAAACGAAATCAATAGCTTTGCCTTTGCTTTGACAGGACTTGTTAATGAAAAAGATTTCCAGACCAAGCCAGTAGCAGTTGATTTTTTCTATGCTAAGGGTGTAGTGGAAGCACTCTTTGCTAAGTTGGGCTTGACTGCTGAATACGCGGCTAACAGCCAGATTAAGAGTTTGCATCCTGGGCGGACTGCTTTAATTTCTATCAAAGGACAGCCTGTCGGCTTTGTCGGTCAAGTCCATCCTGCGACAGCCAAGGCTTACGATATTCCTGAAACTTATGTGGCTGAGCTCAACCTGTCTGCTATCGAAGAGCAACTCCAGCCAGCACAGCCATTTACAGAAATCACTAAATTCCCAGCTGTCAGCCGTGATGTGGCACTCTTGCTCAAGGCTGAAATCACTCACCAAGAGGTCCTTGATGCAATCCAAGCAGCTGGTGTCAAGCGCTTGACCGATATTAAGCTCTTTGATATCTTCTCTGGTGACAAGCTGGGTGTTGGCCTCAAATCTATGGCCTACAGCCTGACTTTCCAAAATCCAGAAGCTAGCCTGACCGACGAAGAAGTGGCTAAATACATGGAAAAAATCGAAAAATCTCTGACCGAAAAACTTGGTGCAGAGGTACGTTAATGAACGATTCCCCAGTTATGTGGTTGGGGATTTTGATTCATACTCTTCTAAAACCTATTCAAATCATTGTTGATTTGCTTTCTATCTTACTAGGATGCGAGCAGTGATGCAGATGAACGAGTAGTGTTTGAAATTGAAAATCAGTAGGGGAAGTAATCATGGAAAATGTAAACCAAATCTCCCAATGTCAGACTCTTTGGGCTAGAAATAAATATCTGGTTCTCAGTCATTCCAGTAAGATTTATCTGGAAATCCGCCAATATCTGAAAAGTGACTCGGTGGAAGCAGCACATGTTCAAGGCTTGATTGACCAGGCAGTAACCCTGCCTGAAAACCGAGGTCAGGTCTGCAATGCCTTTCAGCATGTTTGGGGCTATTTTAAGAAAAAAGTCAGCACTTCAGAAAAAGAAGATTTTATGCATCTTTTGCTTCGTTACCAATCCGGTCAGGCTGAGCAGAAAGACTTGGTAAGAGCTGTAAGGGATCTGCTAGTCAAGTACCCTAATCCTTATCTGCAGCAGTCGACCTTGTTATTTGGGGATGAGGCATGAAGCTCTGAAATCAAGGGGAAAGAATAAGTTTGCTCGTCTAGTAGCTTTGAGGGGTGTAGATGATAAGAATAATTTGTTAGGCTCATAAACAATATTATTTTGACTAGTTTCGATAAAGGATCCACCTCGAGCAAAACGTGTCTTTAAGGTATGATTGGAGAAAAAATGTTTTTTACTTATCAGGGAAATAAATTATATTATAAAGTGATTGGTCAAGGAAAGCCAGTCTTGGCAATTCATGGTTTGGGCTGTTCATCTGAATTGATGGAAGGATGCTTGGAACCTATTTTTGAGAAACATGCTGACTATAAAAGGATTTATTTAGATTTGCCTGGCATGGGTAGGTCTGATGCCAATCCTGCTTTTGCAAGTGCGGATGCGATTTTAGAGATGCTCTTGAACTTTATAGAGACTGTAATCAGCGGACACTCCTTTCTCTTAGCTGGAGAGTCTTATGGTGGTTATCTTGCTCGAGGAATTTTGGCTAAGAAAAGGTCGGAGATTGATGGTTTGCTGCTTATTTGTCCAGTAGTTGTACCCAATCCGCAAGAAAGAATTCTGCCAAAAGACAGCCTGCTAATTAGAGAGGTAGGTTTTGATATAGCAGGCAAAAGCGAAGATTTCGTTGATTTAGCGATTTTACAGACTAAAGAAACTTATCGACGGTTTGCAAAAGAAATCCTAGTAGGGCTTCAGATGATGAATGCTCCCTTTGTCCAAAAGCTGCAAGAAAACTATGCTTTTTCGTTTGAAGTGGATCAAGGGATACAGGAAAAGGGCTATGACAAGCCCAGCCTTTTTATAGCAGGAAAGCAAGATCAAGTCGTGGGCTTCCAGCAGTTAGCCCAGCTGTCTCACTATTATCCAAGGGCAACTCATGCTGTAATGGATCTTGCTGGCCATAATGCACAGATAGATCAGGAGGCTCTCTTTACGGCCTTGGTTGAAAATTGGCTCAAGCGAATTGAACTTTCCTGATACTCCAAGATTTAATATGTTGAACAGATGCAGATGAAACTGGAGTTCATCTAAGAGATCTAATACAGTCCACAATTGATTTTAAAAGCATAGAAAAAAGCGGTCACACCGCTTTTTTTGCTTATTTTCCCCAGAATTTTTGGGCGATTTCTTGGCCTTGTTTTATTTTGGCCCATTGTTGCTCAATGGTGAGTTCGTTTCCAGAGTCACAAGAGGCGAAGCCACATTGGTGGGAGAGCAGGAGTCGCTCTTTTGGTAGAACAGTTGCTGCTTTCTCGAGGAGGTCTAGGACGCGTTTTTCGTCATCCAAGCCTGTCGTCTTACTGGAGAGCAGTCCTAAAACAACTTCTGCATCTTTGTCCTTCAAAGCTGCTAGGGCTGAGACATCTCCAGCCACGTCACTGTCCCACTCTAGGAAGTAGCGATCATAGTGTTGGTCGCGCAGGAATTTTTCCGCGATAGCTTCGTAGGTACCCTCAGCAGCAGAGCGGCTTTCGTAGTTACCACGGCAGTTGTGGGTCCAGACAGTCAGTCCAAGCTCATGGGCGTAGTCTACGACTTCGTTATTAATAGCGACAAACTCGTCTGCTAGGTCAGCCAGACTAGCATTCCCCTCCGCAAAGAAGCTAGCAGGATTGGACTCGTCAAAGAGTTCCCAGAGGCAGTCGTCAAACTGGATAATCTGTCCGCCAGCTGCCTTATAGTCGTCCAAAAATTCCTTATAGGCTTGAATCAAGCCTTTTTTCAAATCTTCATTGGTCTCATAAACTTGTCCTGGTCCCGCTAAGCGGTCAAAGACAGCTAACTCAGTATAAGCATGGGCAGGCCCCCAGACAGTCAGCTTAGTATCTTCACCAGCAGCCTCTTCCTTGACTAGCTTATAAATCTCGATAAAGTGATGGTTTTTACCAGAGAGTGGTGCTGTGATGCGGATACCAATGTCCTTGCGGGTCTCGTATTGCCCACCGTCGTGGTCCTTGAAGGTATAGCCGTGGTCAGCAATGTAGCGCTCAATTCCCTTAAGTCCCCAGACAAAGTCCAGATGCCACATAGACTTGGAGTATTCTCCATCCGTCAGGATGTCAATTCCCTTAGCCTTTTGCTCAGCAATAATCTCCTTGATGTCAGCTGTCTCCGTCTCATGGTAGCCTGGGAAGCTGTCGTAGAAGGGGTACTGAATATCATCGCGGTGCTCAATTTCTGTCTTATACTGGCGGAGATTTTCTGGGCGCAGAAGGGATCCAACCAGTTGAAATTTTGATTTTGTCATAAGATTTCTCACTTTCATTAGGGATTATGGTCCATTGTATCGAAAATTCCTCGGCAAATAAAATAGTTAATTATACTGGTAGGGTATAGCCGAAAACTATTGCTCGCGCTTCCTGAAATTTTTCCTTCAAATCAAAGTATCTTCTCCATTACAGTTTCCTGAGCCTGAAGCCCTAATCGCTCATAGAAACGCAGAGCTCCGACATTGTCGTTCCAAACATTGAGAGTCAGATTATAGCAGCCGATTTTCCGAGCATAGTCTTCCGCAAAGCGGTAAAGCTGCTCGCCAACCTTTTGCCCTCTGGCTTTCTCATCTACACATAAATCCTCAATAAAAAGTGTCTTGATGGGATTGAGTACAGGACTGTTCGGTTCCTTGATGGAGCAGAAGAGGTGACCGAGGATTTCTCTGGATTCACTTTCAAAGACGAAAATAGGGGTGGAATCCTGGCATAGAATCTTCTCAAGTTCTTCATTGTTAAATTTGCTTCCCTGATCTTTAAAAATATCTGGCCGAGCTTGATGATGAACCAGCAGGACTTGCTGGAGGAGTTCTTGTAGTGCAGGAATATCGCTGACTTGGGCTTTTCTGATTGGCATAATTTTCTCCATTCATCTTTTATAGAATCATTATACGACAGGGAACTATTTTGTCAAGCGAGCTCGGAAAGACTAACAGAACAAGTAGCGCCTGACTATCAAAGGTCAGTCAGAGTGATTGATTTCGTCAAGGTGTATTTCCTTATAATAAAAACTATTTTTTCTTGACAAATGAAACAGACAAGTGTAGAATATAAGTATAAACTACAAATGTAGAAAAAGGAGAAAAGGATATGACTATTACAAAAAAAGCCTTTATCGGAATTCTATCTCTGACAGCAGCGGTCCTATTGACTGCTTGCTCAGGCAATACTAACCAAGGAGGGAATACTAGTTCATCACAGAATACACAAGGCCAAACATCACAATCTGCGCAAAATCAGACTTCGCAGTCATCAGCTGCATCTTCCTCTAATCAGCCTTCTTCATCATCAAATGCAGGGCAGGCTACTAATCTAGACGGGCGCTACCAAGCAACCGACCATGATGGTGACCAGCATGTCCTGGAAATCAATGGTACGACTGGTACTTGGACTGAGACCGAGGTCGATGGCAGTAAGGAAATCAAGCAGGTACAAGTAGATAGCGCTAATCAAAGACTGATAGTCGGCGATGATGTCAAAAGTTACCGCCAAAATGGCAATCAGCTGATTGTGGACGAATTGGATGATGATCCAGACACTCTGACCTTTACCAAGCAGTAAAGCGCTTTTCATTCTGCTCAGGACAACAGGATGAGCAGTGAGGAAATCAAACTAGGAAACTCTGAGAATGGAGTTTCCTTTTTTTATAAAAATTTTATCTTAAATGATGTCAAATATTTGACTTGAAGGGTGCTTTAAGTTGTATAATAGTTGCAATAAAGATATCAAAGGAGAAGAAACGATGAAATTGGCAGTTTATACAAAAGCGGGTCAAGTTGGGCTCGCTGACATTGATAGTCCGCAAATTATTGAGGCAGATGATGCCATTATTCGGATTGTTCGGACCTGTGTCTGTGGCTCTGACCTATGGCGCTACCGCAGTCCAGATATTGAAGCAGGCCATCAAAATAGCGGGCATGAAGCTATTGGAATTGTCGAAGAAATTGGCGATGCAGTAACGACTGTTAAACCTGGCGATTTTGTTATTGCTCCATTTACTCATGGATGCGGGCAATGTGATGCCTGCCGTGCAGGATTTGACGGTACCTGTGATTCTCATATTGGGAATAACTGGTCAGACGGGGTGCAAGCAGAATATATGCGCTTCGAATTTGCTAACTGGGCTCTTATCAAAATTCCGGGCCAGCCCTCTGATTATACAGAAGGCATGCTCAAATCACTCTTGACATTGGCTGATGTCATGCCGACGGGTTACCATGCTGCGCGAGTGGCAGATGTTAAGCCTGGTGATAAGGTGGTCGTGATTGGTGATGGGGCTGTGGGACAATGCGCTGTTATCGCTGCTAAAATGCGTGGTGCTTCCCAAATCGTTCTTATGAGCCGTCACGAAGATCGACAAAAGATGGCCTTGGAATCCGGTGCGACAGCTGTTGTTGCAGAACGTGGCGAAGACGGAATTGCCAAGGTCCGTGAAATCCTTGGTGGTGGTGCAGATGCAGCTCTGGAATGTGTTGGAACAGAAGCAGCTGTTGATCAAGCTCTGGGAGTTCTTCACAACGGTGGTCGCTTAGGCTTTGTCGGTGTGCCACACTATAATAACCGAGCACTTGGTTCTACCTTTGCTCAAAATATTACAGTGGCAGGAGGAGCAGCCTCAGTCACAACTTACGACAAGCAAATCTTGCTCAAGGCAGTTCTTGACGGTGATATTAATCCGGGAAAGGTCTTTACTTCAAGTTACAAACTGGAAGATATCGATCAAGCTTATAAGGATATGGATGAACGCAAGACCATTAAGTCCATGATTGTCTTTGATTAGGTGTAGAAGAAAACAGCCTTGCTGCAGTCTCTTTAAGATGGCAGTAGGCTGTTTTTGTATGGAAGGAAATTCATTCTTTATGCTCTTTGCACCAAGCTATCCACTTTGACCATTCGGCGGCCAAGTGGAGCTGGTGTTCTTTGATAAGGCTGTCTGGACAAAGGCTGGGGAATTCAACACAGAATCGGGCTTCTAGGCCTTTTTCTGTGTCGCGAAACTGATGGCGAATACCACCGATATTGCAACCATTCGCTAGACTGGCGGCACCGACAGTTTGGAAGGGATAAGACGCATCACGAGGCTCCTCTATCTCAGCTTCACCACCAAGGTTAAGAAAAAACTGTGTCGGCAGCGGGCTGTTTCCTGCGGTCTCAATGACTTCTAGTTTGTCGCCGTGTGGCTGCATGGCATAATGGTCTGGACAGGCACCAAGATTGACTCTTTTATGAACATTTGTCTTTTCTAACATCAATTTTTCTAGCCTTTTACTGAAAGAAGCAGCAGTCAGTCCACTTGCAAAAATCGTGATGATAGCTCTTTTTCGTGGTTTCTTGGACCATTTGGCCGCCCATTTCATCAAACATTGGCTCCATTTGAGTTTGGTTCCGATTTGCTGGATTAGCTCTTCGTATGTCAGCTTCATTTTTGCTTCCAGTAGGGCTTGGTCTAAAATCTCCGTGTTGTCAGTATTAGGTAGCTGTAGATTAAGTATCTTAGCTGCTTTATGGATTCTCTTCTTCCGCCAGTGCTCAATTCTTTCTTGACTGACTTCCTTTTGATTGATAATAATCTTCATTTTTAATCCTCTTGTTCTTGTCTTCTGCTTATATTTATTATATAGTGGGAGCTGGATGGTAGACAAGCATCAATTTTAGAGAGACTGTTGCATTTTGAGGTGAATGGCATGTATGAGAAAAAAAGAAGAAAGACAGAAAAGCAGATAGAGACTAGCTTGCTGCAGTTGATGAAAGAGCAGACTTTTGAGACAATCAGCATTCGCCAATTGATTGACTTGGCGGAGGTGAATCGCAGTACTTTTTATCGGTATTATTTGGATAAATATGATCTGCTGGAGAAGATAGAAGACCGCTTGCTAGATGATTTGCAGGCCTATTATCAAGAGGCTCTAGAGTCTGCCTGCTTGTTCAAGTTAGAAAAGGATTTTAAAGTGGAAGACTATATCCATGAGAAACAAAATCTTTTTCATTTTTTTGAGCCTTACTTGGAAGACTTGGCCATTCTTTTAGGTCCAAATGGCAGTCCAACTAGTTCGAGGCGATTGCAGGAAGCTTTGAGGGAGATTTTCTCGCAGAGTATTTCCTTGGCTGATCCACATTTAGAGGAGGTTGAGGTGGACTTGCTCCTGAATCATCAAGCCGCGTCCTTTATGGGAACCCTGACTTACTGGCTGGCTCATCCTCTCTACAAGGCTCAGCAAATGAGTGATTTTCATGCTAGGGTGACCTCTGTCGGTCTGGCGGGCTTTGTTAGAGAGCATATGGAGGGGGATTGACAGGATAGTTTTTCCAGCTTGCTTCTTTATGGTATAATAGTCTCGAATATCTCGAAGGAGGACAGCTTTGTTTTTAGCTTTTAAAGAGATTGTCTACAGCCGCGGACGCTATCGTTTAGTGGTTGCTGTGGTCTTTCTCATTACCTATATGGTTTTCTTTTTATCTAGTCTTTCCGTCGGTTTGGCTAGGCTCAATCGCCTGGCTTTGGACCAATGGCAGGCTGAATCGATCGTTTTGTCAGAGTACGCCAATAAGAATCTAATAGCTTCGACTCTCAAGGAAGAGGAATACAGCCGCCTGCTTCAAGGGGACTCAATTGCGGCTTTGGGACAGACGTCAGCAGTGGCCAATTATGAAGATGGGACTGATAAACTCAATGCTCAGGTTTTTGGTCTCTCTTGGGATAGTTTTCTGGCGCCTGACATTATTGAGGGACGTCCTGCTGAGAATGCTTATGAAGTTATTGCGGATAAGCGTCTGCAGCAAAAAGGTGTCAAACTAGGGGACCAGCTTCAGCTCAATGGCAGTGAGCGCCTCTATCAGGTTGTTGGTTTCACAGAGGATAATAGCTTCTTTACGCAACCTGTAATTTTTATGGATCTAGATGATTTCAGGGAATTAAAGTACGGCTCTAGTCAGGTTAAGAATATCAGCGCACTTGTGGTCAAGGATGGTCAGAAGATTGAAGAAGCAGGACTTAGTCAGCTCTCTATGAGTGATTTTATAGAAAATATCCCTGGTTATCAGCCTCAGGTACTGACTTTTTCCTTTATGATTGGGGCAATGGTTCTGATTACATTTTTGGTATTGGGAATTTTCATGTATATTATTACCATCCAAAAGACGCATCTTTACGGTATTATGCGCGCCCAAGGAATTGCCAGTGGGAAGATTATTGCTTCTATTTTTTGGCAGATTTTCATCCTGTCCACTCTGGGAATCAGCTTAGCTGTTTTGGCTCTCTTGGGAACCCAGCTAGTCTTGCCGGCTTCTATGCCTTTTTACAGTGACTGGAGAGCTTATGCTGGATTGATTGTCCTGATTGTGTTCATGTCACTGGCTGGCGGACTCTTGTCCATTCATCGGGTTCTGAAAATTGACCCTATCACAGCGATTGGAGGTGAGTAAATGTCAATCATAGAACTAAAAGGGGTTACAAAAGAATATGGTCAGGGGCATACGCTGGTCCAAGCCCTGAAACCAACTGATTTCCGATTGGAAGCGGGGCAGTTTGTAGCTATTATTGGGCCATCAGGCTCAGGTAAAACAACCTTTCTGACCTTGCTGGGCCATTTGCAAACTCCCTCAAAAGGACAGATTCTTCTGCATGGGAAAGATACTTCCCAGCTCAAGGAAAAGGAACGAGCTGCTCTACGCTTCAATGATTTCGGCTTTATTTTGCAGGCTTCCAATCTCATACCTTTTTTGAAAATTGAAGACCAGTTTCAGCTGATTGACCGCTTATCTAAAAAGGAGAGAACAGATCTAGACAGTCTGATTGAGCTGTTGGATCTTAAAGGAACACTCAAGCAGTATCCGAAAGAGTTGTCCGGCGGAGAACGGCAGCGAGCTGCTATCGCCCGAGCACTTTACAATAGCCCTGATATTATCTTGGCTGATGAGCCGACAGCTAGTCTGGATACAGAGCGGGCCAAGCGCGTGGTCCATTTGCTCAAAGAGGTGACCCAGAAATTCCATAAGAGTGTAGTCATGATTACCCATGATACCCGCCTGCTGGACGAGGTTGACAAGGTTTATGAGATGCAAGACGGAGTGCTGACTCAAGTTCGATAAAGCTTTAGAATGGTTTATGCAATCAAACAAAAAAAGGAGAGGACTACGATTCATTATAAAACAAATCCGCAGCTAGATTTTGCTGCTGTACTAGATCTCTATGCTTCGGTTGGTTGGAGCAATTACATCAATTATCCTCGTCGGTTAGAGCAAGCCTTCCATCAGTCTTTGTTTGTGATGGCGGCCTATGATGAAGACAAGTTGGTTGCTTTGATTCGAGCGGTCGGAGATGGGCTTACCATTGTCTTTATTCAGGATTTGTTGGTGTATCCGCAGTACCAGCGTAAGGGAATTGGCCGAAGCCTTCTTCAGCAGACGTTGGAAAGATTTAAGAATGTTTACCAAATCCAGTTGGCAACGGAGCAGTCAGATAAAAATCTAGCTTTTTATCGAGAGCTCGGCTTTCGCCGACAGGAAGATTTCGACTGTACTGGCATGATTTATGCACCTAATAAAAAATAAAATTCTAGAGGAGCTTGTTCGCAAGCTCCTTTTGTTATGTTTACAAGAGGAAAAGGAATAGAACTAGACCGATGAAAATATTTCGCGGTCTCTTTTGTTTTTCCTTGACAGTTAAATTGTCAGAATTTATAATAAAAGAAGAAAGGCGATAACAGTGTTATCGAATTAAAATCATGAAAAAAGAAACAGATGAGTTAAACGAAAAAATCTTGGAAAGCGCGAGGAGTGAGTTCTTAGTTTATGGGTATCAGGATGCTTCACTTCGGAGAATTTGTCGCGCTGCTGGCTTGACGACTGGGGCACTTTATAAGCGCTATGAGAGTAAGGACAGTCTCTTTACTGCTCTGCTTGAGCCCACTCTAACAGCCTTAGACCAGTATGGACAAGAGCAGAAGCGACGTGACTATGCTTTCTTAGAAGAGGGACACCTGTCTGACATGTGGGCCCATCGCTTGGAAGATCTCCAGTCCCTGATGCGGATTCTCTATGAGCATAAGGATATTATGCAGCTCTTGCTCTTTAAATCTCAGGGATCTTCTCAAGCGGACTTCAGGATGCGTCTGCCTCATTTGGCTGCAGACGAGACTTATCGCTATTTGGAGCTGGCTTACAAAGAGGGTAAGATCAATCATTTGGTCAAACACGAGTTTCTGCGATCGTGCATGACAGCTTATTACACAGCTGTATTTGAGCCCTTGGCTAAAGACTGGCCCCAAGAGCAGGCGCTGAAATTTTGCCATTCCATCATGGACTTGTTTGACTGGGGAGGTTTGCTAGGTTTTTGATAGAAAGAAGGAAATTCTATGAAGAAAAAATCTGTCCTTGCTTGGATTTGGGACTTTGTTTCCCTTCATAAGATATATTTTGTGCTCAGTCTGATCTTTGCATTTGCCTCTGTGATTTCAGGATTTCTGCCTTATTTCTTTATTGGTGGAATGATTAATCAGCTCTTGAATGGTAATAAAAACTGGGATTTCTACCTGCATCAGTCAGCTTGGGCAGGTATGGCCTGGATTGGCTACTGGGGATTCCATGGTATTTCCACCATGCTGTCGCATACGGCTACTTTTAAGATTCTAGCGGAAATGCGGCACCGCCTGACAGATAAGCTAGCTAGGTTGCCTTTAGGCACAGTGCTCAGTCAGTCATCAGGCAGTTATAAAAACATTATCGTTGAGCGGGTAGATGCGACCGAAACGACCTTGGCTCACCTAATTCCAGAGTTTACTGCTGGGATTTTTGGTCCGATTATTGTTCTCATTGCCATGCTGATTATCGATTGGCGGCTGACCTTGCTGTCTCTCCTGACTATTCCCATCGTGGCGCTGGCCTATATGCGGATGGCTGTCAATAGCGAAGCGGACTATCAAAATACTCTGGTCAAGACCAAAAAACTCAATGATACAGCGGTGGAATACATCAATGGGATTGAAGTCATCAAGGTCTTTGGCAAGGAAAAATTTTCATACGATAAGTTTGTGACGGCTGCTAGAGAAGGAGCAGACTGCTTTATTGAGTGGATGCGCAAGTTCAATCTAGAGATGGGTATTGTGACTGCTTTTCTGCCATCAGGTTTGCTCTTTCTGCTGCCGGCTGGCTGTTATTTCTATCTGCAAGGTAGTTTGACTGCTAGTAATTTCATTCTGATGATTATTCTTTCGCTCAGTCTTCTGACTCCTCTGATTTTAGTGGCTAGTTACATGGACGATTTACGGAAAATCGGGACTATTTTTGGCCAAGTCATTGATATTTTGGAAAAGCCTGATTTGAAAAGGCCTCAGGAACTGAGAGAACTTCCAAAAGGAAGGGATCTGGTCATGACGGATGTCAGCTTTGGCTATACAGATGAAGAGGAAGTACTGCACGACATTTCGCTAGATATTCAGGCTAGCAGCATCAATGCTTTAGTTGGGCCATCAGGCTCAGGTAAGTCTACAATTGCCAAGCTTCTAGCTTCTTTCTGGGATGTCACTTCTGGTCAGATTACCTATGGGGGATTGGATATTCGCCAGCTTCCGCTAGACTATTACAGTCGGCAGATTGCTTACGTGACCCAGGATAACTATCTCTTTGATGAGACTATTATGGAAAATATTCGGATGGGAAATCCAGCGGCTTCTGACGAAGAGGTCATCGAAATTGCCCGTCGCTGTGGCTGTTATGACTTTATCATGAACTTGGAAGACGGCTTTGAAACTCAGGTAGGATCTGGCGGCGGTCATCTATCTGGTGGGGAGCGTCAGCGGATTGCTATCGCCCGTGCCATGCTTAAGGATGCGCCAATTCTTATCTTGGATGAAGCGACTGCTTATACAGATCCTGAAAATGAAGCACGGATTCAGTCCAGTCTAGCTCGTTTGATTGAAGGACGGACCTTGATTGTCATTGCCCACCGATTGTCTACGATTATGAGCGCAGACCAGATAGTCCTGGTCAATGATGGTCGGATTGAAGCTAGAGGCCGGCATGAAGAATTGCTGGCAACCAGTCCGCTTTATGCTTCAATGTGGCAGGCCCATATTGCTACCAGGGATAATAGTGAGATGGAAGGAGGGCTGACTCATGCTTAATATACTGAAGAAATTCTTTGATTTCTGTACGGCAGAGGATCGCAGGAAATTTTATCAATCCATTTATCTGGGCGTCATCAAGTCCTTTATCATCGCTCTGCGTATCCCAGCAATTGGCCTAGTCGTTATGGGACTGATTGAGAAGAATCTCTCTATGCAGACCTTCTGGCTGGCTCTGGGCATCATGCTGGTATCCACTGTGCTAAACGTCTGGATTACCCTGAAAATTACCATGCTGCAGACGGAAGCGGGCTATCATACCTGTGCTCAGAAGCGGATTGAAATTGCCGAGCACATGCGCTATTTGCCCATGGGTTACTTTAATCAAAATAGCTTGGGCAAGATTACCAGTGTTACGACCAATACGCTGGAAGGGCTGTCTGATGTAGCTACACGAGTGGTTATGATGACTGTGCAGGGCTTTCTGACGACTGGTCTCATCACCGTTTTGGTCTTTCTCTATGATTGGCGGGTTGGTCTGGTTCTATTGGTTGGTCTTGTCCTCTTTCTCCTGCCAAATACCCTCATGCGTTGGCAAGTTGGCAAAGTTTCTGATGTCAAGTATCAGGCAGATACGGATCTAGTGGCCGTTGTCTTGGAGTATAGCCAAGGTATCGCAGAGGTTAAAAACTACAATCTAGTTAACCGCTCTGCTAAAAAGTTGTCTAAGGCTATTGACCGCAAGAGTCAGCTAGATACCAAAATGACACTAGTGACTTCACCTTACATTGCCCTCCAGGGCATAGTGACCAAGCTGACCGGTCTCTTTATGGGGCTTTTCTCTATCTACTTTTACCTCAATGGCAGTATGGAGCTTCTGGTAACCATTATGATGATTGTCAGTGGTTTTATGATTTATGAAAATCTAGACGGCGTTGGCTCTTTCTCTTCTCTCCTGCGCATTGTTGATTTGTCGGTTGATATGGTCAATCAAGTTTTGGCTATCCAGCCGATGGACATCAGCGGTCAGGATATTGAGCCTAAGAGCAGTCGGATTGAGCTGAGAGATGTTAGCTTCTCTTATGGAAATAAGAAAATCATTGACCAGGTTTCCCTCACCATTCCCGAAAAAACAACAACTGCTCTGGTCGGACCTTCTGGATCAGGTAAAACAACGCTTTGCAACCTCATTGCCCGCTTCTGGGATGTGGACCAAGGAAGTATCAGTCTGGACGGACATGATGTTAGAGATTACAGCTATGACAGCCTGATTCGTAATTTCAGCTTTGTCTTCCAAAGCGTCTATCTCTTTGAGGATACTATTGCTAATAACATTCGTTTTGGCAAGCCGGAGGCCAGTCAGGAAGAAGTAATAGAGGCTGCCAAGAAAGCTGCCTGTCATGACTTTATCCTCTCACTGCCTGATGGCTATGACACCAAGATTGGTGAAGGAGGTGCCAGTCTTTCTGGAGGTGAGCGCCAGCGTATTTCCATCGCTCGGGCTATTATCAAGGATGCACCTATTATCATTCTTGATGAAGCAACAGCCAATGTTGACCCAGAAAACGAAGAAGCTCTCATGCAGGCTATTCAGGCTCTGACTCGCGATAAGACTATCATCATGATTGCCCACCGACTCAAGACAGTTGAGCATGCAGATCAGATTTTGGTGCTGGATCAAGGCCGCATTGTCGAACAAGGCAAACACCAAGACTTACTAGCTAAACAAGGCATTTACAGTAAATTTATCCAAGAAAGAAAAACAGCCGCCAGCTGGCGGATTGAGATAGGTGAGTGATAAACTGATACAGCAAGCTATTTGGCTTGCTGTTTTTAATTTCGAGAAAGGATGGTATAATAATCATAAAGATTAACGAGCAGAAGTAGGAGAAAGATGGAAAGAGCAGAGAAGCGGCCTCCTGGCCGGGCCTTTAGTTTGCATGATTTGAGCACTCGGAAGATTTGGCTGGAAAGCAATCATTTGCATGTTCAGTTTGATTATATGATTGATTATAGTCAGGAGGGCGAAAAGTATTATGAAGCTGGCATTTGCTTTGAAAATGTTGAGCTTGATTATTGTCAAATCTACATTTTGGACAGTCAAGAAAATCGGGCATTCACTGGTGTTTACTATCCATTAGAACATTTTCTAAAAGAATATCCGCAATTTATTATTACAATTATTCACGAATATTACAGTGATAAAAAGTGTCTTTGGCAGGGAGAATTATCAATAGGAAATAAGATTTTTCCTTGTCAGCTCCAAATAATGTATGAAGGCTGCATGAACTGTCGGATCGGAAAAGAAAAAGAATAAAGAGTTTAACTACAGAGAAAGAGGTACCCCATGAATGAAATCAAATGCCCCAACTGCGGGGAGGTTTTTACTGTCAATGAGAGCCAGTACAGTGAGCTTTTGTCGCAGGTTCGGACAGCAGAGTTTGACAAGGAGATTCATGCTCGGATTGAGCAGGAACTGGCTTTAGCAGAGCAAAAATACCAGAATGCCCAACAAGCCCTGCTATCGCAGAAAGAGCAGGAAATTAGCAAGCTTCAAAGTCAGATTGCTCAGTTTGAGACCCAGCAGGAATTGGCAAAGAAAGAGGCGGAGCAGGCAGCTAGTCTTCAATTGCAGGAGAAGGATAAGGAAGTTCAGCAATTGGAAAGTCAACTGACAACTCTGCGTTTGGAGCATGAAAATCAACTGCAAAAGACCTTGTCTGCGCTGGAAAAAGAGCGAGACGAGGTTAAGAACCAGCTAGTCTTGCAAGAAAAGGAAGCAGCGCTGGCTCAGACCTCGCTCAAAGAGCGCTATGAGGTAGAGCTGCGGCAGAAAGATGAGACAATAGAGTTCTACAAGGATTTTAAAGCCAAGCAGTCCACTAAGATGATTGGTGAGAGTTTGGAACAGCACTGCGAGTACGAGTTCAACAAGAACCGTATGGCCATGTTTCCACGAGCGGAGTTTGGCAAAGACAATGATGCCAGAACAGGCAGCAAGGGCGACTACATTTACCGTGAGGTGGATGAAAATGGTGTAGAAATCCTCTCGATCATGTTTGAGATGAAAAATGAAGGTGATGAGACAGCGACCAAGAAGAAAAACGAGCATTTCTTCAAAGAGTTGGATAAGGATCGGCGGGAGAAAGGCTGTGAGTATGCCATTCTGGTGACACTTCTTGAGGCTGACAGCGAGCTCTACAATTCGGGTATTGTCGATGTGTCCTATGCCTATGAGAAGATGTATGTTATCCGGCCTCAGTTCTTCCTCCCCATGATTACACTTCTACGTAATGCTGCTCTCAACTCGCTCCAGTACAAGCAGGAACTGGCCTTGGTGCGGGAGCAGAATATTGATATTACGCATTTTGAGGAAGATTTGGATGCCTTTAAAGTAGCTTTCGCTAAGAACTATCAGTCTGCTTCGACCAACTTTGGCAAGGCAATCGAAGAGATTGACAAAGCTATCCGCCGGATGGAAGAAATCAAGAAGTTCCTGACGACCTCTGAAAACCAGCTGCGCTTAGCAAATAACAAACTGGACGATGTCTCTGTCAAAAAATTGACACGTAAAAACCCTACCATGAAAGCTAAGTTTGAAGCTTTGAAAGAGTGAGAAAAATGGACTTAACAACCCGTTGGATACAATCAACCAAATTTGCTGAGATTGATCGAATTATAGAAAGACTGCCACAAGAAGGGAAGGAAACTTTTTATCAGCAATGGCAGGCTGCTTCTTCAGAATTACGTAAAGAAATTTGGATTGAACGAGGCAAACAAGTACTGTTAGCTAATGTAGTTTATTTTTTACTACTTTGCTATTTAGTCTTTTTTCAAGGGATGTCCTTATCTGTTAAGGATTTACCTTATCTTGGACTAGGTTTGTTAGTTTTTTCAGTGATTGGATTTATGGACGATGAAGAGGCGACTGACTTGGTTATTAAGAAAAAACGTCAGATAGCAGTAACTATTTATAAGCAATATTTTGAAAGAAAAATAGAAAAATGATAGATCAATTGACTGTTCAAGAATATGAGAAAGAAGACGCAGAAGTTCTGCCGCCCCTGTATAAAGCATTGGGCTATTCAGCAGAAAAAGATGAATTGCAAAGTAGACTCAGGTATATTCTTGCTAATCCAGCTTACGGTTGTTTAGTTGCTGAGAAAGAATCTCAGATTCTTGACTTTATCGGCTATGTTAAGCTTTACTTTTTCGAGTCCACAGCTTTCTACTATCGGATTTTAGCTCTGGCAGTCAGTCGAAATGCTAGGCGGCAAGGAATTGCGACAGCTCTGATGGACAAGGTCAAGAAGATAGCTAGTCAAGACGGTGCCAAAGCTATAGCCTTAAACAACGGAGATAATGATCAACGGTTGGTTGCGCATGCTTTTTACCAAAATTATGTCTTTCGTCAGACTAGCCTAGCTTTTGCGAGGAACGTAGAGGAGGATTAGCATGGGAAAGAAAAAAGCTAAGACTAGACCGGAAATACCGAAGAAGCCCGACCTCAGCCCTGCTATGCAGGCCCTTTTAGAAGAGGCTTATACCCTGTTTAAGTGCGAATTGCACTTTCCTCTGACCCTTTGTACCTGCCCTGTCTGCCTCTCCGAGGAGAATCTCAGAGCTTTGCAAACCACACCTGTCAGGGAACTGAGTGAGGCGTTAATCTATGAATACCTCAATGCGGTGGTTTCTAAGAGTGATGACGACTACCAAATCAGGCATTTTCTGCCTCGGATTTTAGAGATGATTGCTCACTACATTGAAATCAGAGTCGATGATTCTCTTAATCTGGATCGGTGTCACTTTGAAAGTGACAGTTGGAAGCCACAGGAGTTAAATTTTATGCGGCGCTTCTCACGTCAGTTTATCCTTGATACGATTAATTTTAGACCCAGTCAAGCTGATGGTGTGGCGGTTTATTTGGTTATGTTTGATCTGGCTGGCCTTGAAACCAGCCATCTGCTAGATAGGAGTCTTTGGCTGGAGGAAGCTGATCCCATCAAGGCACTACTTGCTCTGGAGGAGATTTACTACAATTACACCAAGAATTATGCTCACTTTGACTATATTTTTTCGGATAATCCTGCCTTTAACCAGCAGATGACAAATTGGTTGAACAGTCGGGAACTGGCTCAAGGTTTTTTTCCAATATTGGAGAATGTTCTCCTATCGGAGGAAGAAATGGCGTCTACCGAGGACTACCGCCTTGAACAGCTTTATCAGATTTTTGAAAGTCGGATAGAAGTGTGACTATTTCGTTATGTTTTTCTAGTCAATCATTAGCATACATATAAACTGATGGAATTTTGGAAAAAATCAAGAACAAAAAGCGACTGCTGATTCAGTCTCAGACCTTTCAAGAATATGATGCAAGAGCAGACAAGGATTTCCTGTCCTACCTTGCTTGTCAAGGAAGAGATGGGTGATGGACTAGGACTTGAAAACGATTTTGAATTAAATCGAACAGTTTCGAACAGCTACTTAATCGTCCTACAAGAATGTGGCCGAGGTACTGACCTTAAACAGTTGGCTTGCGGATACTATACGGGGAACCTATCAGTTTTACGAAAACTATGGCTTTGAAAAACTAACAATTGATTTTTGCTTATTCTTTTAAGTACGCTTTTGAGAGGATTCTGAATATGGTCTATCGTGCAAAAAATCATGTCCTGCGTTTTAACGCTAAAAGCATGGACTATGTGACCTTTGGAAAAGGGAAGAAGCCGCTGCTCATCATTCCAGGTCTAGGGGATGGTTTGGCGACTGTTAAGGGAATGACGCAAATGCTTGCCCTATCTTATAGGAGCTTCGCAACAGCTTACCAAGTGTATGTTTTTAGCAGAAACAATCAATTACCAGAAAATTATACAACACAAGATATGGCGACTGATATAGCTGAAGCAATGGATGTTTTAGGTTTGAAAACGGTAGCTGTCCTAGGAATTTCTCAAGGTGGTATGATTGCCCAATGGTTGGCAGCAGATTTCCCAGAAAGAGTTGAAAAATTGATTTTGACAGTTACTACTGCGAAACTGAATAATCTTGGTAGGGAGCGGATTACTCGTTGGCTTGAGTTGAGTCAGACTGGAGCCTATAAGGAGCTGATGTTGGATATTGCAAGTCACTCTTATACGGCTAAATCTTTTGGAAAGTTTAAATACCTTTATCGAATAATGGGAATCTTTGGTCGTATTAAAGATAAACAGCGGATTGCTATTCAGGCCATATCTTGCTTAAGACATGATAGTCTGGCAGTTCTGGGAAAGATCAACTGTCCTACGCTGATCATTGGAGCAGCAGAAGATGATGTTCTAGGTGTAGAAGCTTCGCTCGAATTGTATCAACATATCAAAGATAGCCAGCTAATTATTTTGCCAGACTGTGGCCACGCACTCTATGAACAGTATAAGGATTTCCAAAAAAGAGTTTTAGTATTTTTAGAAAGTTAACCAATGAACGGAATTATCAACCTAAGAAAAGAAGCGGGCATGACCTCGCATGATGCGGTATTTAAGCTGCGCAAGATTTTAAAAACCAAGAAAATCGGTCATGGGGGAACCTTGGATCCAGATGTAGTAGGGGTGCTTCCGATTGCTGTGGGCAAAGCGACACGTTTGGTCGAGTTTATGCAGGAGGAAGGCAAGGTCTACGAGGGGGAGATTACACTAGGCTGCTCAACAACCACAGAGGATGCCAGTGGAGACATCCTAGAGCGGACGCCGGTGACAGAGCTTTTAGAAGAAGCTCTCATTGATGAAGCGATGGAGTCCATGACTGGGGAGATTTGCCAGATTCCGCCCATGTACTCTGCAGTCAAGGTCAATGGCCGCAAGCTTTATGAGTATGCAAGAGCGGGTCAAGAAGTGGAGCGGCCAGAGCGGCAGGTGACCATCTATAGTTTCGAGCGGACCAGTCCGATTTCCTATGAAGATGAGCAAGCCCGCTTTCGTTTTCGAGTCAAGTGCAGCAAGGGGACCTATGTCCGAACCCTGTCTGTTGATTTGGGAGCCAAGCTAGGCTTTGCCAGTCACATGTCCCAGCTGACACGGACTTCCTCAGCAGGTATGAGCTTAGATGATGCCTTGACCCTAGATGAAATAGCAGAGCGAGTAGCAGTAGATGATTTCTCCTTCCTCCAACCACTCGAATTAGGAATCGGAGATTTAGTGAGAGTTGAGCTCTCAGACGAGCAGGCTGAGGACGTGAGAAACGGTCGTTTTATCAGCTTGGTGTCAGAAGAAGCTGAGCTAGCTGGCTTTTATAAGGAGAAGTTAGTAGCCATTTTGGAAAAGCGGGAAGTCGCCTATAAGCCCCGCAAAGTCTTCCTTTAATATCCGCAGTAGAATTGTCAAAAGATTGTTACTCTTTTGTAATATGAAATGTGCGCTTGCATGTTATAATAATCTCATTAAACCTCACAAAAGGACAGCAACTGCACAACTGCTGTCCTTTTGTTTTGCTTTTTTTCTGATTTTGACAAACATCCTGTCTTTGAATGGTAAAAATCTTTTTGAATATTTTGCAGTTTAGAGTGGAACGGATATTGTAAAAATAGCAAATGCGTAGTAAAATAGAGGAATGATGATAACCAAGAGAATTATAGATGAAAAAGGGATTGATCAGACAGAAGATACAGTCCTTGTTCTAGGCTATTTCGATGGGCTGCATAAGGGCCATCAAGCACTCTTTGAGAAAGCGCGAGAGATTGCTGCAGAGCAAGGTCTAAAGATTGCAGTGATGACCTTCCCAGAGTCGCCTAAGCTAGCCTTTGTCCGCTATCAGCCTGAGCTCATGCTGCATCTAGCTAGTCCTGAAGACCGGATGGCGCAGCTGGAAAGTCTGGGTGTTGACTATCTTTACCTGATTGATTTTACTAGCCATTTTGCGGGCAATACAGCTCGGGACTTTTTTGAGAAGTACGTGTCTCGTCTGCGTGCCAAAGCCGTGGTAGCTGGCTTTGACTATCATTTTGGCTCAGACCGCAAAGAGTCACATGAGCTGAGAGATTATTTTAATGGCAAGATTGTTATCGTTCCCTCGGTTAATTTGGATAATCGGAAGATTTCTTCCACTCGGATTCGGGAGACGATTGCTGTCGGAGATATGCTGAAAACACAAGAGCTGCTTGGCTACCCTTTGTCTACTCGTGGCATTGTGGTTCATGGCAATGCCAGAGGACGGACGATTGGTTATCCAACAGCCAATCTAGCTCCTTTGGATCGAGTCCTGCTTCCAGGAGATGGTGTTTATGTCGCGGATGTTGAGCACAATGGTCAGCGCTATCGCGGTATGGCTAGTGTTGGGAAAAATGTAACTTTTGACGGGGATGAGCTTCGTTTTGAGGTCAATATCTTTGATTTTTCTCAGGATATCTACGGCGATACCATTCGGATTTTCTGGCTCGATAAGATTCGCGAGATGGTTAAGTTTGATGGTATTGACAGCTTGATTGCTCAGCTGCAGAGTGATGAACGGATCGCTAGAAGTTGGACTGGTTATCGAAATAGTTGAAAAATTTATATTTTCATGACATTCGGCAGTAATTTTCAAAAAAATATAGTCAAGCCAAATAAAATTTAGTATAATAGAGGTAGTTATTATACAGAATTAGAAGAGAAACGCATGATTACATTATTTTTATCGCCGAGTTGTACTTCTTGCCGAAAGGCGCGTGCTTGGCTGCTAAATCATGAAGTGCCCTTTCAGGAACATAATATCATGACGAGCCCTCTGTCAGCTCCCGAATTGCAACACATTCTTTCTCTGACAGAGAACGGTACAGACGACATTATTTCAACTCGCTCAAAAATTTTTCAGAAATTAGATTTAGATGTGGAGGATTTGTCCATTTCAACCTTGATTCAGTTGATTGAGGAAAATCCCAGTCTTTTGCGTCGCCCAATTATTTTAGATGGCAAACGGATGCAAATCGGCTTTAACGAGGATGAAATTCGTGCTTTCCTGCCTCGTAGTTATCGTAAGGAAGAGTTAAGATCCGCAACCATGCGGGCAGATATTCAGTAAAGATGAACAAAAATTATAGTTACCCACTAGATTTATCGTGGAGCACTGAAGAGCTTGCTTCGGTGCTCTCTTTTTTTAATGATGTAGAAGCAGCTTATGAACAGAAAGTCCAAGCGGAAAAGCTCTTGAAGTCCTATGCGGCTTTCAAGCAAGTTGTTCCTAGCAAGGGCCAAGAGAAGCGAATCGGCCGAGAGTTTGAAAACGTCAGCGGTTATTCGCTTTATCGTGCTGTTCAAGAGGCAAAAAGTAAAGGTAAAGGAAGCATTTCTCTTGGAAAATAAATTTCATTTTGCTAAAGAAATCATCTACCAAGCTGGTGCTTTTTTGAAGGAACATCTCTATGATGATTTGGATGTGAGTCAAAAGACCAGTGCCACTGACTTGGTCACCCAGATGGACCGGAAGGTTCAGGATGATTTGGTGGCTAAGATTCTAGCCCGCTATCCGCAGGATGCTATTTTAGCGGAGGAAAATGGACTCCGACATGATATTACTGATGGCAATGTCTGGGTGATTGATCCGATTGACGGGACCACCAACTTTATCACTCAGAAGGCTGATTTTGCCGTTATGATTGCCTATTTTGAAGAGGGTATTGGTCGTTTTGGGCTGATCTATGATGTGACCAGAGACCTGCTCTATCATGGTGGCGGAGACTTTGATGTCTATTGTAACGACTGGAAACTTCCTGCTTTTGAGGACCGGCCTTTTCAAGATTTTCTCATGGCTTCCAATGCCGGTATGCTGCAAGCCAATGATTGGGGCTTGGCAGACTTGGCTCGAGAGTGTTTAGGGGTTCGTGTTTATGGCAGTGCTGGGATTAGCTTTAGCAAGGTGCTGTCTGGCGGTCTCCTAGCTTATTTCTCCTACAACTGGCCTTGGGATTATGCGGCGGCTTCGATTATGGCGAAGAAACTAGGCTTTATCGTCCAGACCTTGGATGGCAGTCGGCTAAATTTCCAGACTCGACAGCCTGTCATGATGGCGCCTAAGTGCAAACTATCGGCTCTGAAGCCTTATTTAAAAAAGGGGAAGCAGTAGATGGACTTTCCTAAAGGTTTTAAAGAAAAATATGAGCAGATTTTAGGCGCAGAAGCGGCGGACTTTTTTGCGACTTTTGACGAGGAGCCGATTTCGGCCTTTCGCAGCAATCCTCTAAAAGAAGGCCAGCAGAATTTCTCAGATGCCATTCCTCAGACAGACTGGGGCTTTTATGGCAAGGTGTCTGGCAAGTCTGCTGAGCATGTGACTGGTCTGGTTTATTCGCAGGAGCCAGCAGCTCAAATGGTAGCCCAGATAGCAGCGCCCTCTAAGGGGATGAAGGTCCTAGATTTAGCTGCAGCACCAGGTGGCAAGTCAACTCATCTTTTATCTTTTTTAGATAATACGGGCCTGCTGGTCTCCAATGAAATCAACAGCAAACGCTCAAAAATCTTAGTGGAGAACATTGAGCGCTTTGGTGCCAGAAATGTGCTTGTTACCAATGAATCAGCTGAGCGGTTGGCTCAGGCCTTTGAAGGTTATTTTGATCTGATTGTTTTAGATGCCCCTTGTTCGGGCGAGGGCATGTTTCGTAAGCAGCCGGATGCTACCCAGTATTGGACTCCGGATTATCCAGCCCAATACGCCCAGCTCCAGCGAGAAATTTTGACAGCTGCTATGAGCATGCTTGCCAAGGACGGTCGTCTGGTTTATTCGACCTGTACTTGGGCTCCTGAAGAAAATGAAGACGTCGTTGCTTGGTTACTGGAAGAATTTCCACTTGAACTGATTGATATTCCTAAGATAAACGGGATGACTGAAGGAATTGGCTTTCCTGAGACAGCTCGGATGTATCCGCATCGCTTCAAAGGTGAAGGTCAGTTTGCAGCTCATTTTCACTTTACTGGTGAGAATAGCTACAAGAAGATTAAATCAGCTAAGAATCGTTTGTCGAGCGAGCAAAGAAAACTCTGGCAGGATTTTGAGAGCAAGCATCTAAAAACAGTCTTGACTGGAGAGCTTCAGACCTTTGGGGACAATCTTTATTTGTTGCCAGCTGGATTGCCAGACCTGTCCAAGCTAAAGATTGCTCGTAATGGTTTGCATCTAGGAACGTTTAAGAAGAATCGCTTTGAGCCTAGCTTTGCCCTAGGCTTGGCTATGAAGCCCAGCGAAGTTCTAAATCGAGTTGAAATCAGTAATCAGGACTTCAAGAAATATGCGGCTGGCGAGACGATTGAACTGGCAGAAGCGCAGCCAAACGGCTGGTACCAACTAGTCCTTGGCGGGAACGGCCTAGGCTTTGCAAAAGTGACTGGAAAAACCCTGAAAAATTATTTTCCAAAAGGCCTGAGATTTAGATAAAATATTAGGAAAAGCTGGTATTATATGATATAGTTGAAGATGTGAATGTATTGAAAAAAGCTTCTTTCTGCTAAGTAAGAAATACTAAAGATACTTCCCATCCTCTTGATTTTATTAAAGGAGAAATCTTTTGAACAAATTGAAAAAATTTGCTTTAGCGCTGACAGCTCTGGGCTTAGGACTCACCTTATCAGCTTGTTCATCATGGATTGACCGTGGTGAATCCATGACAGCAGTAGGGTCAACTGCTTTGCAGCCTTTAGTTGAAGCGGCAGCTGATGACTTTGGCTCTAACAACATCGGTAAAACAGTCAATGTTCAGGGTGGTGGATCTGGTACAGGTCTGTCTCAAGTGCAGTCAGGAGCTGTTGAAATCGGGAACTCTGATGTTTTCGCTGAAGAGAAGGAAGGAATCAAAGCGTCTGACTTGGTGGACCATAAGGTCGCTGTGGCCGGCATTGCTGTGATTGTCAATAAAGAAGTTGACGTGGATAATCTAACGTCCGAGCAGCTGCAGAAAATTTTCACTGGTGAAATCACCAACTGGAAAGAGCTGGGCGGTAAGGACTTGGAGATCTCAATTATCAATCGTGCGGCTAGCTCTGGTTCCCGAGCAACCTTTGACAGTGTCATCATGGATGGGAAATCAGCTGTGCAGAGTCAAGAGCAGGATTCCAACGGTATGGTCAAGAACATCGTTTCGCAAACTCCAGATGCGATTTCTTACCTGGCCTTTGCCTATGTTGATGAGTCTGTAAAAACCTTGAAACTCAATAACTATGAGCCAACAGCAGAAAATGTTGCTACCAATAACTGGTCGCTCTGGTCTTATGAGCATATGTATACACTAGGCAAGCCGACTGGTTTGGCTGCTGAGTTTCTTGAATATATGCTGTCAGATGATGTTCAAAAAGGGGTAGTTACCAGCATGGGCTATATCTCAATCAACGATATGAAAGTCAGCAAGGACGCTGATGGGAATGTCACAGCAATAGAAGGAGATTCAAAATGAAAAATGAGGAATTAACTAAAAAGTTGTTATCGCCTTCTAAAAATTCTCGCTTGGAGAAGTTTGGCCGCTATCTGACTTTTGCCTGTCTATCACTGATTGTGGTGATTGTGGCTATGATTCTAATCTTCGTTGCTCAGAAGGGGCTATCTACTTTCTTTGTCAACGGCGTTAATGTTTTTGATTTTCTTTTTGGTGGCGTCTGGAATCCTTCTGGTAAGGAATTCGGTGCCCTGCCAATGATTTTAGGCTCTTTTATCGTTACCATTCTGTCAGCCCTGATAGCAACTCCCTTTGCGATTGGAGCAGCAGTCTTTATGACAGAGGTGTCTCCAAAAGGAGCAAAGATACTGCAACCGGCGATTGAACTTTTAGTTGGTATTCCGTCTGTTGTTTATGGATTTATCGGTCTGCAAATCGTAGTTCCTTTTGTCCGTACAGTCTTTGGCGGTACTGGTTTTGGTATTTTGTCTGGTATTTTTGTGCTCTTTGTCATGATTTTGCCGACAGTAACCTTTATGACGACGGATAGTCTGCGGGCTGTGCCACGTCATTACCGTGAAGCAAGTCTGGCTATGGGCGCAACGCGTTGGCAGACTATTTGGCGGGTAACACTCAAGGCTGCTCGCTCAGGTATCTTTACAGCTGTGGTCTTTGGAATGGCGCGTGCCTTTGGTGAAGCTCTAGCTATCCAGATGGTCGTGGGTAACTCTGCGGTGATTCCAACCTCTTTGACAACGCCAGCAGCTACATTGACTTCTGTCTTGACCATGGGAATCGGAAATACCGTTATGGGAACAGTGGACAATAACGTTCTCTGGTCTCTGGCTCTGGTGCTCTTGATGATGAGCTTAGCCTTTAACAGTGTGATTAAACTAATTACAAAAGAAAGAGGTAAGAAAAACTATGCACGCTAAGAAATTAGATAAATTTGCGACTGGTGTTCTCTACACAATAGCGAGTATCATTGTTGCCATCCTTGCCTCTCTCATCCTCTATATCTTAGTTAGAGGTCTGCCTCATGTTTCCTGGTCTTTCTTGACAGGGAAATCCTCTTCTTACCAAGCTGGCGGTGGTATTGGGATTCAGCTATACAATTCCTTCTTCCTGCTAGTAATTACTCTGATTATCTCTGTGCCTCTTTCTATGGGGGCTGGGGTTTATCTGTCAGAGTATGCTAAGAAAGGCCCAGTAACCAACTTTGTCCGTACCTGTATTGAAATTCTGTCTTCACTGCCTTCGGTAGTAGTCGGGCTCTTTGGTTATTTGATCTTTGTTGTACAGTTTGAGTATGGTTTCTCAATCATTTCTGGTGCCTTGGCTCTGACAGTCTTTAATCTGCCTCAGATGACGCGGAATGTCGAAGACAGCCTGCGTCATGTCCACCACACCCAACGTGAAGCTGGTTTGGCCTTGGGAATTTCCCGCTGGGAAACGGTCCTGCATGTGGTCATCCCAGAAGCTTTGCCTAGTATTGTGACAGGGATTGTACTGGCTTCTGGTCGTATCTTTGGTGAGGCAGCAGCCTTGATTTATACAGCAGGTCAGTCAGCGCCGGCTCTTGACTGGTCCAACTGGAATATTTTCAGCGTCACTAGTCCTATCTCTATCTTCCGTCAGGCTGAGACTTTGGCCGTCCATATCTGGAAGGTCAATAGTGAGGGTACAATTCCTGATGGAACGGCTGTTTCTGCAGGTTCAGCAGCGGTTCTCCTGATTTTTATTTTGATTTTCAATCTGGGAGCCCGCAAACTGGGCAGCTATCTGCATAAGAAATTAACCTCTGCTTAAAGGAGAAGAAATGACAGAATATAATTGGAATGAAAAACATATCATTACTTTTCCTGAAGAAAAGGTAGCCCTGTCGACCAAGGATTTGCATGTTTACTACGGTAAAAAGGAATCCATCAAGGGCATTGATATGCAGTTTGAAAAAAACAAAATCACTGCTTTGATTGGCCCCTCTGGCTCAGGAAAATCAACCTATCTTCGCAGCCTCAACCGCATGAACGATACCATTGATATTGCCAATGTGACTGGAGAGATTCTCTATGAGGGGATTGATGTCAACCGGCCTGAAATCAATGTTTATGAAATGCGTAAGCATATTGGCATGGTTTTCCAACGGCCAAATCCTTTTGCCAAGTCCATCTATCGAAATATTACCTTTGCTCATGAACGGGCTGGTGTCAGAGATAGAAAGGTTTTGGATGAGATTGTGGAGACCTCGCTTAAGCAAGCAGCTCTTTGGGATCAGGTCAAAGATGATTTGCACAAGTCAGCCCTGACACTCTCTGGCGGTCAGCAGCAGCGGCTCTGCATTGCCCGTGCTATCTCAGTCAAACCAAACATTCTGCTCATGGATGAGCCAGCGTCAGCCTTGGATCCGATTGCGACCATGCAGCTGGAAGAAACCATGTTTGAGCTTAAGAACAACTATACCATTATCATTGTGACCCACAATATGCAGCAGGCTGCCCGTGCTAGTGACTACACTGGATTCTTCTATCTGGGCGACTTGATTGAGTATGATAAGACGGCTAATATTTTCCAAAATGCCAAGCTTCAGTCCACTAATGACTATGTTTCAGGCCACTTTGGTTAAGCTGCCGTCCGTATTCATCACGATTCAACAAGCTTAGTCTTTGGTTGAATGTAAAATAAAATGAAGGAAAAACGTATGACAGAACCTATTTTGCAAGTCAAGGACTTGTCGGTTTATTATAATAAAAAGAAAGCCCTCAATAGCGTTTCACTTGATTTCATGCCAAATGAGATTACGGCTTTGATTGGACCGTCAGGCTCAGGTAAGTCAACCTTGCTTAAGGCCATCAACCGAATGGGCGACCTGAATCCAGAAGTAACGACTACAGGAACGGTCATTTATAACAGTCACAATATCTATGGTCCGAGGACAGATACGGTAGAGCTTCGCAAGGAAATCGGAATGGTCTTCCAGCAGCCCAATCCTTTCCCTATGACCATCTATGAAAATGTGGTCTATGGACTTCGGATTAATGGTGTCAAGGACAAGGCAGTTTTGGACGAAGCAGTAGAGCGCTCCCTTATTGGTGCTTCTATCTGGGACGAGGTCAAGGACCGTCTGCATGATTCTGCTATCGGTCTTTCCGGTGGTCAGCAGCAACGGGTTTGTGTGGCTCGCGTGCTAGCTACTAGTCCTAAGATCATTCTCTTGGACGAGCCGACATCAGCCTTGGATCCAATCTCAGCTGGGAAAATCGAGGAAACCCTCTACAGTCTAAAAGACAAATATACCATGCTTTTGGTCACTCGCTCCATGCAGCAGGCGTCTCGGATTTCTGAAAAAACAGGCTTCTTCCTTGGTGGAGACTTGATTGAATTTAATGAAACCAAGAAGATGTTCCTCAATCCAGCCCATAAAGAGACCGAAGATTACATTACTGGTAAATTCGGATAACAGAAAGGAATCTTATGCTTAGAGTACAATTTGAAGAAGATTTAGAAAAACTTCATAATCAATTCTACGCGATGGGAAACGAAGTCCTATCGCAGATTAACCGAACGGTTCGTGCCTTTGTCACACATGACCGTGAACTGGCTCGTCAGGTCATTGAAGACGATGCCGAAGTCAATGAATACGAAGTGAAACTGGAGAAAAAATCTCTGGAAATCATCGCCTTGCAGCAGCCTGTGTCTCAGGATTTACGGACCGTTATCACCGTGCTGAAGGCCAGCAGTGACTTGGAACGCATGGGTGACCACGCTGTATCTATTGCCAAAGCTACTGTTCGGATGAAGGGAGAAGTCCGCATCGAGTCCGTAGAAGATGCCATCAGCAAGATGGGGCGCGATGTTAAGAATTTCGTCGAAGAAACTCTGAACGTCTACCTCAATGGAAATGTAGACCAAGCCTATGCTGTAGCAGCTATGGATGAGAAAATCAACCAATACTTTGATGATATTCGCGATCTTGCTACAGAGGAAATCAAACAAAATCCAGAGCTGATTGTAACTGGCCGCGACTATTTCCAAGTTATCTCTTACTTGGAACGAATCGGCGATTATGCTAAGAATATCTGTGAATGGGTTGTTTACTTTGAAACAGGTAAAATTATTGAGTTGTGATGATAAATGAAGACAGGTTATTCCCCTGTCTTTTTCATTTACATTTATTCTGCACTGAAATCATTTAAATATGATACAATAATAACAGATTATAAGCGGACAAGGGTGGCAGAATAATTTTGCCATGATGTTCGTTAGATGAGGAGAAGCTTATGCAAGCAGTTAAACATTTTATTGAAACTTTTGTTCCTGAGCACTATGATCTCTTTTTGGATCTGAATCGTGCCGACAAGTCTTTTTCAGGCAAGGTGACCGTTACTGGAGAAGCTAAGACGAGTAAGATTTCCCTACATCAAAAAGATTTGACAGTTGAAGCTGTAGAGGTGGCTGGCCAAGCTCGTCCTTTCGCTCTGGATAAGGATAATGAAGCTCTTTATATTGAGCTGGAAGCAGCTGGTCCTGTAGTTGTGACAATAACTTATACTGGTAAGATTACGGACAATATGACGGGGATTTACCCATCTTACTACACGGTAGATGGTGTGAAAAAAGAGATTATTTCTACGCAGTTTGAGAGCCATTTTGCCCGCGAAGCCTTTCCGAGTGTAGATGAGCCAGAGGCTAAGGCAACTTTTGATTTAGCTTTGAAATTTGACCAAGCAGAGGGTGAGTTGGCTCTGTCTAATATGCCAGAAATTGATGTTGAAAACCGCAAAGCGACTGGCGTTTGGAAGTTTGAAACGACTCCACGTATGTCTTCCTATCTCTTGGCTTTTGCTGCGGGTGATATGCAAGGAATTACTGCTAAAACCAAGAATGGAACTTTAGTAGGAGTTTATGCGACCAAGGCCCACCCAGCCAGCAATCTAGAGTTTGCTTTGGACATTGCGGTTCGCTGTATCGAATTTTACGAAGAATACTACGGAGTCAAGTACCCTATTCCTCAGTCACTCCATGTGGCCCTGCCTGACTTTTCTGCTGGGGCTATGGAAAACTGGGGCTTGGTAACCTATCGGGAAATTTATCTGCTGGTGGATGAAAATTCAACAGCTCTGAGCCGTCAGACAGTTGCCTTGGTTGTTGCACACGAACTAGCCCACCAATGGTTCGGAAATCTAGTGACCATGAAGTGGTGGGATGACCTCTGGCTCAATGAGAGCTTTGCCAATATGATGGAATATGTCTCAGTTGATGCGATTGAGCCTAGCTGGAAGATTTTTGAAGATTTCCAGACCAGCGGAGCTCCTTATGCCCTCAAGCGTGACGCGACAGATGGCGTTCAGTCGGTCCATGTAGAGGTCAAGCACCCTGATGAAATCAATACTCTTTTTGATGGGGCGATTGTCTATGCCAAGGGAAGCCGCCTCATGCACATGCTGCGCCGTTGGCTGGGAGATGATGCTTTCCGTAAGGGACTAGGTGCCTACTTTGAGAAGCATCAGTATGGCAATACTATCGGTCGTGACCTATGGGACGCTCTTTCTCAAGCTTCTGGCCGTGATGTAGCAGCCTTTATGGATGCTTGGCTAGAGCAGCCGGGGTATCCAGTCGTCACTGCCAAGGTCGAAAACGACTCCTTGATTTTGACGCAGAAGCAGTTCTTCATTGGGGAGCACGAAGACAAAGGTCGCCTCTGGCCAGTACCGCTCAATAGCAACTGGCAAGGACTCCCTGATACACTGACGACAGAAAGACTGGAAATTCCCAATTATGCAGCCTTGGCAGCGCAAAATGACGGGGCCCTGCGTCTCAATACAGAAAACACTGCCCACTATATTACAGATTATCAGGGTGAGTTGCTGGATGCTCTTCTGAATAATCTCAGCTCTTTGGACAATATTAGTAAACTGCAAATCGTGCAGGAGCGCCGACTTCTAGCAGAGTCAGGTAAGATTTCCTATGCGGACCTGCTGCCAGTTATCAGCAAGCTAGCAAACGAAACTTCTTATATGGTGGTTTCAGCTGTTTCCCAAGTGCTGGAAGGCTTGAACCGCTTTGTGGATGAAGGCAGTCAGACAGAAGAAGATTACAAAGCCCTGTTGAAAGTTCTCAGTCAAAGTAATTTTGACCGCCTTGGTTTTGAAAAGCAGGAAGGTGAAAGCGATGAGGATGAGATGGTTCGTCAGCTGATTGTGGGCAATATGATTAAGGCCGACGACGAGACAGCTAAAGCTCAAGCTAGCCAGATTTTTGACAAGTATCGTGATAATTTGGAAAAACTCCCTGCCGCTATTCGCTTGCAGGTATTGGTCAACCAAATCAAGCATCATGAAAGCAAGGAGCTGGCTAAGCTTTATCTGGACCTCTATGTCGCTTCAAATGACGGAAGCTTCAAAAATGCTCTTTCTACAGCCCTTTCTTATACGAAGAACAAGGAAACCTTGGATGAACTGTTAGCGACTTGGAAGGACAAATTTACTGTGAAACCGCAGGATTTGTCAGCTTGGTATGCTCGATTCCTCAGCCGTGATTTTACTCAAGAAGCAGTGTGGACTTGGGCGCGTGAGAATTGGGACTGGATCAAGGCAGCGCTAGGTGGCGACATGAGCTTTGATAGCTTTGTCATTAGCCCAGCAGTGGTCTTCAAGACAGAGAAGAGATTAGCAGAGTATAAAGCCTTCTTTGAGCCTCAGTTGGACGATATGGCGATTAGCCGAAATATCAGCATGGGAATCAAAGAAATAGCTGCTCGTGTTGAACTGGTGAATCGTGAGAAAGAAGCAGTGGAAAAAGCAATTCGAGCTGCAATCAGATAGATTTGATTAAAATAACTAGAAAGTCTGAGATATTAGCCTATCTCAGGCTTTTTCTTTATCATTTTGAGTATTTAAACATTGCTAATATGCCTTTGCTTTGATAAAATAGAAAAGTATGTGAAATAAACAGGCAACTGTTTAAAGGAGAAATGGAGTTTATATGGAAAAGAAAATAGTCTATGGCTTCCGCAAGAGCCGCCTTTCTAAGGGCTTGTGCGGAGCTGTTTTGGGTGCGGCTTTGTTGGTAGCTGCCGGATCAGTAAAAGCAGAGGAGAAGGTATCTTCAGCAGCAGATCAGTCTGCCCTTTCTGAAGTTGCCCTTTCGCCAGCCGAAGCGCCCCAGAAATCTGCTGCGCCTGCTCAGTCAGAGCCAGTAAGTCAAGACAAGCTTCCCTTGGAGGTTTCCCATGCGGACTTGGACCAAGCTGTGGCAGAGGCTGAGAAAGCAGGTATCCAGCTAAAGCAGGAAGCAACTGTTGATTTAGGAACAGCTAGAAATCCAGAAGAAGCTGCTAGTAAACGGGAGACAGTGCTAGCTGATTATGCGACCCAAGTCAAGGAAATACGCGAAACCACAGCAGTTTATCAGGAGCAGTTGAAGACATATGAGAAAGAGCTTAATCAGACAGAGTCTGCCAATCAAGCCTTGAAAAACCAATATGACAAGGCTTTAGCTTCCTATGAACAAGAGTCCAGCCGTATTCAAGCTGAAAATGCTCAGCTTCAGGCAGACTATGAGCAGAAACGGACGGCTTATCAAGCAGAATTGAGCCGTATAGTAAAAATCAATCAAGAGAAAGAAGCCTCCTATCAAGCAGCTTTAGCAGCCTATCAAGAGGAGCGTTCACGGATTTTACAAGAAAATGCTCAAGCAAAAACAGCCTACCAAACTGCTATGGAGAGCTATGCTACAGAGCTGAAAGCTACTCGGGAGAAGAATGCAGAAGCAAAGCGTCGCTATGAAGAAAAGCTTGCTCAGGTCTCAGCTCATAACAAAGCTGCCCAAGCTGAAAATGCAGCCATTGCAGAACGAAATCAGGCAGCTGAAAAGGCCTATCAGGAAGCAGTCAAACGGTATGAAACTGAAGTTTCCAGATTGGCTCAGGTTAAGGGAGAAAAAGAAGCTGTTTATCAAGCTGCCTTGGCTGACTATGAGAAAGAATTGGCTCGGATTCAGAAAGAAAATGCTGAACTAGAACAGCAGTATCAGACAGATTTAAGGGCTTACCAGCAGGAAGTAGAACGCATTCAAACAGCCAATCAAGCAGCTAAACAATCTTATGAGATAGCCTTAGCTAAAATCCAAGAGCAGAATAAAGAGATTGAGGACCAAAATCTAGCTGTTCAGAAGAAAAATACTGCCTTAAAGGAGCAGTATCAGGCTGATTTGGCAGCATATCAAGAGCGATTGACTGAGATTCGTCAAAAAAATCAAGCGGCAGAGAAAGACTATGAGAGCAAATTAGCTGCTTATCAAAAGAATCGCTCTGAAATCGAGGCGGCCAATGATGCCAAAGCGAGAGATCATCAAGCAGCTTTGACTGCCTATCAATCTGAACTTGAGCGTGTCCAAGCTGAAAATAAGAAGCGCCAAACTGCCTATGAGACAGAAAAAGCAGAAGTAACAGCCCGTAATGCTGCCATTGAAGCTGAAAACGCCCAGATTCGTCAGCAAAATCAGGAAAAACAAGAGCTTTATAAAAATCAATTAGCTCAATATGAGCAGGATGTGGCTCGAATCACCGAGAGCAATCAGAAAAGTCGAGAAGCATATGAGAAAGCCTTACTTACCTATCAGGAGGCGACTGCTCGGATTGAGACAGAAAACAAGAATAAATTAGCTGCTTATCAGGCAGCCTTGGCGACCTACCAAGCAAATCTTGCAAGGATTGAAGCAGAAAATCAAAGACTAAAAGAAGACTATGAGGCAAACCTTGCTTCTATTTCAGCGCAGAACGCAGTGATTGAGCAGGAAAATGCAAGCATTAAGGGAAAAAATGCCCGCTTGAAAGCTGACTTTGATAAGCTCTTGGAAGAATATAAGAAGGCAAAAGCTGCCTATGATACAGCCAAAACTAAGTATGATGCAGCTCTTGTAACTTTTGAGAGAGAGTTGCAAGAAGCTGAAGCTAAGAAAAATGAAGAAGGTTATCTCAGTAAGGTTGAAAGCCAGCCTTTTGTTTTCAAATCTGAGCCCCAGGCTGTCTTGACGCTTGATCCCTCTATTAGAACCTATACCAATGATGAGCTGACTGATGAGGTTCGTTCTTGGGGAATGGATCAACAAGGAATAACTGCTTTGACCAGTGTTTTAAAAGGGAAAGAACATCAGACTAAAGTCATTTTACAAAAAGATGTGCCTCTGGTAGCTACTTATACTAATATCAAAAATTCCAGTATTCAGGGCAAGAAAATCGCTAAAGTTGTCTACACTTATACTCTGAAAGAATCAACGAAGAGTCAGGATAAGCTGCCAGTTTTCTTAGTTAAGGATCCGACCTTGACTGTCTGGACCTTGGATTTTTATGGCCATTCTCGGGTCAATGTTCAAGCTGAGTTTTTCGATGAGGCGGGAGAAAGGCTTGATATGACAGGCTCGCTTGTCAGCTTCTCGTCTTTAAATACGAACAAAGTTGCGATTGAATATATCAAGAATTTTAATGGTGAATATATTCCTATTACAGGCTCTGCCATTAATGTTCACCCAGATACTAGTGTTCACGCTGATATTTCTATTAACTTTGAGCGGGAAGGTTCTCGCTTTGAGCACAACAAGTGGGATACACCTACTAGTCCTTATAACTGGTATGGCGCTATTGTCGGTAAGGCGCAAGGCGATGTCATTTCCTTTGACATTGGTTCACGAAACCGGGGTTCTGCTTGGTTTGTATTTAACTCTGATATTAAAGCCAAAGGTGTTCCAATGAAGCCTGTTGCTCCGACAGAAGTTGCTCAACCTCAGGAACCGGCTTATGAGGAAGTCAAGGCCTTGCAGCCTCTTCCGAGTCAGCCAGTTTATCAACCCTTGCCAGAAGAGCCAGATCAGCCGGCCTATCAAGAACTTCCTAGCCAGCCGACAGAAACTCAGCCTCTTCCTCTTCCAAATCGGCCTGAGGAGCCAGCAGTTCTACCGGAAAGAGATTTGGAAAGTCTGCCGCAAGAGCTAACTTATCTGCCTGAGCCGCTTCAACCTCAAAAGCCAGTTTATCAGGAAGTGCCAGAAGAACCTAGCTCCCCTTCTCTATTGACAGAGCCGACTGCAGTTGAAGAGCCGACCTATGAGAAGGAGCAGCCCTTGCTGAGCCTTCCGCAAGCTCCGGTCGAAAATCCACTGCCACAGGAACCTCAACGACCATCTTATTTGAAAGAACCAGAAAAACCTCAAAAAGATCCTGAAGCAAGCGCGGGAGAAGCACCGAAACCGCCTGCTTATGAAGAAGAAATTGCTTTAGAGGACCTGTCTCAGGAGCCAAGCTATCTGCAGGAACCACAGCTCCCTAAAGAACCAGTTCTTCAGCCTGAGCCCCAGTCACCTGTCAGAGAAAGTGACCTGCCTTTGATTGAGGAGCCTGACAAGCCGACCTATAAAGAACTTCCTCAAAAGCCGGCTGAGCCTAGCTATCAAGCTTTGCCAAGCCGTCCGCAAGCGCCGACTCAAACTTATCACTATAACCAGCTCTTTATCCAGTTAAAAGTCAGAGAAGAGTTGGAGGATGAGTCCAAGAAGAATATTCATCAACAAGAGGTTAGCCATGGAAGTTTTGCTGTCCTTAATCTGGTAACGGATGCTTTGCCTGCTTATCGCTTGCCAATTCACTCTTTCGTATTGGAAGATCGCCTGCCAGAAGGTTTTGAATTAGATCTAGAAGCTACTAGAGCGAAAAGTCCTGGTTACGAGGTTTCTTATGATCCGAGCAGCAGAATTTTGACTTTTGTTGCTGCACCAGGTCTGCTTGAACGCTACAATGCTGACTTGAATTCTGCGACCGAGACCCTAGCTCCAGCAGCAGTCGGTCGACTCTTGTATTCAGGCAGAACTTATACCAATCATTTCAGCTTGCTGATTAATAATCAATACCGGATAGAGTCCAATCAGGTTAGTGTTTCGACACCTCCTGCAGAAATTACTATTCAAACAGCACAGAAATTTGAGCATCTTTCAAACCAGACTTTGCAGTATCCAAGATCTGCAAGTAAGCAAGCAAGCAACATGCAGCTATCTGTCAGCTACCAAACCAGTCAAGGTCAACTGCCTAAAACTGGAAGCAGTTCGAGCACTCTTCTCACCTATCTTGGCTTTGCGACCTTGCTAGCTTCATCCAGCTTCCGTCTTTCTAAGAAAGAGTCATAAAAAGATAAGCAGCTCCTGCATCCAGAGCTTTTGAACATGATAAATCAAGACTGAGACAATTTCGTCCCAGTCTTTTTTACTGAGGATTTTTGGGGCAAATGGTTGATAGATGTATCAAATGTTTTAGATAGGCAAGTATTTTAAGATAAACGTAAATCGTGTTATAATAGCCATGTCAAAGAATTTTTACCTACAATAATCACTAATGTTAAAGAATTTCATCTAGCCAAACAACTAAAAAATAAGTATGATGAGGAGGAAAAGATAATGTTAGGAAAACAATTGAAGCTTATACGGGAGCAAAAAGGATATAGTCAAGCTCAGATTGCAGAATCACTAGGGACGACTCGGCAGACCATCTCGAACTGGGAAAATGATAAGACGATTCTAGATAGTGCAAGTCTTATTCGTCTAGCCGATTTTTACCAGATTTCATTAGATGAGCTATGTGGTCGAAAAGCTTTATCTATCTCCAAAGATTCGAGCATAAAATCAATGATTTTGACAAATGCCTGTACACTTTGGACTTGCTTTGTTTCATCTCTCGGATAGCTCTATTGATTTTCCTGCTAACTTTTTAGTTATTTAGAATATTAGGAGGAAAACAATGTTTTACTATTTTTATTTATCTCTCGCAATTCTATTTGAAATTGCCGCCACAAGTCTTTTAAAACTATCTCAAGGTTTTTCGAAACTATTTTTCGGTTGCCTTGCTTTGATGTTTTATGGCTTGTGCTTTTTCTTTTTATCTCTATCTTTAAAGGGCATTCAGTTAAATCTAGCTTACGCTATTTGGTCTGCAATAGGTCTAGTAGGGACAACGATATTATCTATTCTGCTTTGGCACGAAAAAGTAACAGCTGTAAGCCTTTTAGGGATAAGTCTAGTTATTGTCGGACTTGTTTTATTGAATTTATCACAAAAGACTCACTAGAGAATGGGGAATTATATGTTTGATAATTATTTTAAAAATAAAAAGGTTGTAATTATTGGTGCAAGTGGCAGTTTGGGAAGAGTCTATACACGTGCTTTTCATCAAGCAGGTGCTAGGTTATTTCTCTTAGGAAGAGATATAGATAAGTTAAAGATATTTGTGCAAGAATTTTCGTCTTTTATTCCAATAAGATCAGTGGATATAACAAGTGAAGAGTCTCTAAAAAATGTAGTATCAGAGATACAAGAGTGGTCGGAATGTATAGATATTGTTATCAATGCAACTGGTTTTGATGTAAGAAAGTCTTTGTCAGCGCATTCCTTTGAGGACATAGAGCAGACACTGTTAATCAATTTATCTGGCGCCATTCTGATTAGCAAGATTTTTCTGCCCTTATTAGCAAATGAAAAAGGTGCTACAATTGTGCATTCTGGCGGTTTTGCAGATGGGCGGCTCGCTTTCCCTTACTATAGCGTAGATGTGGCTAGTCGCGCAGGGATTTTTTCTTTTATTGAATCAATGAATCGCGAATTAAAACAGGAGCGGAAAAAGGTGTATTTAACCTATTTTTGTCCCAATGCTGCGGATACACCCTCAGAAAAGCCTTACCATCCTGTTTGGAAAGAGATGGGGATTAAGATTTCAACTACAGACGAGGTTTGCCTAGCTTTGCTAAAAGGTATTAAGTCTCATCAAAGAGTCATCCTGATGGGGCGGGGGGCATCTTTATTTGCTAAACTCAATCTTCTGTCTTCAAGATTAGCTGATTTTCTTTTATTAGATAAATATAGCCGTATATTGAAAAAGCACTTTTCATAAACTATTTTCCCTATCTTTCAGCCTTTTTTAAGAAAAAATTCAGTCCTGTTTAAGTAAAAATCTATATGATAATGCTATTCAAGTGAAAGGATGTGTATGGGATGACTTGTAAGCTGCATTAGCTTCTTGTTTGATAGAAACAGATAGAAAAATTTACAAAAGAAAGAAGGAACATATTAAATGGATATGGAAAAAATGATTGTTGTAGAAAAAAGCACTAAATGGTGGCTGACGGTTGCAACGGGTGGTGCTCTAGCAGTCGGACTTCTGGGCGGTTATGGTCTTGCGACAGCTATTCACGGTACAAACAATCAGCAATCAGCTATTCAACAGCCAGCTACTATGCCTGGAGCACCGGAGCAGAGTCAGAATGGCCAGGATGCAGGAAATGGAATGCCGCCACAAGTTGGTCAGAATGGTCAAAATGGTGGACCAGGTAATGGCATGCAGCCGCAGGATGGTGGTCCAGGACAGAACGGTCAAGACCAAGGAATGCCGCCTCAAGACGGCCAGCAGTCTGACAATGACAAGAGCAAGAATTCTTCTGCTCAGCAAAATGACAACGGGAAGAAAAACAAGAAAAAGTCTTCAACGAACACAAACGAACAATCGGACAAGAACAATAATAAGTCGACAAAAGAAAATAAAACGTCGCAGTCGTAGAAAAAACTTACTGATTTTGACCCAAGTCATGATATAATAAGAATAGCAAATAAAACAAAAACCAAAAGACATAATCTTGGAAAGTTTTATTGGAGGAAAGAAAAATGATTAAAATTCTATTGGTAGAAGATGACCTTGGACTGTCAAACTCAGTTTTTGATTTTTTAGATGATTTTGCAGATGTAATGCAGGTTTTTGATGGTGAAGAAGGTCTATATGAAGCAGAAAGCGGTGTTTATGACCTCATCTTGCTGGATCTCATGCTGCCTGAAAAGGACGGTTTCCAAGTGCTGAAAGATCTCCGAGCAAAAGGAGTTACAACACCTGTTCTCATCATGACAGCTAAGGAAAGCTTGGATGACAAAGGACATGGCTTTGAGCTCGGAGCTGACGACTATCTGACAAAACCTTTCTATTTGGAAGAACTGAAAATGCGGATCCAGGCGCTCTTGAAACGCGCTGGTAAATTCAACGAGAATACTCTTTCTTATGGTGATGTAACTGTCAACCTATCTACAAATTCAACCACGAAGGCTGGTAAAGACGTAGAGTTGCTTGGTAAAGAGTTCGACCTCTTGGTTTATTTCCTGCAAAATCAAAATGTAATCTTGCCTAAGACTCAAATTTTTGACCGTCTGTGGGGCTTTGACAGTGATACCACTGTTTCCGTTGTCGAAGTGTACGTTTCAAAGATTCGTAAAAAACTGAAAGGAACGGCATTTGCGAAAAACCTACATACTCTTCGTAGTGTCGGCTACATTTTAAAAGATGCTGAATAAAATCAAGAAGACCTTTTATGCGGATGATTTCTCTTATTTCATTCGCTATTTTGGGTTGTTTACATTAATCTTCTCAGCCATGACCTTGATTATTATTCAGGTTATGCGCTCCAGCCTTTATACGTCAGTTGATGAAAATCTGAAAAACCTGAGTAATGATCCTAGTTCAGTAGCTGATTTGGCCTATCGGACGACAGGCCAGCAGTCTGATCCAAGCAATAAGGTCAATTCTAAAAGTCCTAAAAGCAGTAAAGAGCCAGATGGTGATTCAGATGAAGAGCCTAAGCCTAACAATCTAACTACGCCAAATGTCAGCTCTAATACTTTTGCCCTGCTTTTGGATGATGATTATAAAAATATTTCCACCAGCAAGAGCGATGGTTTTCTGGACTTTAATTCATTAGAGTTTAACAAGTCCTATCTAAATCAAATCAAGGAAATTGTGATTGGTAACAGCTTTGGCCAAACGGAGAGCTATCGGGCTTATCTCTTTGATATTGATCCTAAAAATGAGTATCCTGATATCAAGTACGCTGTGGTCATGACTAGTATCAGCCAGCTGGAGCAGACCAGCAGCAAGCATGAGCAGTTGATTGCCATGGTCATGGTCAGCTTTTGGGGAATTTCCCTGATTGCCAGTATTTACCTTGCTCGGATGAGTGTCAAGCCTCTGCTGGAAAGTATCCAGAAGCAGAAGGCTTTTGTGGAAAATGCCAGTCACGAACTACGGACTCCTCTGGCAGTATTGCAGAGCCGCTTAGAGACGCTCTTTCGTAAGCCTGAAGCTACAATAATGCAGAGCAGTGAAAATATTGCTTCTAGCTTGGATGAAGTACGGAATATGCGCTTGCTGACGACCAATCTGCTCAACCTGGCCCGCCGCGATGATGGCATCAAGCCACAATATGGTGAAGTTGAACCAGAATTTTTTGATACGACCTTTGCTAATTACTGTATTATCGCAAGGGAGAATAAAAAAGCCTTTCATTCAGAAAATATGATCAAGCACCCTATTGTGACCGATCAAATTTTTCTCAAACAACTGATGACCATTCTATTTGACAATGCTATCAAGTACACAGATGATGATGGCGTAATCAGTGTCATGGCTACTTCGACAGATCGCTACCTTATTTTCCGAGTGGCGGACAATGGTCCTGGTATCAGCGATGAAGATAAAAAGAAGATTTTTGATCGCTTTTATCGGGTGGACAAGGCTCGGACCCGTCAGAAAGGTGGCTTTGGTCTGGGGCTTTCTCTGGCTAAGCAGATTGTCGATGCTTTCAAAGGCTCTATTTATGTCAAGGACAACAAACCAAAAGGTACGGTCTTTGAAGTTAAACTGCTCCTGAAAGAAACGAAAAAGCGTTCTGTTAAATAGCGGGAGAGGCTTAATATGAACATTTTGGTTTATGGTGCTGGCACAATTGGTTTGACATACGCTTGGTTACTGTCTAATCAGCATCAAGTTACTGTCTTAGTTAGAGAACATAAGCTGTCGACTTTAGAGCAAGGCTTCACACTTTCTATTAAAGATTTAAGGAAAGACGAACAGGTCTATAAAGAACATCATTTCCAGCCGCCATTGGTGACGAGTATTGATCAAGACTATGACCTGATTCTCTTAACGGTAAATAGTTTGCAACTAGAGCAGGCATTGAATCATTTAGCGGCTATAAAGGAAAAAGCTCATTTACTTATTTTACAGAATAACTGGAATATCAACTCCAAGATTCCTTCTTATTTGAACAGAAAGCAGGTGTCGTTAGCTTTTCCTTCTTCTGTTGGAGGAGGGCGAAAGAGTGATGGTCGGATCCAAGCTATCATTTTCAAAGAAGCTACGTTACTTGATGATGATTCTTATACATCAGAGTTGTCTCCTATTTTCACAGCTAGTGGGATAGGCATTGATGCTATGCCTAACTTGGCTTCTTGGATGAAGGTTCACTGCCTTCAGGAGGCGGTAATGGCAGGTGCAGTTGCAGAAGTGGGGTCTTTTGATGCACTCTTGAAAGATAAAAAAGCAATTCGAAAGATGATTTGCGCTTGGCGAGAAGGTTTAGAACTCTGTCAGCGATATGGCATTCCTAAACATCGTTATAAACCTACTAAATATCTATCCCTGCCCCTATTTCTCTTAGTTCCAGTAATGAAGTTCATGTTGAGTCAGCCTTTGGTTGCCGAAATGGTCACAAATCATATGCATTCAGGTTATGCCGAATGGGTTGACCAATATTTTGAAATCAAAAGAAGTGCGGAGAAAGAAAGCATTCTCATGCCTCAATGGAATTCGTATAGCGACTTCATTGAACATTTTTTGAAAAACAATTCTTAGCAGGCCTTATTGGTTTGCTTTTTATCTGCTTTTACTTACTTTTTTAAAAATTTAATATAAGTTTTGCCCAAAATAGGGTATAATAATAAACAAGAAAGAATGAGGTGAAATTATGGCATCAAAAATGTTACATACTTGTTTGCGTGTGGAGAATTTGGAAGCGTCTATCGCTTTTTATGCAGAGGCTTTTGGTTTTAAGGAGCTTCGTCGCAAGGATTTTCCAGATTATCAGTTTACTATCGTTTATCTAGGTTTGGAAGGCGATGATTATGAGCTGGAACTGACCTATAACTATGACCATGGTCCTTATGTGATTGGGGATGGCTTTGCTCATGTGGCACTTAGCACGCCAGACTTAGAAGGTCTGCATGCTGAGCACAAGGCCAAAGGATATGAAGTGACAGATCCAAAGGGTCTTCCTGGCAACCCGCCTAATTATTATTTTGTAAAAGATCCTGATGGCTACAAGGTGGAAGTCATTCGTGAGAAGAGTCTTTAACATCTAACTGTAGTTAATTTTGCAAGATAAATGATGATTTTTATTCATTTAGGACAGGTGTATGAAAAGACAAAATAACAAGAAACACGGTAAGAAAACACTCATCGTTCTCGGCTTGCTAGGTTTAGCTTTTGTTGCTGCTCTATTTCTGGGGGCTGTAAAAATTTACGCTATTTTCCAGGAAAAGGAACTGCAAGAGAAGGTTAGTGTGCTGATTGCCCAAGAAGAGACCTTCCACGCTGAAAATACTGAAAAGCAGAGCAAGATGATTGGCAGCCACTATGTAGAGGCCTTTTATCCTCTGCTGGATGGTCAGGTTATGGCAAGTGTCAAGGAGCAGATGGACGCAGATAGCCAGACGATTAAGGATAATCAGAAGAAGGGCGATAAGATTGAAGAATTGACCTTCTACTATGCTGAGGAAAAAGAAACGAGCCTGAAGGACGTCAAAGAAATACTGGTGCATCGCAAGGACTATCATGTCAAAGAGATGAAAATCAGTAAAGGAGAAGAGCGGGAAGTTGCTGACAGCTATCTCGGTGCAGACGGCAGCCCTTTCACTCTGGATAAGCTCTTTCAGGATCCCGATGCAGCTAAGGAAATCTTCATCAACGAAATATCCAGCCAGCTGACCTTTAGACAGGCCGATGAGGCGGTGCAGACGGAAATTCTTAATAACCTCAATGGAACGGAGTTGGGTCAGTGGTCCTTCCGTTATGAGTACAGCCATTTTTCTATTAAGCTGAGTAAGGAAGTGCAAGGCTTAACCAGCATTGACGTTCCTTTATCCAGTTTTTATGACCAGATTAATGCGGACTATCTGACCGGCGATGACTTGGCAGCTTATCAGAGTTTTGAAGCTAAGAAGCATGTGAAAATGGTTGCTCTGACCTTTGATGACGGTCCAGATCCTAAGACAACACCCCAGGCTCTGGATATCCTCAAGAAATATGGTGCCAAGGCGACCTTCTTTATGGTTGGTCAAAACATTGCTGGTAATGAAGCGATCGTCAAGCGCGTGCACAATGAAGGTCATCAGATTGGGATTCATACATGGGACCATCCAGTCTTAACCAAACTACCTCTGGAGTCAGCTCAAAAAGAAATCCTTGATACCCAGACCGCTATTAACAATGTCATAGGCATTAAGCCAACGATTACGCGGCCTCCTTATGGAGCCATTAATGCCACAATCCAAAATTCGGTTGACCAGTCCTTTATCATGTGGAATGTAGACAGTCTAGACTGGAAGACACGCAATACTAAGGCTATTATGCAAGAGATTGCTAAAACTCAGCCAGGCTCAATTATTCTCATGCATGATATTCACCAGACTAGTATTGACGCTCTGCCAAGTGTTCTCGAGTATCTGAAGAGTAACGGCTATACTTTGGTAACGGTCGATGAGCTGCTGGAAGGTCAGCTGGAGCCACATCGTATTTATTACGGCAGAGACTAAGACGGTCCTTGGGTTTAGATTTTTGAAATCGTTGTTGGCAATGAGTAAAAGCGAAAAGCTTTGGAAATCTAATGTTTCCAAAGCTTTTTTAGTTTAACTCGTTACATAAAGTTCTTGATTTTTTAATACAATTTCTCGGACGGTGGCGTATTTTTTCAAAGTTTTCAGTTCTTCAGGATGGCTGATGAGGGTGATGACATAGCCTTCCTTGCCCATGCGGCCGGTTCGTCCAGAGCGGTGGGTATAGGTTTCTAAATCGCGCGGAAGCTCATAATTGACGACGCATTCTAGGGAGTCAATATCAATGCCGCGAGCAACTAGGTCAGTGGCTAGCAGGAGAGTAATCTGGTGCTCTTTGAACTTATCCAAAATCACCTTGCGGAACTTAACGTTGACATCACTGGCCAGAGAAACTGCGTTGGCTTCACGATACTGGAGTTTTTCTTCGGCACTGCCCAGGTCTGACAGAGCGTTGAAGAAGACCAGTCCACGGAAATCTTCAACATTGGATAACTTACGGAGCAAGTCCACCTTATCACGTTTTTCGACTTGCATGTAAAAGTGCTGGATGTTGTCCAAAACTTGGTCGTCAATGCTGATTTCTAGAGTGTTTTCAGCAATCTTATCGTGGTCGAACTTAGCGGTGGCGCTCATATATACCAGCTGGTGGTCACGAGGCGCATAGTGGGTGATTTTATCTACAAAGTGATACTGAGAATCGCTGAGCAGCTGGTCAAATTCGTCCAAAATGATGGTTTCGACATTCATCATCTTGATTTTCTTAAGCTTGACCAACTCGAAAATCCGCCCAGGCGTTCCGATGATAATCTCTGGACCTTTCTTAAGGCGCTCAATCTGTCGCTTCTGGCTGGAGCCGGAGAGTAGTAGCTGGGCTGTCAGTCCTAAAGGCTCCGCCCAAGTTTTGCAGACCTCAAAGATTTGTCCGGCCAGCTCAGTATTAGGAGCTAAAATCAAGAGCTGTTGTGCTTTTCTAGGTGTCAGTTTGAGCAGACTGGGAAAGAGATAAGCCAGAGTTTTACCAGTACCAGTTGGACTGATTCCCAGCACCGTATCGCCTGCAGAAATAGAATCAAACATCTTCTCCTGAATAGCTGTCAAATCTTCAAAGCCTAACTGAGCCAGCTGATTTCGCCAGCTCGGGGGAAATTGTTCCTTAATCATCATCAACCTCAAATCTAATGCCAGCGTCCTTGCGCATGGCAAATAAGCTTTCGTGAACAGCTACGGCAGCATCCAACCATTTCTCGTAAGCCGCATCCTGTCCGCCCTTGAGCACTCGCGCGAAAGCCTGAGCTTCTTCCAGCATGGTATGGGAAGCACGCTTGATAGGCAGCACCTCTTCTTGACCGTCCAGATTTTGGAAAATAGCAGAGCTGATAAATTCAATCCCGTCTAAAGTCAGAGTTCCCTGATCGGTGTAAATCTCTGCTGGCAGATTGCTGTTTATATTTTTACCGGCCTGAATCTGAACTTGAAAATCTGGATAGATGAGACAGCCGGCTCCATTTAAATCAATCGTATTGGCCAGCAGCTGGGCGCTGTAGCGAGCGAAGCGCGGATGGCCGAAAAGTCTGATAGCCGCATAGACTGGATAGACACCCAGATCCATCAAAGCGCCGCCAGAAAATTTAGCTGAGAAAACGTTAGGCTGCTCTCCCGCAAGCAGAGCCTGCATTTTTGAAGAATACTTGGCATAGGTGAAGTTGGCTCCTAAAACAGTCTTGTCCTTGAGGAAATCACTAATCGTATCAAAGGCCTGCTCATGATAGTTGCGGGCAGCTTCAAAGAGATAGACTTGATGCACGTCAGACAGCTTGACCAATTCCCGCCATTCTTTGGGACGAGAAACCGCTGGCTTTTCGACAATGACATGTTTACGAGCCAGAATGGCTACCTTGGCATGCTTGAAATGCAGGCTGTTGGGACTGGCGATATAAACGACATCGATATCAGACGACAGAAAGTCCAGCATTTCAGTAAAAATGGCCGTATTTTCATAGTTTTGCACAAAGCGCTCAGCAGAAGCCAGAGCACGAGAGTAGACAGCAGCAAGCTGATAGTCGCCTGTTGAGTGAGCAGCCTTGATGAACTCATGAGAAATTGAACCTGTTCCGATGATTCCAAGTTTGAGCATAAAAACCTCCTTTTTTCTATTTTTAAGCATGTACTTTTTTTATTTTAGCTCTTTCATTATAACATGAATTGCGGTAAAATAGATAAGATAACAAGAGATGGAGCTTATAATGCAAAATAGACCTATTATTATTGGTGTAACTGGTGGTTCCGGAGGCGGAAAGACCAGTGTTTCTCGAGCAATTTTGGCTAATTTTCCAAACGAAAATATTGCAATGATTGAGCATGACTCCTACTATAAGGATCAGACGCATCTGACTTTTGAGGAGCGGGTTAAGACCAACTATGACCATCCTTTTGCCTTTGATACGGATCTGATGATTGAGCAGATCAAGGAGCTCTTGGCTGGTCGACCAGTGGATATTCCCACTTACGACTATACGGAGCATACCCGCAGCAAAAAGACCTATCGTCAGGAGCCTCAGGATGTGTTCATCGTTGAGGGGATTTTGGTCTTAGAGGACCAGCGCCTGCGAGATTTGATGGATATTAAGATTTTTGTGGACACAGATGATGATGTTCGGATTATCCGCCGGATTAAGCGGGACATGGAAGAGCGCGGTCGCAGTTTGGATAGCGTTATTGAGCAGTATTTGGGTGTCGTTAAGCCTATGTACCATCAGTTCATCGAGCCGACCAAGCGCTATGCGGATGTCATCATTCCAGAGGGAGCTTCTAATAAGGTGGCTATTGACCTGATTACGACCAAGATTGAAAAAATCCTTAAGGAAGCCAGAGAAGGCTAGCACACGTAGCTTTCTGCTCTGTCATTTGAGGAAATAAAAGTTTGTGAATCTGGCGAATCACAGTAGCTACAAGATTTTTGAAATGTAATCTAGCAAGGGGAAGTGGACGGACTGAAATCTATGATTTTCGGAGTCTGGTCACTCCCTTATTTTGTAGGTGATTTATGAAACAATTTGTAAAAAGAGAGTTTCACTCTCGTTCAAAATTTTTTGCCTGCCTCTTGACCTTTTGTGCAGGATTTATCGACGCCTATACCTTCATTGAGAGGGGAGGGACCTTGGTGGCAGGGCAGACAGGAAACGTCGTTTTCCTTTCGGTTGAGCTCATCAATCAGGAGACAAGAGGAATTGAAGTTAAATTGGCAACTATGCTGGCCTTTATGCTGGGGATTTTTCTGATGACCGTTTTTCAGCATCATTTTGAGCATTCTTGGCGCAGGCTGTCCAGCGTTTTTCCCTTGATATTGACGACAGCTGTCGCTGGATTTTTGCCAGCAAATGTGTCCCATCTCTATATCGTGCCGCCACTGGCTTTCTGCATAGGTCTGGTCGCGACGGCTTTTGGCGAGGTGGATGGTATTGTCTATAACAACTCCTTTACGACGGGGAATATCAAGAAAACCATGGTAGCTTTCGGCAACTATGCTCGAAACAAAAAAGGGAAAGATTTGAAAGAAGGCCTTTTCTTTGTAGCCCTATTGGCAAGCTTTGTAGTCGGAGCCATCATCTCTACCTATCTGATTCAATTTTACCTCCTGAAGACCATCTGGCTTGTTTCCCTGATTCTAACAGCCTTTCTCCTTTTCCGAGGCATTCAGTATGTGAGGAGATGAGGAAAGTGGAATTAGACTATGTTACGATTGCTGAAAAATAGAAGAAGTGAGACTTACCTTACTTCCTTTTTCTCGTATTTACAGTTTAAATCCCCAAAAATAATCCAGCATATTAAAAATTTTCAGAAAATATCGACTTTTTCTTGACAGGTTTATGATACTGTGTTAAAATACTAAACAATAAGAAACCATCTCAAAAAGGAGTTAGTCAAACATGAAGTCAACCCAATCTTCAAACTTTGCTTTGTTGTTGCGTTACTCGGGCTAGTGCAAAAGCATTAGTCCTGTTTGGCTTACCAAGCGGGAGTAAATCAACATCTCGCTTGTTCCTCAAGTGAGATGTTTTTTATTTCACCTATCTTACCTCAAACTCTGATGAGGAAGAAATGGTTTCTAAAGGAGCGACGGGAGTGGGAGTACATCTTGATTTTTCTGAAATCGATTTGTCTTATACCGTCTCAGTCATTGAATACGACCTAGAAGTTTGGGAAGATTTTTTCCTAAAAGGGTCTTTGTATCTTAGAAAAGGAGTTGTCTATGACACGCAAAGTTGAGTTTTTTGATACCAGCCTCCGGGATGGCGAGCAGACACCAGGAGTGAATTTCTCTATCAAGGAAAAGGTGGCTATTGCCAAGCAGTTAGAGAAGTGGGGGATTTCAGTCATTGAAGCCGGTTTTCCTGCTGCGAGTCCAGATTCTTTTGCGGCGGTGCAGGAGATTGCTAAAGCCATCACAAAAGCTTCTGTTACTGGTCTGGCGCGTTCGGTCAAGTCCGATATTGATGCCTGTTATGAAGCGCTCAAGGATGCTAAGCATCCACAGATTCATGTCTTCATTGCGACCAGTCCTATTCACAGAGAGTTTAAGCTGAAAAAGTCTAAGGAAGAGATTTTAGAAGCTGTGAAAGAGCATGTCTCCTACGCGCGCTCCAAGTTCGATATAGTCGAGTTTTCGCCAGAGGATGCGACACGAACAGAGCTGGATTTCCTCTTTAAGGTGGTACAAACAGCAGTTGATGCAGGTGCGACTTATATCAATATTCCAGATACAGTCGGCTTTACTACTCCGGAAGAGTTTGCAAATATTTTCGACTACCTAGTGGCAAATGTGACTTCAGATCATAAGGTGGTATTTGGTGTTCATTGCCATGATGACCTTGGTATGGCAACGGCTAATAGTTTGACAGCTATCAAGCACGGTGCTGGTCGTGTTCAGGGAACTATCAATGGAATCGGTGAGCGGGCTGGAAATGTAGCATTGGAAGAAGTAGCAGTTGCCTTAGAGATTCGTCAGGACTATTACCAAGTTGAGACAGACATTGTCCTTAATGAAACCATCAACACTTCTGAGCTGGTATCCCGCTTCTCTGGTATTCCAGTGCCTAAGAACAAGGCGGTCGTTGGCGGCAATGCCTTCTCTCATGAGTCCGGTATCCATCAGGATGGTGTTCTTAAGAATCCACTGACCTATGAAATCATCACACCTGAGCTGGTTGGAGTCAAGAGCAATTCGCTTCCGCTTGGTAAACTGTCTGGCCGCCATGCCTTTGTCGAAAAACTCAAAGAATTGGCTCTGGACTTTGCAGAATCTGAAATTAATGATCTCTTTGCTAAATTTAAGGTCTTGGCTGATAAGAAAAATGAAGTCACAGACGCTGATATTCGGGCTCTGATTGCTGGAACGACGGTCGAAAATCCTGAAGGCTTCCACTTTGATGATCTGCAGTTGACGACCAATGATGACCATACCATCACAGCGGATGTGCAGTTGGTTAATGGCGACGGAGAGACGGTCAGCTGTGTGGCAGAAGGTCAAGGAAGCGTTGAAGCTATCTTTAATGCCATTGACCAATTCTTTAACCAGTCTGTTCAGCTTTTATCTTATAACATCGAGGCGGTGACGGATGGTATTGACTCTCAGGCTCGCGTCTTGGTGGCTGTTGAAAATACGGATACAGATACAATTTTCAACTCCTCTGGTATTGACTTTGATGTTCTTAAGGCCAGCGCCATTGCCTATATCCATGCCAATACCTTTGTGCAAAAGGAAAATGCGGGTGAAATCGGCCATCAGGTATCCTACCGCGATCTGCCTGCAAATAATTAGAAGGAAGCGACTATGACAAAAGAAATTGTAGCTCTGGCGGGTGATGGTATCGGCCCAGAAATCATGGAAGCCGGTCTCAAAGTACTGGCTGCTGTTGCGGGCAAGTTTGGATTTACTTACCATGTCACAGAGAAGGCTTTTGGGGGTGCTGGTATTGATGCGGAAGGTAATCCTCTGCCTCAGTCAACTCTAGAAGCGGCCAAGGAGGCGGATGCTATTCTTCTAGCAGCTATCGGAAGTCCCCAGTATGATAGTGCTCCAGTTCGTCCGGAGCAAGGTTTGCTTGCTCTGCGCAAGGAGCTTGAACTCTATGCCAATATCCGCCCAGTTAAGATTTTCGATGCACTTAAGCATTTGTCGCCTTTGAAGGCTGAAAGAATTGCTGGTGTGGATTTCGTTGTCGTGCGTGAGCTGACTGGTGGGATTTACTTTGGCGAGCATATTTTGGAGGATAAATCTGCTCGTGATATCAACGACTACAGCTATGAAGAGGTGGAGCGGATTGTCCGTAAGGCCTTTGATATCGCGCGTGGTCGCAGAAAGCGCGTGACCAGTATTGACAAGCAAAATGTGTTAGCAACATCCAAACTCTGGCGCAGAGTGGCAGATGAGGTGGCCAAGGATTATCCAGATGTGACCTTGGAGCACCAACTGGTGGACAGCGCTGCTATGCTCATGATTACCAATCCTGCTAAGTTTGACGTTGTAGTAACGGAAAATCTCTTCGGGGATATTCTCTCAGACGAGTCCAGTGTCCTGTCAGGGACGCTGGGAGTTATGCCATCGGCCAGTCATTCGGCAACTGGACCAAGTCTTTACGAGCCTATCCATGGTTCAGCTCCTGATATTGCAGGGAAAGGCATTGCCAACCCTATCAGTATGATACTTTCTGTGGCCATGATGCTGCGGGATAGTTTTGCAGAGCTTGAGGCTGCAGAGGCGATTGAAGCAGCGGTTGAGAAGACTTTGGCTCAGGGTATTTTAACCCGAGATCTTGGCGGTCAGGCAGGGACAGCTCAAATGACGGAGGCAATTATTAATAACTTATGAAATGGATATTAACAGGTATTTGCCTGCTATGGAACCTTGTCGTTTTCCTGCTTTATGGCTGGGATAAGCGTAAGGCTAAGAAAAATCACTACCGCATTCCAGAGAAAACCTTGCTCTTGTCAGCTTTGGCAGCCGCAGGTTTGGGCGCTTTATTAGGCGGTCGCCTCTTTCATCACAAGACCAGAAAATGGTATTTCTGGCTGGCTTGGATTTGCGGAATAATAGTGGGAATCGGAATTTTATATTACATATGGAGAAGCTAGTATGGCTGGAAAATCGATTTTTGATAAGCTTTGGGAAAGGCATCTGATAACTGGTGAAGAAGGCCAGCCCCAGCTTATGTATGTGGATCAGCATTATATTCATGAAGTAACCAGCCCTCAGGCTTTTCAAGGCCTTCGAGATGCAGGGCGCAAAGTTAGACGGCCGGATTTGACCTTTGGAACCTTTGATCATAATGTTCCTACGGTCAATATCTATGATATTCGGGATGTGATTTCCAAGGCTCAGATTGATAAACTTTCTGAGAATGTCAAGGATTTTGGTATCGAGCATGCGGCTCACGGATCGGAGTTGCAGGGGATTGTCCATATGGTTGGACCGGAAACTGGCAAGACTCAGCCGGGCAAATTCATCGTCTGCGGTGACAGTCACACGGCCACTCACGGTGCTTTTGGTGCTATTGCTTTTGGAATCGGTACTTCGGAGGTAGAGCACGTCTTTGCCACGCAGACCATTTGGCAGGTCAAGCCTAAGAAAATGCTGGTCAAATTTACTGGGGTGCCACCTAAAGGTGTCTATTCCAAGGACTTTATCCTCGCTCTGATTGCCCGATATGGTGTGGCTGCAGGTGTTGGGCATGTGGTCGAGTATGCTGGCGATGCGATTGATCATCTGACTATGGAAGAGCGCATGACCATCTGCAATATGTCCATTGAGTTTGGCTCTAAGATGGGCATTATGAATCCCGACCAGAAGACCTATGATTACGTTAAAGGGCGGCCGGGCGCTCCCAAGGACTTTGAAGCAGCGGTAGCTGATTGGAAGACTTTGGTCAGTGATCCTGATGCCGTCTATGATAAGGTCATTGAGATTGATGTCTCCGAGCTGGCACCTATGGTGACTTGGGGAACCAATCCTTCTATGGGAGTAGAGTTTGGCGCGGCTTTCCCAGAAATTCGCGATATGAACGACGAGCGGGCTTACAATTACATGGACCTCTCACCGGGTAAGAAAGCAGAAGATATTGACCTAGGTTATATCTTTATCGGCTCCTGTACCAATGCCAGGCTCAGTGACTTGCAGCTGGCAGCTAAGTTTGTCGCTGGTAAGCACATTGCTCCCAATCTGACAGCTATCGTCGTACCAGGCTCTCGTCCGGTCAAGCGGGCTGCTGAAAAGATGGGACTGGATAAAATTTTCATGGATGCAGGCTTTGAGTGGCGCGATCCGGGTTGTTCCATGTGCCTGGGAATGAATCCAGACAAGGTGCCGGACGGAGTCCACTGTGCCTCGACCAGCAATCGGAACTTTGAGGATCGGCAGGGATTTGGAGCAAAGACCCATCTTTGTAGTCCAGCCATGGCAGCAGCAGCAGCCATTGCCGGGCGATTTGTAGATGTCCGCCAGCTACCGGAGGTCCAGTAAGGAAGGTTTATGGAAAAATTTACAATCTACACGGGGACAACAGTGCCCCTCATGAACGATAATATCGATACGGACCAAATTTTGCCCAAGCAGTTTCTCAAGTTGATTGATAAAAAAGGTTTTGGCAAGTACCTCATGTACGCATGGCGTTATCTGGACAATCAGTACACGGAAGATCCTGATTTTGTCTTTAATAGACCGGAGTACCGTAAGGCGACTATTCTGATTACAGGTGACAATTTCGGAGCCGGTTCCTCTCGGGAGCATGCCGCCTGGGCCTTGGCTGACTATGGCTTCAAGGTAGTCATTGCTGGATCTTTCGGGGATATTCACTACAACAACGAGCTTAATAACGGTATGCTGCCTATCGTCCAGCCATTGGAAGTCCGACAAGCCTTGGCTAACCTGAAGCCGACAGATGAAGTGACGGTGGATTTGGAGCAGCAGAAGATTTTTTCACCGGTGGGAGAATTCTCCTTTGACATTGATGGAGAATGGAAACATAAGCTCCTCAACGGTCTGGATGATATCGGCATTACGCTTCAGTATGAGGATTTGATTGCAGAATATGAAAAAAATCGTCCATCTTATTGGCAGTAACCTTATTTTTTGCTATATTGAGAAAATTCTGAAAAAATCTTGTCTCCGATAAAAATATATGGTAAAATAAATCTTAATTTAATAGAAAAGGAAGAAACTTATGACAAAACACATTCAATGGAACGGACAGCTTTCACAAGAAGGTTATGACATCTTGAAAGGCGATGGCGGCTGTATTGTTTGCCCGACCAAGGTAGGTTACATCATCATGACTAGCGATAAAGCTGGCTTGGAGCGTAAGTTCGAAGCTAAGGCTCGTAACCGTAATAAGCCAGGTGTTGTCCTCTGTGGCAGTATGGATGAGCTCCGTGCTTTGGCTCAGCTAAATCCGGAAATTGAAGCTTTTTATCAAAAGCATTGGGATGAAGACATCCTCTTGGGCTGTATCCTTCCATGGAAGCCAGAAGCTTTTGAAAAGCTCAAGGCCTTTGGCGACGGTCGGGAAGAGCTGATGACAGATGTTCGTGGAACTAGCTGTTTTGTTATTAAGTTTGGTAAGGCGGGCGAGCAGCTGGCAGCTAAGCTTTGGGAAGAAGGCAAGATGGTTTATGCTTCCTCAGCCAATCCATCCGGTAAAGGAAACCGTGGCAAGGTCGAAGGAATTGGCGAGCGCATCGAAAATGCTGTTGATTTAGTCATTGAAGCAGATGACTATGTAGCCTCTATCCAGCCAGACAAGACGATTGAAACTCGCTATGAGCAAGGTGTTATGGTTTCCATGGTGGATAAAGATGGAAAACTGATTCCAGAACAAGGTGGGCAACGTTCCATCTCACCAGCACCAGTGGTCATCCGCAAAGGCTTGGACATTGACAAAATCATGATGCACCTGTCCGATACTTTCAACTCATGGGATTACCGTCAGGGTGAATATTACTAAGATAAAAAAAGAAGCTCAGTGTAGGAGTCGCCTCTTTACACTGGGCTTTTTAGTTTGGAACTTTGATTTTAAAATCTTTACCCAGTTTAAAATTATTTCCAAATAGAACAAAATGCTTGACAGATATAATTCTAGATGTTACAATTTAAAAACGATTCGATATAGAAATAAATTGGAGGGAGTATGAAAGACAGTCATTTGGTAGCCTATCATATTCGTTTGTTGAATGGGCGGATTTTTCAAAAGTTACTGAATCAGGATCCTGAAGCTCTTTATCGGAGTGAACAGGGCAAGATTCTCACAGTTTTATGGAATAGTGAAACGGGTTGCGCTACGGCGACAGATATTGCACTGGCGACAGGATTGGCCAATAATACGCTGACGACTATGCTGAAAAAGCTGGAAGAACAGGGTTTGGTGACCTTTAGTCAGTGTGGTTTAGACAAGCGAAAAAAATATGTCAAGTTGACGGAGCAAGGTTGGTCCCAGAAAGAAGTTGGCCATCGCGTCAGTCAAAAATTGGATGCTATTTTTTATAAAGGTTTCTCAGAGGAAGAAATTCGCCAGTTTGAAAGTTATCAGGAACGCATCTTAGCGAATTTAAAAGAAAAAGAGGCATAAATCATGTCAAAACAAGTTGAAAATGCACAAAATTTATACATTCATGCCATTCAAGATGGGCGCGTTGCCGAGGCTCAAGCTCAGTCTGTAGGGGATACCTACATTCAACACTCGACAGGTGTGCCAGATGGGAAAGAAGGGTTTGCGGCTTTCTTTGCAAATTTCTTTGAGCGCCATCCCGAGCGTGAGATGAAGATTGTTCGCACCATTGAAGACGGCAATCTAGTCTTCGTCCATGTTCATCAATATCTCAATGGCGGGGAAGCTCAATGGGTGACGACGGATACTTTCCGTGCGGATGAGAATGGCCGTATCGTGGAGCATTGGGATGTCATTGACTACTATCGTGTTCCAGAAAATGGACAGTTAGATCAGATCTTTGGAGATTTTGAAATTATGGATTTGGACAAGACAGTAGCAAATAAAAAAACCGTTCGTCGTTTCTTGACAGAAATCTTTCAAAACGGCGAACTAGAGCAGTGGGATGATTATGTGGCAGAAGATTTGATTCAGCACAATCATGAGATTGGCCAAGGAAGTGATGCTTATAAAAACTATGTGGCTGAACATGGTGTTACTTTCGACTTTGTTTTCCAGCTTTTGGGACAAGGAAACTATGTGGTCAGCTATGGGCAGACTCAGATAGATGGGGTGGCCTATGCCCAGTACGATATCTTCCGTCTAGAAAATGGGAAAATTGTGGAGCATTGGGATAATAAAGAAGTCATGCCTAAGGTAGAAGACTTGACCAATCGAGGGAAGTTTTAAAAGGAGGACAAACAATGATTGAATACAAGAATGTAGCGCTACGCTATACAGAAAAGGATGTCTTGAGAGATGTCAACTTACGGATTGAGGATGGTGAATTTATGGTTTTAGTGGGTCCTTCTGGGTCCGGTAAGACAACCATGCTCAAGATGATCAACCGTCTCTTGGAACCTACAGATGGCGATATTTACATGGATGGCAAGCGCATCAAAGACTATGATGAGCGTGAGCTGCGCCTTTCTACAGGCTATGTCTTACAAGCGATTGCTCTCTTTCCAAATCTAACGGTGGTAGAAAATATTGCTCTCATTCCTGAAATGAAAGGATGGAGCAAAGCAGATATTCAGCAGAAGACCGTTGAATTGCTGGAGCTAGTGGGCTTACCTGCAGAAGACTATGCTCAGCGTATGCCGAGTGAGCTGTCTGGTGGTGAGCAGCAACGGGTGGGTATTGTCCGTGCTATTATCGCCCAACCCAAAATCCTGCTGATGGATGAGCCTTTTTCAGCTCTTGATGCCATCTCGCGTAAGCAATTGCAGAGCTTGACCAAGAGTATCCATGACCAGTTTGGGATGACGACAATCTTTGTGACCCATGATACGGACGAGGCTTTAAAGTTGGGGAATCGGATTGCTGTTCTGCAGGACGGGGAGATTCGTCAAGTGGCGACACCTGAGGAAATCTTATCTGCACCTGCAACCAGCTTCGTAGCAGATTTGTTTGGAGGTGTTCAACATGGCTAATTTGTTTTCTACCTTTCAGGAGCGCTTTGGCGAATGGTTGGCAGCCTTAGGGCAACACCTCCAGCTGTCTCTTCTGACCTTACTAGTGGCTATCTTCCTGACCATTCCGCTCGCTATCTATCTTCATAGTCACAAAAAAACAGCCAATTGGGTGCTGCAAATTGCAGGAATCTTTCAAACTATTCCTTCAATGGCCTTGCTGGGACTCTTTATCCCACTCATGGGGATTGGTACACTGCCAGCACTGACTGCTCTGGTGATTTACGCTATTTTCCCGATTTTAGAAAATACTGTCACGGCTTTGAATGGGATTGATCCTAGTTTAGAAGAAGCTGGAATCGCCTTTGGGATGACCAAGTGGGAGCGACTCAAAAAGTTTGAACTGCCTCTAGCTATGCCTGTCATCGTATCAGGAGTTCGGACTGCAACGGTTATGATTATCGGAACAGCAACTCTAGCAGCACTTGTCGGAGCTGGCGGACTAGGTTCTTTTATCCTTCTAGGAATTGACCGTCGCAATGCCAGCCTGATCTTGATTGGAGCTATTTCATCTGCAGTTTTGGCTATTCTTTTCAACAGTCTCCTTAAATGGATGGAAAAGGCTAAGCTTCGGACTGTATTTACAGCTTTTGCTGTCTTAATACTCGGACTAGGCGCTTCTTACACTCCAAGTCTCTTTCCCAAGCAGGAGAAGGATCATCTGGTTATAGCTGGGAAATTAGGTCCAGAACCAGAAATTCTCATGAATATGTATAAACTTCTCATTGAGGAAAATACGGATATGACTGTGACAGTCAAGCCAAACTTTGGTAAGACTGACTTCCTTTATCAAGCTCTAAAAAAAGGTGATATTGATATTTATCCTGAGTTTACCGGTACGATTACTGGAACTCTCTTGCAGCCTGCTCCAAAAGCCAGTACTGATGCTGAAGAAGTTTTTGAAGCAGCACGTGATGGAATCAGAAAACAGGACAATCTAGTCTTGCTAAATCACATGGCTTATCATAATACCTATGCGATTGCTGTACCCAAGAGTGTCGCCAAAGAATACAATCTTAAAACCATCTCTGACCTTAAGACAGTTCAAGACAAGCTCAAGGCAGGGTTTACCTTGGAATTTAACGACCGTGAAGATGGGAACAAGGGTTTGCAATCTCTATATGGCCTTAATCTCAATGTGTCAACCATGGAGCCAGCGCTTCGCTACCAAGCTATCCAGTCGGGTGATATTCAAATCACGGATGCCTATTCGACTGACGCAGAACTTGCGCGTTATGATTTACAAGTTTTAGAAGACGATAAGCACCTTTTCCCTCCTTATCAAGGAGCACCTCTCATGAAGGCTGAATTGCTCGAAAAACACCCTGAATTGGAAGGTATTCTCAATAAGTTGGCTGGTAAAATTACGGAAAGCCAGATGAGCCAGATGAATTATCAAGTTGGCATTGAAGGTAAAAAGGCCGAAAATATCGCGCGTGACTATCTGGTCAAGGAAGGACTTTTAAAAAAATAAGAAATAAAAGTTAGACTTATATGGTCTAGCTTTTTTGCTTACTTGAGGAAAGACAGAATACGGATTGAAGGAGATGAGTTGAACTCTTAGTCAGGAAATCTTCATCCATTTTTGGTATAATAAAGTATCAATTCATGGAGGTGTTTCGATGGCATCTAGTCAAGAATATTTGGATTTTATCCTGAGGCAGCTGCAGGGCTTAGGGCAAGAAATTAGCTTTCGCAAGATGATGGGAGAGTATTTGCTCTATTATCGGGGGCGCTTATTTGGCGGGATTTATGACAATCGCTTGCTGCTCAAGCCGGTCCAGCCAGCCCTGGATTTTTGTGAAAATCCGGTTTATGAGACCCCTTATCCAGGTGCAAAGCCAATGCTTCATATAAAAGAAGTAGAAGATGCAGCCTTTCTCTGTAATTTGATTGAAGCTGCTTACCCTGCATTACCAGCACCTAAAAATAAAAAATAGTCTTTCCTTTACAATGGATATTCTAAAAAGTTGCCGTTTAAATAGACATTTTTTAAATTTTCCTTTATAATGGACTTAAAGGAGGTTTGGTATGCTTTATATTGCTCTTATTGGAGATTTAATAGAATCCAAACAGCTGAAAAATCGCAAGCAGGCGCAGAAGGACCTGCAGGACATGATGGCGGTGCTAAATCAGGATTATCGGGATTATCTGGTGTCACCTTTCACGGTGACGACTGGAGATGAGTTTCAGGCTTTGCTGCGGCCTAATCCAGAGATTATGCAGCTCCTTGATCAGATTGCCTTGGGCTTTCCTCACCCAATTCGCTTCGGGCTTGGCCTGGGGGAGATTGTGACGGATATCAATCGGGAGCAGAGTATTGGTGCCGACGGTCCGGCCTACTGGAGGGCACGCGCAGCCATTGAGGCTATTCACGAGAAGAACGACTACGGCAGCAGCCGTATAGCTGTATCCTTGGGAGATGAAGAGCTCAGTCAGGCGGTCAATACGGTGCTGGCAGCTACTTCATTTATCCAGAGCAAGTGGAATACCAGTCAGAGAGAGGTTCTGGAGCGGATGCTCATGGAATATATCTATGACGAGAATTTTTCTCATGGAGAAATAGCAGATCTGTTACAGATTAGTCCCAGTGCGCTTAGTAAGCGGCTCAAGTCGTCTGGACTGAAGATCTATCTGAGAAATCGCCGTTTAGCTATGAAAATGATTCTACAGGCAGCAAAGGAGGCTGAAGAATGACAAATTTTATGGGATTTTCAGAATTTCTCGTGCAGAATCCGATTCTTGTATTGACTTTGCTGGCTCATGTACTAGCTGATTTTCAGCTTCAAAGTCAGAAAATGGCTGACCTTAAAAGCCGGCGGATGAATTTCTTAATTCTTCATTTGGGAATTGTTCTCTTGCCCTTGTTGCTCTTGGGGCTCATCTTACCTAATTATCTGCTATATTTCGCCTTGGTCTGGCTCAGCCATGCGCTTATTGACTTCTTGAAGAATAGGCTGAATTCATCGATTGTCCGCCATCATGCTCAAAAGTTTGCCTTTATACTGGATCAGGTCTTGCATCTGATTAGCATTTTTGCTCTTTATTTTCTCTTAGGGCAGCAGAAAATTTCAGCTCCTAATTGGCTGTCTGAGCGCTACCTCATGCTACAGGCTCTCTTTTTCTTCGCCCTTACTGGTAAGCCGGTTAATATCCTCTTTAAACTCTTCTTCAGCAAGTATCAGGCAGGAGAAGACAGTGGGGAGACTATTGCGGGGGCTGGTGCCATGATTGGGGTATTAGAGCGCTTGATTATGGGACTTTCTCTTATTTTCGGGCAGTTTACTGCAATTGGGTTAGTTTTTACGGCTAAGTCTATCGCCCGCTATAATAAGATTTCAGAAAGCCAGTCCTTTGCTGAATACTACCTGATTGGCTCGCTTTTCAGTATGATTGCAGTCTTGCTGGTTTACGGCTGTCTGTATTGGTAAAAATAAATAAAAAACAGACCATCATAGCGATGGTCTGTTTTTGTGTTCTTATCTATAATTCTACTCAATCATGGTATTGACAGCAGTGCCTGTTTGGTAGTCAATCTCTGCATTTGGAGAAACATTGTCCAAGAGGACATGAGACATTCCGTCTTCATCTATGGTCTCCTTGCCCCCTAGCTGAATGCTGACAACATTGCCTTCTGCGTCAAGCCCGACATACTGGAGCTCAATCTTGCGAGGAAGAAGCTCATTGTCCGTATAAATCGGAGTAACCTTGTAATCCAGCCAATAATCAGGATTTTCCTCTAGCCAGCGTTCCAAGCGATGTTCATAATAGATCATGCTATCTGGGTTATTGTCATCCAGTCCTTGGAAACTGCCAGAGTTGAGCCAAGCTGTCATCGGAACGAGGTTTTTCCCTTCATTATTGAGGCCGCTGAAAGTGAAGCCAATCAGATGAGCGCGATTCATGAGCCAAGCCCGATCATCTCCATTTCCATAGTAAAATTTGTAATTGTGCCAACCGATGGGATTGTAAGTGACCTTGGTCTCCTTTTTCTTTTTGGCTTTGTGTTGCTCCTGCATTTGGACATGAGCAGCAGTAGCCCGACCGTACTTGTCCTTTTTCCCAAGCTTTAGCTGATACTCTCCATTCAACTCCAGAGTGCCGATAGCTGTTTCATCGCTATGGTTAAGCAGCTGGACCTTAATCTGGTTCTTCTGATTCGCAGCAACATTCTCTGCAGGAAGAGCCTGTGAAAGTAACAACAAAGAGCCGGCTGACAGGACAAGCCAAGTGCCAAACCTAAACTTTTTCATAAAGAACTCCTTTTAAATAATATATCTCCGACATCATTCTACTAAAAAATAGATTGTTTGACAACTAAAACTTTTCAAAAATATTACAAAAATAAATATCTGTTCAATAAGTGCGAGGTTTGACTAGGATGCGTATTTTTCCTATAATCATAACTAGAGAAAACGCTTGTATAAATTACCTAAGGAGGTGCTTATGAGTCCATCTTTAGAGGAAATGTCACTCGAAGAGCTATGGCAGCTTTTTCCGATTTTTCTGAGAGAGCATCAGGCAGCGTGGAAAGATTGGTATGAGGCGGAACGGCTTCGGCTTTTGAGTTTTTTGCCAGAACATCAGATTGTTCGTCTTAGCCATATTGGCTCAACATCGGTAGAGACCATTTGGGCCAAGCCAATAGTGGATATCTTATTGGAAATTCCCAAAGAAACAGATATGGTGGTAATGAGAGACTTGCTGCTGCAAAATGGTTATCTCCTCATGTCAGAAAGCAAGGGCGGATGTCATTTAATAAAGGCTACACACAGAGCGGTTTTGCGGAGCGGGTTTTCCATCTGCGTTTGCGCTATGAAGGCGATCATGATGAACTTTACTTTAGAGACTATTTACAGGAGCACCCTGCTGTAGCTAAGGACTATGAACAGCTCAAACTGTCTTTGTGGAAACAGTATGAGCACAATCGGGATGCCTATACAAACTCCAAGACGGATTTTATCAAGAAATATACCAAGGAAGCTAAAAGGCTTTATGGCAGAAGATATGAGGGGGAAGACAGATGATTTATATAGCAATGATTGGTCTTCTGATTATTTTTGCTTTTCTTTACTTAATGTACCAATCAAAGAATTTGATTTGATTACAGCCTTTCAGACTCATTTTCATTGGTCAAATCTAACTCAAGCGTTCCTAGAACTTAAGCGGATACTTAAGCCAGATGGAATCATCTTACTGGCATGTGAATGGAGCAAATTAGCTTATTACCAACCAGACTTTACAAAGCAAGAAAAACTGGAAAACTATTTGACAGATTTGGACCTGCATCTCATCGATAGTCAAAGAAAGGATCAATGGATTCTTTATAAGATCGTTAAAAAATAAGGAGGTATCCTATGAAACAATTATTTTTATGTTCATATTTTGCGGGAGTCAAGAACTTGTTCAGACAATATGCATCTGAAAAGCAATTGGGCAAACATGTGCTTTTTATTCCGACGGCTGGAAATGTAGAAGAGTACAGAGGTTATATTGACGAAGCCCTGCAGACATTTGCAGATTTGGGATTTCAAGTAGAAATTTTAGATATTTCAGCTTGTGATAGAGAGACAGCTCAGGCCAAAATTTTCCAAAGCAAACTCCTCTATGTCTCTGGCGGCAATACTTTTTACCTTCTGCAAGAACTAAAGAAAAAGCAGCTTCTGTCCTTGATAAAAGAACAGATTGCGGATGGCATGGTTTATGTGGGCGAATCTGCTGGTGCTATCATCACAGCCAAGGACATTGATTACAATAAGCTCATGGACGATAAAGGAGTTGCAGCAGAACTGCACGATACAGGGGCACTAAACGAGGTGGATTTTTATGTTCTTCCTCATGTTGGCGAAGAACCTTTTGTTGAAAGTGCCCAGGACACTCTGGATACATATAGCGACCAGCTGAATCTGCTTCCCCTCAATAATCGCCAAGCTGTGCTTGTGGAGGGTGAAGAAGTGAAGGTTTTGGAGGAGGATAAGTAAGCAGAATATATGTTCTAGTTGTCCTACTTGAGAAACTCTAATAAGAGAAATGAGTGCAATTGCGATAAACTAGATTAAACAAATTAGAATGTGAGTGTTGAACTTTGATTGAAAGAATATATGAAACACCAAGTGGAATAATTCATTATTGGACAAATGATGCTGTTAAATCATACCAAAGTGCTCTTGTCTTTTTACCTGGGCTAACTGCTGATCATAGGTTATTTGAAAAACAAATAGAATATTTTAAAGATACATATAGAGCCTTGGTTTGGGACGCACCTGGACAAGCTTCATCTTATCCATTTCGTCTCGATTTTACTTTATTTGATTTAGCAACTTGGCTGGATGAAATATTTATCAAAGAGAGAATAGAAAATCCAATAGTAATTGGTCAGTCAATGGGAGGATATGTAGGACAGGTTTATGCTCAACTTTTTCCTGAGAAATTAAAAGGTCTTGTTACGATTGATTCACCATCCCTTCAAAGGAAGTATTATACAGCTATGGAATTGTGGCTCTTAAAAAATATGGAGGCAATTTATAGAATCTATCCATGGAAATTTCTTTTGAAATCAGGCCCTAAAAGCGTATCAACAACAGACTATGGAAGAAAACTGATGTATGATATGATGATGGTTTATGATGGCGATCAAGAAAGGTATGCTCGTCTTGCGGGATACGGATATAAGATATTTTCAGAAGCAGTAGAGAAGAAGCTTTCTTATGAAGTAAAATGTCCACAATTGGTTATATGTGGAAAAGAAGATCGTGCAGGGTCTTGTATACGATATTTGAAAGCCTATGAAAAAAATACTGGGAAGTCTGTTCAATGGATTGATAAGGCGGGACATAATTCTAATACCGACCAACCCGATATTGTAAATAGACTGATTGATGAATTTTTGGATAACAAAATTAAAGAAAAGCTTGGTTGAAAGACCGGCTTTTTGATATAATAGACTCTATGAACACAAAAGAAAAAATTTCAAATTATCAACTTTTATTGGCACAGCTGGAAGCTTTGTTGGAGGGTGAGACCAATGCTTTGGTCAATCTTTCCAATGCTAGCGCCCTGCTCAATCAAGCTCTTCCTAATTCTGTTTTTGCAGGTTTCTATCTTTTTGATGGGAAAGAGCTGATTTTGGGGCCTTTTCAGGGAGGTGTTTCCTGTGTCCATATTACCTTAGGTAAGGGTGTATGTGGGGAATCTGCTGAGAAAAAAGAGACGATTATCGTAGATGATGTGACCCAGCATGCCAATTATATCTCTTGTGATAGCCGGGCTAAGAGCGAAATTGTGGTTCCCATGGTAAAAGACGGTCGACTTCTGGGAGTACTGGATTTGGACTCAGCCTTGACGGGTGATTATGATAAGGTAGATCAGGAATATCTGGAAAAGTTTGTTCAGATTTTGCTTGAAAAAACGACTTGGAATTTTGAAATGTTTGGAGAAAAAGCCTAATGTATCAAGCTTTATATCGAAAGTACCGCAGTCAGACCTTTGGTCAGCTGGTGGGGCAGCAAGTAGTAGCTACCACTCTGCGTCAGGCTGTGGAGCAAGGAAAAATCAGCCATGCCTATCTCTTTTCTGGTCCACGTGGAACAGGGAAAACTAGTGTTGCTAAGATTTTTGCCAAGGCTATGAATTGTCCGAATCAAAAGGACGGTGAGCCCTGTAATGACTGCTATATCTGCCAGGCTATTACTGAGGGGAGCCTTGAAGATGTCATCGAAATCGACGCTGCTTCTAATAATGGAGTAGATGAGATTCGTGACATTAGGGACAAGTCAACCTATGCGCCTAGTCTGGCCAAGCACAAGGTCTATATCATTGACGAGGTGCATATGCTCTCGACTGGAGCTTTTAACGCCTTGCTCAAGACCTTGGAAGAGCCAACGGAAAATGTGGTCTTTATCCTAGCGACGACAGAGTTGCATAAGATTCCAGCGACCATTCTTTCCCGTGTCCAGCGTTTTGAGTTTAAGTCTATCAAGACGCAGGACATTATTGGTCATATTGAGTGGATTTTAGAGCAGGAAGGTATTGATTTTGAGCAAGAAGGTGTGCAGATTATTGCTCGTCGAGCTGAGGGCGGTATGCGGGATGCCCTATCTATCCTTGATCAGGCTCTTAGCTTAACTCAGGAAAATCGTTTGACTACAGACATTGCTGAAGAAATCACTGGCTCTATCAGCTTGGGAGCCTTGGATGCCTATGTAGCAGCCTTGATTGCTCATGATGCTGTTGCAGCCTTGGATAATCTCAATCTGATTTTTGATAGCGGCAAAAATATGGCTCGTTTTGTGACGGACCTCCTGCAATATCTGCGTGACTTGATTATTGTCAAAACTGGCGGGGAAAATCATCATGCCAGCGAGCTCTTTCTGGAAAATCTCAAGACACCGCAGGACACTCTCTTTGCCATGATAGATATGGCGACTAAGAGTTTGGCAGACATCAAGAATAGCCTACAGCCTAAGATTTATACAGAAATGATGACCATTCGACTGGCAGAGACCAGCAACCATCCTGCAGCGGCAGCGATTCCGGATAATCTAGCTGATGAGCTCAAGGGCCTGAGGCAAGAGATTGATAGTCTTAAACAGCAGCTGGCTAATGGCAATGGGAAACCTGCAGCAGCTGTCAAAACTTCGGATATTCGGCCGCAGAAGTCTAAGGGATATCGAGCAGACCGCAATAAGGTCAATGCCATCCTAGAAGAGGCTGTTGAGAATCCTAGTCTGGCTCGCAGCAATCTGACTAAGCTGCAGAATGCTTGGGGTGAGATTATCGAAAGTCTGGCTGGAGCTGATAAGGCCTTGCTGGCAGGATCGCAGCCGGTAGCGGCCAATGAAAGTCATGCTATCTTAGCTTTTGAGTCTAATTTCAACGCTGAGCAGACCATGAAGCGGGACAATCTCAATACCATGTTTGGTAATATCCTCAGCAATGCAGCAGGCTTTTCACCAGAGATTTTGGCTATTTCCTTGGAAGAGTGGACCAAGATTCGGGCGGACTTTTCAGCTCGCAGCCGCAATGGCAAGGCGGAGGCTGAAGAGAAGGAAGAGGAAAGCCTGATTCCAGAGGGATTTGACTTTTTAGCAGAAAAAATTACCATTCAAGAGGACTAAAAAAAGATTTTTCTAGGTTTTCGTGTTATAATAAATCTATGAACAGACGACAATTTATTGTGATGGCTGTTTTTACGGCCTTAGAAACCTATTTTTTCAATGAATCTATCATGGCGGGGCGCTATTTTATGGCTGCTTTCTGGGCAGTTTTAGTGCTGCGCAATCTGCAGATTTCCTATGTCATGGGGCGGATTGTGGATGAAATCGATAAACATTTAGGACCGAAATAATGAAAACAGGACTGAGCTATGAGACTCAGTCCTTTTGAAATGAAATTTTTGATTACCAACTGGTCAACGAGACTTCGCCGCTATTGAGCCATATTTCCTGACCATCTGTCAGCTGGACTAAAAGTTGCCCGCTGTCTGAGATATCCTTGGCCAAACCTTGGTAGTCTACGCCTTTTTGACTAAAGGTCACTTGTCGTCCTAGCACCAAGGAGCGCTGCTTGTAGAGATAGATGAGCTCTTCTGGGTCACTTTCGTAGAAGCATTTCCAAATCTCGGCAATGAGCTCATTGCGACTAATGGCTGGTTTCTCTTCAAAGAGGGAGCCAGCTTTTTCTTTAATCTCAGCTGGAAATTCTTTAATGAAAAAATTAAAGCCAACACCAATGATAACATCAGTGACGAGACCTGTCTCGATAGAAGTTGTGGCCTCGGTCAGGATGCCGGAAATTTTCTTGTTTCGATAGTAAATGTCATTGACCCACTTGATATCAACCTCTATAAGGGTTAGATTTTTTACTGCCTTGTAGATAGCTCCTGCGGTCAAGATTGTATAGGAGGGGAGCTGGTCGAAGGGAAGGTTGGGCTTGAGATGGAGAGACATATAGAAGCCGCCCTGGCTGGGGCAGAAGAAGGCACGACCGAAACGGCCACGGCCAGCAGATTGGGCAGCGGCTAGATAGAGAGTGTCGGCAGGGCGTCCGGCCTCCATGCCAGCTTTGGCGTCCATCTGAGTGGACTGGCAGTCAGGATTAAAGGAGATCTGAACAGGTGAGTGCGCTTCAATCCAATCAGGAATCAGTAAGTCACCCGCTGTCAATCGATAGCCTCGGTTTTTGACTGACTCGATTTGGATGCCTTTTTTCTCCAGTTTTTGAATGGCTTTCCAAATAGAAGTTCGCGAAATGCCCAATTCTTGGGCTATTTTTTCGCCGTTGACATAGTCGTCAGTCTGGCTGAGGATGTCAAAGATTTTTTCGTAGGTTTTCATAGGTGGTCTTTCTAACTTAATGGCTGCTTTCTCTTAGTGTCAGCTTGGTTGAGAGCTTAATCATGTAAGGGATGGGGCTTTCGTCAGTTTTAATCATCTGGTCCAGCATCTGCAGAGCTTGCTTGCCCATTTCCTCTGTAAAGACTGTCACAGTACTGAGAGGCGGATAGACGTATTTGGCAATGGATGTATCATTAAAGGAAATAATCTGGACATCTTGGGGAACAGCTATTCCCACTTCCTGAAGAGCACGGATGGCACCGACAGCCAGAGCATCGCTGGCTATGAAAAATGCTTTGGGCATCTGTTCTTTTTGTTCGTCAATCATGTCTTTCATCAGCTGGTAGCCCGACTCTGAGGAGAACTTGCCTGTCTTGACATAAGTCGGCTGATAAAGACCTTTGTCACTAAGGTAACGGCAGAAGCAGGCCAAGCGCGGATCGTCAAGACTTGTCGTTCCGTCTGCGGTCTCTTCACGTCCAGCAATCATCCCGATTTCTCGAATGCCCTGCTCAAGAAAATGGTCGAGAACATGAGTAACGGCATGCTCAAAGTCCGTTGTCACACAGCTGTGGCCTTGGTCGATCGTATCGCTATCCACGAAAATCAGGGCAGGACTGTATTGCTCCAGCTCCTTGACTTGCTTGCTGCTGAATTTTCCGATGGCAATGACGCCGTCAATCTGTTCTAGCTGGCTCAGAGAGTCGTTGTTGAAAATACGCACGATATCATAGCCCAGTTCCTGGGCTTTCTTTTCGATGCCTAAGCGGATGGAGTAGTAGTAAAGATCATCCAGCTCTTCCAGCTCTGTGTACCATTCAACGATAGCGATGCGATGGGTTTGAGATGCAGTCTTTTTCTGCCTGTTGCTTTTTTTGTAGTTGAGCTGTTCAGCGATATCGAAAATCTTTTTGCGCGTCTCATCGCTGACAGACATGGACTTGTCATAGTTCAAAACCCGCGAAACAGTTGCGGGAGAAACACCAGCAGTCTGGGCGATATCTTTGATAGTAGCCATTTGATTTGGTCCTTTTTCAATTTACTGTCTACATAAATTATAACTCAAAAATTAGTAAATAACAAAGATATGTTTAGTAAAACTTAACTTTGTTCTCGAAAGGAACTGGGTGAAAAGCCAAAATATTTTTTAAAAGCCTTTGAAAAGTAAAGGGGATCTGAGAAACCTACAGAATAGGCGATAAATTGGACAGGCTCACGGGTGCTTTTGAGGAGTTGTTTAGCTCGATGCATTCGGACATATTCCAGATATTCTTTAGGTGAGCTTTGGTGCTCCTCCTTGAAAATGGTTGTTAAATAGCTGCGATGAACGGACAACTTAATTGCCATAGCTTGAATGCTGAGGTTAGGATTGGGATATTGAGTGTCAATTATCTGCTTGCAGGCTAGATAGAGTTGCTGGCTTGCAGATAGGGTATTTGCTTGGGGCTTATAGGCAACGCTGCCCAAGTGAAAGATGAGTTCATAAAGTTGGCCCATAATGTGGAGTTGAGCTAGTTGGTTAGATTTGGTCTGCTCGGCGAAGTAAACCAAGTTCTCAACAATTTTCCCAATCCTATCTGTTTTTCGTTCCTGGTTAGCAAGTAGGTAGCAGTCTTCGGCAATCTGAGAGTGATTGAAGTAGTCATAAACCCTACCTCCAGTCATTCCCAGCCAGTAGTAAGACCAAGGTTCTTCTTTGTCAGCCTGATAAAAGGTAAGTTCATTTGGCTTGAGCAGAAAGAGATCTCCAGCTTTTAAATCGACAATTTTTCCTTTGTAATGAAATTGACCTTTCCCTTTGGTAATGTAGTGAAGAACGTAGGTATCTCTAATAGCTGGTCCAAAAGAGTAGCTAGGTGTGCACTCTTCATAACCGTAGAAGCTAAGTGAGAGATCAATTGTTCCTGTTTGGTATTCTGAAAAAACAAGCATATTTTGCCTCCTACCTAACATTTTACCATATTTCCCTAACATAATTCTATTTTAGGAAGCGATTTCATAAGGTAAAATATTAGTAAATATGGAGGTTCAGAAATGGCTATCAAAATAGACAAACATCTATTCTACATCAATACAAAAAATTTCAGTCTTATCATTGAGGAAAGGGATGGCTACCTTTTGCTTAAACACTTAGGCAGAAAAATCGAATCCTATCATTTTTCCAATACAGTATTTGAGCGAGATCATGCATTTTCTGGTAATCCGAAGTCGAATGAGCGAAGTTTTAGCTTAGATACCCAGCGGCAGGTTTTGGGTCAGCATGGTTTAGGAGACTTTCGGCAACCTTCTCTGCAAGTCCAACATGCTAATAATGAAGTAACAGATTTTCGGTTTGTTGAGAGTCAGCTGATTAAGGGAGGTTTGGAAGTTCCAGGACTGCCTAGCCCTCACAGTACAGAAGATGCAGAAACACTGGCCTTTATTTTAGAGGATACAGTAGCTCACTTACGACTCACTCTTTATTACACAGCTTTTGAAGATAGCAATACTATTGCAACCTTTACTAAGCTGGAAAATATCGGTAGAGAGACAGCAATCATACATAAGAACTTGAGCTTAATGGCAGATTTGCCAGCAGGGACTTATGATGTGATTAGTTTACAGGGAGCTTATGCTAGGGAGAAAACAATTCGTCGTCACAAGCTAGAACAGGGGATTTTCAAAATAGCTTCCAACCGAGGAGCTTCTGGTCACGCGCAGACTCCGAGCCTTATCCTTTGTGATAGTGAAACGACGGAAGAGGCTGGTCAAGTTTGGGCAATTCAGCTCCTTTATAGCGGAAACTTTGAAGCTTGGATTCAGCAAAATCAGTTGAATGAAGTTCGGCTAGGTATCGGTATCAGTGAAGATAACTTTGCTTGGAAACTGGAAGCGGGGCAGACTTTCTATAATCCTGTTGCTCTGTTGAATTATTCGGCTCAGGGTTTGACTGGTCTTAGTCATGAGAGCCAAGCTTTTGTTCAAGAGCATATCATTCCTAAAGCATTTGCGAAGCGAGAGCGGCCAATTTTAATCAATAACTGGGAAGCAACTTACTTTGATTTCAAAAAAGAAAAGTTGCTAGAGTTAGCAGATGAGGCACAGAAAGTTGGTATTGAGCTCTTTGTTCTTGATGATGGCTGGTTTGGTAACCGTTTTGATGACAATCGGGCTCTGGGTGACTGGTTTGTCAATGAAGATAAGCTAGGTGGCAGTTTGACAGAGCTCATAGCAGAAGTTCATAGCAGAGGATTGCAGTTCGGTTTATGGGTTGAGCCAGAAATGATTTCCGTAGACAGTCAGCTGTATCGGGCACATCCAGACTGGGCTATTCAAGTGCCTGATCGGGACCATACCTACTCTCGCAATCAACTCGTATTGGATTATGCTAATCCAGATGTGGTAGCCTATATCAAAGGAACACTGGATCAGCTGTTGAGTCAGCACGATATTGACTACATAAAATGGGATATGAATCGTAATATTACCAATCTTGGGAATGGCACTAACTATCTGGCGACCAAAATGCAGTCACATAAGTATATCTTGGGGCTTTATGAAATTGTAAGATATTTGACAGAGAAATATGAGAATATTTTATTTGAGTCCTGCTCAGGTGGTGGTGGACGAAATGATCTTGGTATGATGCGGTATTTCCCTCAAGTCTGGGCTAGTGACAATACTGATGCCATAGCTCGTTTGCCAATCCAATATGGGTCTTCTTATCTTTATCCGACTATTTCAATGGGTGCCCATGTGTCGGCAGTGCCTAATCATCAGATGGGACGAATTACTCCGCTGGCAACTCGGGGTCATGTGGCTATGATGGGAAATCTGGGGTATGAGCTTGATTTGACTAGTCTATCAGATGAAGAGAAAGCTGCGATTGCTGACCAGGTGAAGTTGTATAAAGAATTACGGCCAGTGGTCCAGCTAGGGCGTCAGTATAGGCTAATCAATCCAGATGTTGGCTCCAATGAAGCAGCAGTTCAATTTAACTATGAAGATCAAACGATTGTAACCTATGTCCGAGTCTTATCAGTTGTGGAAACGATGGAAACAACCTTGAAACTAAAAGACTTAGAGGAAGAAGGGCTTTATGAGCTGCAGGGAAATGGCGCAGTTTACTCAGGTGCAGAACTCATGTATGCTGGTATCACTATGAATCTTCCGCAAGGAGATTATCTTAGCAGACAGTTGCATTTTATTAAAAAATAAGGAGGCTAGACCATGAAATGGTATAAAAAGATGAGCTTAGCTGCTATTACAGGACTGTCCCTTTTGGGGCTGTCAGCTTGTAGCAGCCAAGGGGAGTCAACAGATGGTAAGGTAACGATTGAGTATTTCAATCAGAAGGGTGAAATGGTTGATACCCTTCGTGAGATTGCAAAAGACTTTGAAAAAGAAAATCCGAATGTGCATGTGAAAGTGGTGAATGTCCCTAACGCTGGGGAAGTACTCAAAACTCGCGTTCTGGCTGGAGATGTTCCTGATGTTGTCAATATCTATCCCCAGTCTATTGAATTGCAAGAATGGGCTAAAGCTGGGTACTTTGAAGATTTATCTAATAAAGATTATCTCAAGCGAGTTAAGAATCATTACGCAGATAAATATGCGATAGATGGAAAGATTTACAATATCCCTTATACTGCTAATGCTTATGGTATCTATTACAACAAAGATAAATTTAAAGAACTGGGATTGAAAGTTCCAGAGACTTGGGAGGAATTTGAGGAATTAGTTGATACGATTATAGCAAAAGGGGAAACACCTTTTGCCATTGCAGGAGCAGATACTTGGACCTTGAATGGTTATCATCAGTTAGCTCTTGCCACTTCTACGGGTGGCGGTAAGGAAGCGAATGATTACCTACGTTTTTCCAAGCCAAATGCCATCAAGTCTTCAGATTCAGTGCTTAAAGATGATTTCAGACTGTTAGATTTATTCCGAAAAAAAGGTGCCATGCAAACCAACTGGCAGGGAGCAGGCTATACTGATGTTGTCGGTGCCTTCGCTAGAGGCGATGCCCTGATGACTCCAAATGGCTCTTGGGCTATCACAGCAATCAATGCGCAAGATCCTAAGTTTAATGTTGGAACTTTCCCTTTCCCTGGAAAGCAAAAAGGACAAAGCTTGACCATTGGAGCAGGAGACCTAGCTTGGTCTATCTCGTCAAGTAGTAAGCACAAGAAAGAAGCCAATGCTTTTGTTGAATATATGTCACGTCCAGAAGTTATGCAGAAATATTATGATGTGGACGGCTCACCAACAGCTATTGAAGGTGTCAAGGAAGCAGGTTCAGATGCACCGCTAGCCGGTCTTGCTGAACTAGCATTTACAGACCGACACCTCGTTTGGCTAGCCCAAGACTGGACCAGTGAAAGTGATTTTTATACCTTGACTGGGAACTATATTACAACTGGAAACAAAGAGGATATGGCGAAAGCACTAAATGCCTTCTTCAATCCGATGAAAGCAGACGTAGAGTAGGAGTAGATCCACTATGAAAAAATTGATTGAGAAATATTGGGGTTGGCTCTTTGTCCTTGTTCCCCTTGTACTACAGGCTGTATTCTTCTATGTGCCCATGTTTCAGGGTGCCTTCTACAGCCTGACAAACTGGACTGGTTTGACCTATAATTATAAGTTTGTCGGACTCAATAACTTTATGCTCCTCATGAGCGATCCTAAGTTTATGAACGCAATAGGCTTTACATTTATCATTACTATCTGTATGGTAGTTGGTGAGATTATGCTGGGGATCTGGATAGCACGAGCTCTCAACTCGAAGATAAAGGGGAAAACTTTCTTCCGAGCTTGGTTTTTCTTCCCCGCTGTCCTATCTGGATTGACTGTGGCTCTTATCTTTAAGCAACTTTTTAACTACGGGTTGCCAGCTATAGGGAATGCCTTAGGAATTGAATTTCTTAAAACCAGCCTTCTAGGAACGAATGGCGGTGCAATCTTTGCAGCAATCTTCGTCTTGCTTTGGCAAGGGGTAGCCATGCCTATTATCATCTTCTTAGCTGGTCTTCAGTCTATCCCGACTGAGATTACAGAAGCAGCTCGAATTGATGGAGCTAGCAGCAAACAAATCTTTTGGAAGGTGGAACTTCCTTATCTCCTACCAAGCGTTTCCATGGTCTTTATCTTGGCTCTAAAAGGTGGTTTGACAGCGTTTGACCAGGTCTTTGCCATGACAGGCGGCGGTCCGAATAATGCGACCACCTCTCTAGGACTTCTGGTATACAACTATGCTTTTAAGAGCAATCAATTTGGTTATGCCAATGCCATTGCTGTTATCTTGTTTCTCTTGATTGCGGTTATTTCTATTATCCAGTTGAGAGTATCTAAGAAATTTGAAATCTAAGAGGAGAAGCCCGATGAAAAATGCAGAAAGAAAAGCTAATTTTAGTAAATATATCTTGCTAACACTGGGGTCTATTATCATTTTAATTCCACTCTTAGCAACGATATTCAGTTCCTTTAAGTCTACCAAAGACATCGTTAATAATTTTTTCGGATTTCCGACTCAACCGACTTTAGAAAATTTTCAACGCCTTTTGGCTGATGGTATCGGAGGCTACTATTGGAATTCAATTGTAATCACGGTTCTATCTTTGGCTGTTGTCATGATTTTTATTCCCATGGCTGCTTACTCTATCGCTCGTAATATGTCTAAGAGAAAAGCTTTTGGTATTATGTATACGCTTTTGATTTTAGGGATTTTCGTTCCTTTTCAAGTTATCATGATTCCTATTACAGTTATGATGAGTAAGCTAGGACTAGCCAACACTTGGGGATTAATTATCCTCTATCTGGCTTACGCTGTTCCACAGACTCTCTTTCTCTATGTAGGCTACATTAAGATTTCCATTCCAGACAGTCTGGATGAGGCAGCAGAAATTGACGGTGCTGGAAAGTTTACAACCTATTTCAAGATTATCTTTCCTATGATGAAACCCATGCATGCGACAACCATGATTATCAATGCCCTCTGGTTCTGGAATGATTTCATGCTTCCTCTCTTGGTACTCAATAAAGACTCCAAGATGTGGACTCTGCCACTCTTCCAATATAACTACACAGGTCAATACTTTAATGATTATGGACCGAGCTTTGCTTCTTATGTTGTTGGGATTATCACCATTACTATCGTTTATCTCATCTTCCAGCGCAATATTATTGCTGGAATGAGCAACGGGGCTGTGAAGTAAGCTCAAGATACAAAGACTGTAAAAAGCTCACAGTGCATACAAAGGCAACCACATCCGTAAACTATTGAATTTGTAACGCCTGTGGAAAAATAGGGGATCTGAAAATGAAGCTTCAGCCTCTTGGAAGATTCGTGTTTTTCGCACAGAGCTAATAAATAGAAAACCTAAAACCGCTAGGAAAGGATATAGAAGACAAGATTTTAGAGGAGAAGACTATGGCTATTCAAAATAAGACCATGCTGATTACTTACTCAGACAGCCTGGGGGAGAATTTAAAAGATCTATATGACAATTTAGAAAAGCATTTTGGGGATGCGGTTGGAGGAGTGCATTTGCTTCCTTTCTTCCCATCAACTGGTGACCGGGGATTCGCCCCAGTAGACTATGAAGAGGTTGATTCAGCCTTTGGTGACTGGGAGGATGTAGAAAAGCTGGGCGAGAAATATTATCTCATGTTTGACTTTATGATCAACCACATCTCACGCCAGTCCAAGTATTATAAGGATTTTCAGGAAAAGAAGGATCAGAGTGAGTATCGTGACCTCTTTCTCAGCTGGGATAAGTTTTGGCCAGAAAATCGTCCGACGCAAGCTGATGTTGATTTGATTTATAAGCGTAAGGATCGGGCACCTAAGCAGGAAATCGTCTTTGCAGATGGAAGCACTGAGTATCTGTGGAACACCTTTGGTGAAGAGCAGATTGATCTAGATGTTCGCAGTCAGGTAACTAATGATTTCATCAAGAAAACATTGCGTCAACTGTCAGAGCATGGCTGTGATCTGATTCGTTTAGATGCATTTGCCTATGCGGTCAAAAAGTTAGATACCAATGATTTCTTTGTTGAGCCAGAAATCTGGGATTTATTAGAAAAAGTCCAGCAGCAAGCGGCTGAGTTTGGGACGGATATTTTACCAGAAATTCATGAGCATTATTCTATCCAGTTCAAGATTGCAGAGCATGGCTACTTTGTCTATGATTTTGCGCTGCCGATGGTAACTCTTTATTCTCTATACAGTGGTAAAGCAGAGCGTCTAGTCGAGTGGCTTGAAATGAGTCCTATGAAGCAATTCACAACACTGGATACTCACGATGGTATTGGGGTTGTTGATGTTAAGGATATTTTGACTGATGAAGAAATTGATTTTGCAACCAATGAACTATATAAGGTTGGAGCTAATGTCAAGCGTAAGTATTCCTCAGCTGAGTACAATAATCTGGACATTTACCAGATTAACTCGACTTACTACTCAGCCTTGGGCGATGACGACAAGAAGTACTTCATTAGCCGTCTGATTCAGGCTTTTGCTCCAGGGATTCCACAGGTCTATTATGTTGGTTTCTTAGCTGGGAAAAATGACCTTGAACTGCTAGAAAACACCAAGGAAGGTCGCAATATCAACCGTCATTATTACAGTAATGAGGAGATTGCTGAAGAAGTCAAGCGTCCAGTTGTGCAAGCCTTGCTCAAGCTTTTCCGTTACCGAAACCAGTCTGCTGCCTTTGACCTAGATGGCACTATTGAAGTCAATCTATTGGATGAAAATAGCCTCCGGATTGTCCGTAGCAATGCAGATAAGTCAGTCACTGCTCAAGTAGTTATCAACCTCAAAGAATTGACATATAGCGCTAGTGAAAATGGCCAAGCTATCACTTTTGAATAGAGATAAGAAAAGAGAAGAAGAATGGTAGAATTAAATCTGAAAAATATCTATAAAAAATATCCCAACAGCGACCACTATTCAGTGGAAGACTTCAATCTAGATATCAAGGACAAGGAATTTATCGTCTTTGTTGGTCCGTCTGGTTGCGGAAAATCAACTACGCTGCGTATGATTGCAGGTTTGGAGGATATTACAGAAGGAACTGCCTCTATTGACGGTACAGTGGTCAATGATGTGGCGCCCAAAGACCGTGACATCGCCATGGTCTTCCAGAACTATGCCCTTTATCCGCACATGACTGTCTATGACAACATGGCCTTTGGTCTCAAGCTGCGCAAGTACAGCAAGGAAGATATTGACAAACGAGTTAATGAAGCAGCAGAAATCCTAGGCTTGAAGGAATTCTTGCAACGCAAACCAGCTGATTTGTCTGGCGGTCAGCGTCAGCGGGTAGCAATGGGACGCGCTATCGTTCGGGATGCAAAGGTTTTCCTTATGGATGAGCCTTTGTCTAACTTGGATGCTAAGCTGCGTGTTTCTATGCGGGCGGAGATTGCCAAGATTCACCGCCGTATCGGGGCAACAACTATTTATGTTACCCACGACCAGACTGAAGCTATGACCTTGGCGGATCGTATCGTTATCATGTCAGCGACCAAGAATCCTGCTGGAACTGGAACGATTGGTCGAGTGGAGCAGATTGGTACTCCTCAGGAAGTCTATAAACATCCGGCAAATAAGTTTGTTGCCGGCTTCATTGGCAGCCCAGCTACGAACTTCTTTGAAGTGACACTGGAAGATGGCCGTCTTGTCGGCCCCAACAGAGACTTCAGTCTCCAAGTCCCAGAGGGCAATCTTAAGGGGTTGCGGGAGAAGGGCTATGAAGGCAATAAGTTGATTTTTGGTATTCGTCCTGAAGATATCAACATGGAACCAGCTTTTCTGGAAACCTTCCCTGAGTCGGTTCTAACTGCGAAGATTTCTGTTTCTGAGTTGCTTGGAGCGGAGTCTCACCTCTACTGTACGGTTGGTGGTAGTGAGTTTGTTGCCAAAGTTGATGCACGTGATCATATGAATACCGGAAGCAGTATTAAACTTGGCTTCGACCTAAACAAGGCGCATTACTTTGATGCTGAGACGGAAGACAATATTTTCTAATCTATTGCTCCTTATAAAATAATCCAGACAGATTACTGTTTGGATTTTTACAAAAAATCTATCTATAAAATTAGTAAAATTTTACTAAATTTATTGAAGTTTTACTCGGAAACAGTTATAATAAAACCAAGAAAACGATTACAATATCGATTATTCATTTTAAAGGAGTTTAGCTTATGTCAAACCTAATTTCAGCGGAGCAAGTCCGCGCAGATTTTGCCAAGATTTTTGGAGTAGAAGCGGACCACACTTTCTTTTCACCCGGTCGGATCAATCTGATTGGTGAGCATACGGACTATAACGGCGGCCGTGTTTTTCCTGCTGCGATTTCTCTAGGAACTTATGGAGCGGCTCGCAAGCGGGACGATCAGCTCTTAAGATTCTTCTCAGGGAATTTTGAAGAAAAAGGGATTATTGAAGTGTCGCTGGAAAACCTGCACTTTGAGCCTGAGCATAACTGGACCAACTATCCGAAAGGAGTTCTGCATTTTCTGCAGGAGGCAGGCCATACAATTGACCGAGGCATGGATGTCTATGTTTATGGAAATATTCCAAATGGTTCTGGCTTATCATCTTCTGCATCGCTGGAGCTTTTGGCGGGTGTCATTGCTGAGAAACTCTTTGATTTGCAGTTGGAACGTTTGGACCTAGTGAAAATCGGTAAATTAACTGAGAATGAGTTTATCGGGGTTAATTCTGGCATTATGGACCAGTTTGCTATCGGAATGGGAGCTGACCAGCGGGCTATTTACCTAGACACCAATACTCTTGAATATGATTTGGTGCCGCTTGATCTCAAGGATAATGTTGTAGTGATTATGAATACCAACAAGCGTCGTGAGTTGGCTGATTCTAAGTACAATGAGCGTCGGGCGGAGTGCGAAAAAGCTGTTGAAGAACTGAACCGTAAACTGTCTATCGCAACCTTGGGCGAGTTGGATGAGTGGTCCTTTGACGAGTATAGCTATCTGATAGAGGACGAAAATCGTCTCAAACGGGCTCGCCATGCTGTTTTGGAAAATCAACGCACTTTGCAAGCGCGGGAAGCTTTGCAGGCAGGTGCTCTTGACAAGTTTGGCCGTCTCATGAATGCGTCCCATGTTTCTTTGGAACATGACTATGAGGTGACTGGTCTAGAGCTGGACACCTTGGTTCACACGGCCTGGGAGCAAGAAGGTGTTCTAGGGGCTCGTATGACCGGAGCAGGCTTCGGTGGCTGTGCCATTGCTTTAGTTGGTAAGGATGCGGTGGAATCTTTCAAAGAAAATGTCGGCCGCAAGTATCAAGAAGTCGTCGGCTATGCCCCTAGCTTTTACATTGCAGAAGTAGCTGGCGGAAGCCGAGTACTGGACTAAATCACAGAAAAGGAACTTGGGCTGACAGGAATGCCGGCCCTTTACTAGCAAGAGAAAGGAAGAACTATGTCCAAGAAGTTACTGGATGCTTTCGTATCAGCAGTGATTGACAATAGCGCTTTTGAGGAAATGGACACCATCTATCTGAGCAATCGTGTCATGGCTTTAGTCGGAGAGGCAGTGGCAGAGCAGGATATGGAGGCTGAGCAGCTAATTGACCTTAAGGATGACTTGGTAGCTGTGGCTGTCAAGAATGGGAAGATTGGTGATACTCTGGCAGAGCAGGATATACTGGGAGCTGAGCTCATGAACTTAATCACACCAGCCCCTAGTCGGCTCAATCAGGACTTCTGGACGACTTATGCCACCAATCCTGAACAGGCCGTGGCTGATTTTTACCAGCTTAGTCAAAAGAATGACTATATCAAGGTCAAGGCCATTGCTAAAAACATTGCTTTCAAAGCACCGACTGAATATGGAGATTTGGAAATCACCATCAATCTCTCTAAGCCAGAAAAGGATCCCAAGGAAATTGCGGCAGCTAAAAAGGCTAAGACCAGCCATTATCCTGCCTGCCAGCTCTGCATGGAAAATGAAGGCTACCAAGGGCGTTTGGATCACCCAGCCCGTGCCAACCATCGAATTGTCCGTTTTGACTTGGCTGGACAGGTATGGGGCTTCCAGTATTCGCCCTATGCCTACTTTAATGAGCATTGCATCTTTCTCCACAGCCAGCACCTTCCCATGTCTATCAGTCGGCTGACCTTTGAGCGTCTGCTGGACATCGTTGAGACCTTTCCAGGCTATTTCGCAGGATCCAACGCCGATTTGCCTATTGTCGGTGGCTCTATCCTGACCCACGACCACTATCAGGGCGGAAGTCATACCTTCCCTATGGAAATGGCAGAGCTGGATTGCAGCTTTACTTTTAGCGGATTTGATGAGGTGGAAGCAGGTGTTGTCAAGTGGCCCATGACCGTCATTCGTCTAAGGTCTGAGAAAAAGCAATTGTTGATTGAGTTGGCTGACAAGATCTTGCAAGCTTGGCGGACTTATTCTGACCCCAGTGTGCAGGTGTTGGCAGAGTCTGAGGGTGAGCCTCACCATACCATCACACCGATTGCCCGCAGGAAAGATGGACGTTTTGAGCTGGACTTGGTCTTGCGGGACAATCAAACTTCCCCAGAACATCCGGACGGCATTTACCATCCTCATAGGGATGTGCAGCATATTAAGAAAGAAAATATCGGTCTGATTGAGGTTATGGGACTGGCCATTCTGCCGCCTCGGCTCAAGGAAGAACTCAAGCAGGTGGAACGATTCCTGCTGGGAGAAGACTGTCAGGTTGCTGCCTATCATCAGGAGTGGGCCAATCAACTCAAAGACCAGAATCCAGATGTTACCGCTGAGACGGTGGAAGGAGTAGTTCAGGCCTCGGTTGGACACATTTTCAGCCGTGTGTTGGAAGATGCGGGAGTTTACAAGCGAACAGAGGAAGGGCAAGAGGCTTTCATGCGCTTCGTCCAATCCGTCGGCATCCAGCCCTAGGAAATGTGTTATAATGAATCTAATGTAACAAGGAAGGGAAGTTTTATGGCAATTTTAGTATTAGGTGGAGCTGGCTATATCGGCTCGCACATGGTAGACCGTCTGGTAGCAGCAGGTAAGGAAGAAGTAGTCGTCGTTGATAATTTGGTGACTGGTCATCGGGCAGCCGTCCATCCACAAGCAGTTTTTTATGAGGGAGATTTGGCGGATAAGGACTTTATGCGTGGCGTTTTTGCCAAACATCCGTCCATCGATGCAGTCATTCATTTTGCTGCCTTTTCACTGGTCGCCGAGTCCATGGCGGACCCGCTCAAGTATTTTGATAATAACACGGCCGGCATGGTTTCTCTTTTGGAGGTCATGCAGGAATGCGGCGTTAAAAACATTGTCTTTTCTTCAACTGCTGCGACTTATGGCATTCCTGAGGAAGTTCCGATTCTGGAAACGACTCCGCAAAAGCCGATCAATCCTTATGGTGAGAGCAAGCTTATGATGGAGACCATTATGCGCTGGGCAGACCGGGCCTATGGGATCAAGTTTGTAGCTCTGCGTTATTTCAATGTGGCCGGTGCCAAGCCCGACGGCTCAATCGGCGAGGACCACGGACCTGAAACCCATCTCCTGCCCATTGTGCTTCAGGTGGCTCAGGGCAAACGTGAGAAGATTGCCGTCTTTGGTGACGATTACAATACTCTGGATGGGACCAATGTCCGCGATTATGTCCATCCTTTCGACTTGGCTGACGCCCATATTCTGGCTGTTGAGCATCTGCGTTCCGGACAACCTTCAGATGCCTTTAACCTTGGCTCTTCGACTGGTTTTTCCAACCTTCAGATTGTAGAAGCAGCCCGCAAGGTGACTGGACATCCTATTCCTTTGGAAATAGCAGAGCGGCGCCCAGGCGATCCGGATACGCTGATTGCTTCCTCTGAGAAGGCAAGGAAGGTTCTGGGTTGGCAGCCGAAATTCGACAATATTGAAACCATTATCGAAACCGCTTGGAAATGGCATTTCAGTCATCCAAACGGCTATGATGACAGAGGATAAACTGACAAACCAGCTAGAAAAGCTGGTTTTTTACTTTTTATTATAAAACCCTTCTTTACAAAGTTTTAAAAGCCTTTTATAATAAAAGGAAGATTGATTGACATATTATTTACAATCTTGTTTAGTTGCTACTAACTCTTAGTATGTCTTGAAAAATCAGGTAGTTACAGATGGAACGGGAAGTAACATTTTAGAATAGTGAATTTTTTGCACCACTATCAGATGAGACAGATGTTGACAGTTTGTTTTGTAAGGGCTTTAAAGACTTATGATATAATGAAGTCATAAAAGTTTGAGAAGTCTCTTAATCTTTTCAAACTGATTTTCATAAAAAGAATAGGAAATAAGTATGCGTTCGATTCTTGCCTTATATATCACCCTGATGCCGGTCATTCTGGCTGGAGTACTGAATATGATCTTTTGCAAGTCTTCACTGCTAGAGGCGGCTTATCGACCAATGGATGGTGGGTTGATTTTAAAGGATGGGAAGAGGATGTTTGGGGCTAACAAGACCTGGAAAGGCTTTCTAGGCATGATTATCTGGGGAGCTTTGGCGCAGATTCTTTGGGGATTGCTCTTAAAGAGTATTCCTACCCTTGAGAATCTGCACTTGGTCTATGCTTTTTACGAAAATACCGTGTTGTTTAATCTGGTGCTTGGAGCACTTTTGGGGCTGGCTTATGTTTTGTTTGAGCTGCCCAATAGCTTTATCAAGCGCCGTTTGGAAATCAGAGAGGGCAAGACGGCGGAGAATGGCTGGAAATGGACCTTTATCTGGATAGACCAGATTGATTCCTTGATTGGCTGTATTATTTTCTTGCTTTTCTATATCCCTCTGTCTTGGCAGCAGATGCTGGACATTTTAATCCTAGGGGCAGGCACGCATCTAGGAGTCAATCGCCTGCTCTACTGGGCTAAGCTTAGAAAAAATCGTATGTGAGATGGGAGTTTTTGATGAAAGAACTATGGCTGGAAAAAGAGCCTTCAGTCGTCTATGGCGGTAAAATCAATCAGTTAATCAACCTCTGTCAACTGGGGCATTCGGTTCCTAAGGGTTTGATTTTGCCTGCGGATCAAGTAATGGCTTGGCTAAGAGCGGCTCTGCCAGAATATTCAAAACAGGGACTTAAAGAATTCATCGAACTGGGCAAGGAGGAAATTGCGGAGCGTTTGCAGCACTATCCCTTGGATCCAGCTTGGCAGCGGGAGTTAGCAGCCTTTTGTCAGCAAAATCAAGCTTATATCGTTCGCAGCAGTGCCCTCTTAGAAGACGGACAGGCCATGTCATTTGCTGGCCAATATGACTCGATCGGCAACTGCCGGACACTGTCAGAAATTGAGCAGGGCATTCGTTCCTGTCTGCTTTCCCTTTTTAATCCTGAAGCCTTGGCCTACTGGCAGCGTCAGGGTCTGGCAGAACAGGATTTTGCCATGGCGGTGCTGATTCAGGAGCAGATAAAGCCTGACTTTAGCGGTGTCTGCTTTTCCCTAGACGTGGCAACAAATCAGGACCAGACCATGCTATTGGAGTATGTAAAAGGCTCAGCTGAGAGCTTGGTTAGCGGTCAAGTTAATCCTGAGCAACTGACTCTTTCTTGGTACAAGCCGGACTGGAGCCAGCTTGAAATAGTTGAAATGCCTATGGCAGTCTTGCAGAAGCTGCACTCGCAGGTTTTGGAGATTGTAGCGTATTTTGGTCGGCCGATGGATATTGAGTGGTGTGCCGTACAAGAGCAAGTCTATTTGCTGCAGGCTCGGCCCATCACAACAGTTCCAACTAAAATAGACAGTGGCCGCTGGACGACGGCTAATTTTCGGGATGGAGGCGTGGCGGCCCAGCCCTGTCCAAACCTGATGTGGAGCCTTTATCGTTATTCTTGGCAAGAGGCACTCTCTAGCTTTTTGCTGGCAATTGGCCTAGAGCCAGATGGTGTGATGCCTCCGCTGATGCGTCTCCATTATGCACGGCCTTTCTGGAACTTAGGCGTGGTCAAGCAAGGCATGGAGCAAATTCCAGGCTATATTGAACGTGACTTTGATGATGAGCTGGGAGTTAATAAAGACTACCAAGGTCAAGGTTTTACCAGCAAATTAAGTCCAGCCTTGCTCTTGAATTTCCTGCGGGTAGCTTTAAAAACACAAAAGGTAACTAAGACTTTTCTGCATCAGGCGCCAGAGAAGCTGCAAGAGCTGCGCCAGCAATTTAACCATCTTAATCAAAAAATACAAGAACTAGACGATCAAAGTCCACTGCAGCAGGTCGAGAGTCTTTGGCAATTAGTGCTAAATCAGGCTTATTTAGACAGTGAGGGAACTTATTTCTGGCAGGCCTACATCAATACGGTCCAGCTGTCTATGAAAAAGACCAGTCTCCTCAAATGGCTGACGGTCGATGAATTTTTCCAACTGATAGCTAAGTTAGGAAATGTTTCGCATACCAAGCCTTTGGCTCGGATGCTGGAAGCTGCGGATCTTATTTTGGAAGACGAGAAACTGACAGACGATTGGTTGAAGCTATCAGTGGAAGAGTTGCAGGGACTGACTGCACAATATCCTGAGCGAGCTGATTTTATCAAGATTCAGGATTTCCAAAAGGACTTTGGCTATCACTCGGCACGGGAGCTGGACTTACGAGTAGCGAGTTACGAAGAAGATGCTCATCAGGTCCTGACAGCGATTCAACAGTTGGTTGCTGATTCAGCTTACTACCAGGCGGCCAAAGCTTCGCTCAGTCCTGTCTCAGAGTCTGAACTTGATCTTGCTCATCTATCTCGAGCCAAGCAGAAAAAGATAGAAAAAATTAGTGAAGACCTGCGGAACTTGCTCTGGTGGCGGGAGGAGTTCAAGGATATTTCCACGCGCTATTACCACCTCATTCGTCAGATTAGCCTCAAACTCGGTCGAGCTTATGAAAAGCGAGGTTTTCTGAAAGATTTTCAAGATATTTTTTACATTAAGAAAGAAAGTCTGACTGCCTTTATGGAAGGGCAAAAGACTGCCGACAAGCTTCAAGAAGAAGCGGCTGATAATCAGCATTATTGCCAGGCCTATCGGAATTTTGAACCAGTGGGTGATTTGACCGACAAAGAGATGAGCTTGGAAGAGGTAGCCCATGACAGTCGGGCTCTGCTGACGGGAATGCCAGCCAGCAGTGGTCAGGTGACCGGTCGGGTTCGCGTCCTCTTGGATTTGGCTGATATTGAGACGATTGAGCCAGGAGAAATTCTTGTCACTCGCTATACAGATACGGGCTGGAGCTATGTTTTTGGTATTCTAGGCGGTCTAGTGACAGAGTACGGTGGAGTTCTCTGTCATGCCTCCATTGTCGCTCGGGAATGCGGAATTCCAGCTCTGGTCTGCGCTAAGAATGCAACTCAGCTGCTAGAAACTGGCATGATGGTAACTTTAGATGGAAGAAGAGGAGAAATACGAATTCATGAAGAAGAATGAACCTTTGTTTATCGGTGAATACGATAAATCTGTTATCCTGACCTATATGGGCGCTGCTTTTGCACTGTTGGCAGTCTATGCCGTCATTCAGTCCCAGCTGCGGCTAGCCATGATGGCCTTTATCGTTAGCGGTATCTGCGACCTCTTTGACGGTGTGGTGGCGCGACGGATGAAGCGGACTGAAAGTCAGAAGCGCTTCGGCATTGAAATTGATTCGCTCTGCGACATGATTAGCTTTGCGGCTCTCCCGGCTATGCTCCTCATGACTCAGCTGCCCTTGGGAGCGGCCAATATCATCTTGGCTGTCCTCTATGCCTTAGCTGCGGTTACGCGCTTGGCACATTTTAACCGCTTGGCCAAGCATGATGAAGGATCTGGATCTTATTTTATCGGCTTGCCCGTGACTTACAGTGCCCTATTTTTCCCTCTGACCTATCTGGTCAGTCAATGGCTGGCGCCTGGTCTCTTTGCTTGGGTGTGGCTGGGCTTGTCTCTTTTGCTGACCTTTCTATTTGTCTACAACTGCCGGATTCCCAAGCCAAATAAGCTGGCCTATCTAGTCTTTGCGATTTTAGCTGTTGCAAGTCTGATTGGTCTGGGGGTTCTCCCGCATGGTTAAGGTCTATCAGAGAAGGACTGGCCAAGTACTGGAACCAACAGAATACAAGGCGGGTCTGTTAGATAAGCTTTATGGTACTGCTTGGGGCCGCATCTTGTTGCCTTTCTTGACCCGACCTAGCCTGTCTTATCTTCTAACTTTGAAAGACTACACTCCTTTTTCTCGCAAGAAAATAGCAGCTTTTGTGGAAAATTATCAGCTGAATCTGGCTGACTATGAGGATGGACCCTATCCTAGCTTTGCGGCTTTTTTTCAGCGGAAAATCAAGCCCGCCCTGCGTCCAGTCTGTCCTGACAGTCAAGTACTGGCTGTGGCGGATGCCAAGCTGGAGGCTTTTACCATCAGTCAGGACTTACAGTTGACGATTAAGGGTCAGATTTATAGTCTAGCTGACTTACTGCTGGATGAAGAATTGGCTCAACTGTTTAGTGGCGGAACAGCTCTTGTCTATCGTTTGGGAGTGGAAGACCTGCACCGCTATCTAGCAGCTGAATCCGACAGAATTACCCAAAGTCGAAAAATCAAGGGACGCCTCCATACGGTCAGGCAGGTAGCCCAGAAGCGGCGCTTGATTTATAAGGAAAATAAAAGAGAATACTGTCTTTTAGATACCGACCTAGGACCTGTTCTGCAGATGGAAGTAGGGGCTCTCTTGGTCGGAAGAATATACAATCACAGTCAGGATCATTTGGTTAGGGGACAGGAGAAGGGCTGCTTTGGTCTGGGCGGCTCAACTATTCTTGTCCTCTATCCGGCAGACACGATTCGCTTGGATCAGGATATCCTGACTTACTCAGACCTCGGAATAGAAACCCAGATTCAAATGGGTGAAAAGATTGGAGAAAAGCTATGTTTAAACGATTAGCTGTTTATTATAAGGAAATGTTTCCTTTGCTGCCGCGCTTTTTTGTGGCTGCCATCATGTTTTTTGAGATTTATTTTGTCCTCTTGCTCAATGACGGAGTGACCACCTTTCACTTTGACCATCAGGAGTTGATTGGGATTTTTACGATTTTTGTCTTTCTGATGATTCTGCGGATTGCAGATGATTTCAAGGACTATGAGACCGACAGACGGCTCTTTCCTCATCGGGCTCTGCCATCTGGCCGGGTGAAAAAGAAGGACCTGGCTATTGCCCTCAGCTTTATCGTAGCTGTGTCTGTACTTCTCAATGTTCTCTTTATGAATAATATCGGCTGGTTCCTCTTTCTCTATATCTACGGAACTCTCATGTCCTTCTGGTTCTTCAAGCGTGATAAGATTCAAAATTCTCTGCCACTGGCTCTAGTGACCCATAATCCAGTCATGATGATTTTGAATCTCTATACTATCTCTTTTGTCTGCTACAAGTATAACCTGCCTCTCTTGTCCCTGCCGACCGTTTTGCTGGCCTTTACCATGTATTTCCCAAGTCTGATCTGGGAAGTCTGCCGCAAGATTCGGGCTCCCAAAGACGAGACAGAGTATGTGACCTATTCTAAGCTTTTTGGCTACAAAAAAGCCACTCGCTTTATCGAGGTGGTGACTCTGCTGGATATCTTGACCAATTTCGCTCTTCTCTGGAATATTTCCCATGTCGGAGTGGTGGTCTTGGTGCTGAATGTCATCTGGATGACTGTCCAGTTTGAGCAGTTTATCAAGGATCCGACTCGCTTTAATATCCGGGAGCGGGTAGAGCGTTATACTTATATCACGGAGACGACCATGGTTCTGTCCGTTGCTGTTTATCTCTTGATGGGGGTACTTTGATGAAAAGAATCAAGCAGACAGGGCTTGACCGGGTTGGAGGCAAGGCCTATCATTTGCTGAAAATGCAGGCTGCTGGTTTGCCGGTTCCTGACTTTGCTGTGTTTGCTTTTGACTTTTTTCAAGAATCTGCCAGCTCTGCTGACTTGGAGCGGATGGAAGAAGCTTATCGGTCTGGAGAGTTGGACTTGTCCCAACTCAGTCAACAACTGCAGGACTGGGCTAAAGAGCAGTTTGCGCGGGAAGATCTGACAGCAGCAGAAAGCTGGATCCGGCAGGAGTTTTTTCAGAAAGACTGTCGCTTTGCAGTCCGCTCATCTGCTACCATTGAGGATGGCAAGGCTTCCTCATTTGCCGGTCAGTTTGAGAGCCAGCTCAACGTGAAGCCAGAGGGGCTTAAAGAAGCTATTCAAGCGACCTTACTCTCTCTTTATCAGGAGTCAGCTCTTAGTTATCTGTTTGAGCAAGGCCTATCTTTGAAGCAAGCTCAGATGATTTGTCTTGTGCAGGTCATGCAGGAGGGAGACTTGTCTGGGATTTACTTCACAGCTAATCCCAAGGGCATTCTGAACGAGCATATCATTGTTATCGGTCGGGGCTTGGGCAACAAGGTTGTTGAGGATAAGATTCCTACGACAATGGTGACCCTCCATCCCAAGGACCAGCTCTTTTATACAGAGCAGACGGAGGACTCACCAGACGTATCACAGGAACAACTCAAGGAGCTACAATCTTTAGCTGGTCAGGTGAGTCAGCTTTTCGGACCTTATATGGATATGGAGTTTACCTTCGCCAATGGCCAACTCTATCTCTTGCAAGCACGACCTATTACCACCTTGCCAGAGGGACAGCAGATTATTCTGGATAATAGCAATATTGTTGAAAGTTATCCGGGAGTTTCTAGCCCTCTGACTATTAGTTTTATCCAAGAGGCTTATGCTAGCATTTTCCGCAGTCTGGCCCAGCGCTTGGTTGGCAAGGGTGCCCCTGAGTTGGCTGCCTATGAAGCTACTTTTCAAAATATGCTGCAGCCGGTCAATAGTCGTGTTTATTACCAGATTCAGAGCTGGTATCAGCTCTTGCAGCTTCTGCCTTTTTCTAAGAAAATCATTCCTATCTGGCAGGATATGCTGGGAGTGAGAGAGACGGAGGTGCCTCAGATGCCAGTGCACCTGTCCGCTTTCAAACGCCTGCAAATCATGCTCCGAATCATCCGAGAGTTTTGGACGGCTCCCAAGCAAATGCGACAATTGGAAGAGCAGTTTGCCCAGATTCAGCGCGAATACGAAGCGAGCTTTTCTCCTGATGCAGATGCGGAGACCTTGATTACCTTGGTCAGCAAGCTAAAAGAGGATATTCTGGCTCACTGGGACATTACGCTAGTCAATGACCTCTATGCTTTTGTCTATACTGGACTGCTAAAGAAGTCGCGTCGCGGCGGGGCTGTTCAGGCTGAGATTGCAGGAATTGAGCAGATTGAAAGTATGAGGCCGGCTTTGGCTCTGCAGGCTTTAACAGCTCAGCTGAAAGCAGAAGAAAATGCAGATATTAGACAGGCTATGGAAACTGAAAGCTCAGCAGTCTTTCTAAGTCGCCAGCATCCTTTGGTTCAAGAAATAGTCCATTTTATCCATGAATTTGGCGATCGGGCTCCGGAAGAGTTGAAGTTAGAAACATCAACCTTCCGAACGCATCCAGAGCGTCTGCTCAAGCTCCTGCTGCAAATGTGCCAGCAAGAGGAGAAGAAGTTGGCTCCTCAGAAACTTGAAGAAGAGGAGCAAAAATCAGGTTGGTGGGCGAATTTTCTTCGCAAGCGAGCCATGGCTGGTGTTAAATATCGGGAAAGCTCACGCTTAAACCGCACACGGATCTACGGTATGATGCGGCAGATTTTCCGAACATTGGGGCAGCAATTAGCCGAGCAAGGGCTGCTGGCTATGCCTGACGATGTTTTTTACCTGACAAAGGAAGAATTGTTTGAGTTGACCAGAAAGCCCAGAGATGTTAGTGGCTTGATAGCCGAGCGTCGGGAGAAGTTGGAGGCTGACAAGGAACTGCCAACCTTTAGTCGCTATGTTTTTACTGGACAAGTCTTTGAGAAATATATGAAACCGCAAAACCGCACCAGCAGTTATAATACGAGCAATCAAGCCTTACAAGGGATTGGCTGCTCACCTGGCTGCGTTAAGGCTCAGGTTTTGGTCGTGGAAGATGTGCAGGAGATTGAGTCTGCTCAGGACCGGATTATCGTGACCAAGATGACCGATCCGGGCTGGGTTTATCTTCTGACCCAAGCCAAGGGTGTCATTGCCGAGCAGGGGTCTTTGCTCTCGCACACGGCCATTATTTCCCGCGAGCTAGGTATTCCTTCCATTGTCAATGTTAGAGGCGCCTGCAGCCAGCTGCAAAATGGTGACTGGATTGAGATGGATGGCCTTACTGGCAAGATTCGACTAATCAAGGAGGAAGACCATGCTGGAAATTAAACCAGTCAAACCCAATACTGTAGAGCTGGCCGATTTTCTAGCCCTGCCCAAACAGATTTACCAGCCAGTCCACCTCATGCAGTCGGAAGAGGAAGAACTGGCTTTGATTGAAGGCAGTCACCCGCTGAGTTCTGACTTAGAAACCTATGCTTTTATTGGCTATGTGGACAGTCGGCCTTGTATTCGAGGGCTCCTGACCTTCTATCCAGGTGATGAGGCTGCTTACTTGGGATTTTTCGAGTCGATCAATGATCAACGGATTGCATCTGCTTTTATCGAGCATTTAGCAGGTTTTGCTCGCAGTCTCGGAGCGATTAAGATAATCGGCCCCGTACAGGCAAGTTTTTGGCTGGGCTATCGAATGCAGCTGACTGGAACAGAGGAGCTTCCTTTTACTGGAGAACCTCATAATCCAGACTATTATCCCCGGATGTGGCAGGCTGCTGGTTTTGAGCTCAAGGAGCGCTATTTATCCAATTTTTATCCCAAGGTCAGCAATCAAACTCATCAGGACAAGCTGGCTCATCGCTTTGAGTCTTTTGAAAAAGCAGGTTTCACCATTTGCTCTCCTAAGAAGCAGGATTGGGAAGAAGCTTCGCTGCAGGTTTTTGAGCTTCTCAATCGCCTCTATCAAGATTTTCCGATTTATCGGTCTATTTCCAGTCAGCAGTTCAGTCAGATTTTTCAGAAATACCAGTATATTCTTGATTTTTCTATGGTTAAGCTGGCCTATAAGGAGGGCATGCTGGCTGGTTTTCTGATTGCCATGCCGGACTACGGTTCTCTGGTTTATCAAAAACTGACTCCTCTTAACCTAGCCAAGCTTTTTTGGGCTAAGCGCTTTCCCAAACGTTATACGATTATGTATCTAGGAGTAGATGAAGAATTCTTGGGGTTGGGCTCTGCCTTGGCCTATCCGATTTTTAAAGAAGCGCAGAAGCGACAAGCCTCAGCTATTGGAGCCTTGATTCATCAAAAAACAGTCACGCGCCACTATGCAGCGGAATTGCAAGGAGACAAGCATGAGTATGGTCTCTTTGAGTTGAATTTGAACTCCTGACTAACAAAGTAAATCACATTTTAAAAAGCAAATTTTCTAACCGAAGATTTGTTTTTTTAGTTAAAAATGAACACTATTTTCAGGTTGTTCAAAAACATGATGATTTCAGCTTTCAAAGATATATTTTTAAGCAAAAGCATTGAATTTTTGTAGGAAATTCTGTAAAATTTTAAGAGATTATTATATGGAGAAAAGGGAATTATTATGGAAAAAAGAATCACTGGCGATACGCTCCAGCGTTATTCTTTTAGAAAGTTATCAGTAGGATTGGTTTCCGCCACTATCGGAAGCTTCTTTTTGAGTACCGCAATAGGGGGAAATATAAGTACGGTTGAGGCTGCAGAAGTCTCAGCCGGCAAAACCGTTCCAGTTCAGTATCACTACGTAGTAGAGTCTGAACTGACTGAAGCTGAGAAGAATGCAGTTGTTAAGGAGCTTCCAAAGTTTGTGGAAGAAAACTCTGATGCTTATTATCTGGTTTACCGTCCTAAGACCCAGGGGCTTTCGGCAAAAAGTTTGCCAAAGACAGGCTACTCAAGTCTGTGGGAAGCAACTTTTGCAGCTGCTGGGCTGACTTTAGCAGTCTTAGTAATTGCACGAGGTAGAAATGGTAAGCGATACCTGTCTTCTATTTTACTGGTGACGGGTCTAGGCTCTATTCTCCTAGCTCCTTCTGTATTTGCAGTGACTAATATTGAATTAGCCGCCTACAATCAAAGGCTAAATTTGACAGTAGGAGATAAGCTGCCGGAGCCTTTAGAGATTGCTGGTTTTGAGTATGTCGGCTATCTTAAAAGCGGTGAACAAGGCAAGGAAAACACAGCAGGAAGTCATCAGCTTCCTACGGCACAGAAGGACTTGTCAGCTGTTGAAGTCGATCAGCAGGCGGGCAAATCTGCTAGTCTTTCTGGGAATCCGAGTGCTGCCAACAAGCCAGCATCTACTGAAACAGAGAAACTAACCGAGCAAGAAAAAGAGATTATTGCTGCCAAAGAGCGCGAATTTGCTCGGCTTTCTCCAGTCACTGAAGTACCAGAACTGGAATTCAAGAGCCAAGAAAGCAGCCAAACCCAAGTCCTGCCTTATCAAACAGAATACCAATATTCAAATGAGCTCGCAGAGGGGCAATCTCAGGTCATTCGCGCAGGTGTCGCTGGTACACGTACTGTTGTCACTCGCAATTATATTGCAGGTAAAGAAATTGTAAAAAGCGAAGTGGTTTCAGACCAGGTAACTGCAGAGCCAGTTTCGGAAATTGTGTTGGTTGGAACTGCTGCAGTAAAATCTGTTCCAAAAGAAGCGCCAGTTCAAGAAGTCCCAGAATTGACTATTTATGGAACTACACCAGATACCGCACCCGTGCAAGAAGTTCCCGAATTGACGGCCTATGGAACTACACCGGATACCGCACCAGTACAAGAAGTGCCTGAGCTAACAACTTATGGTACCTCACCAGATGAAGCACCCGTGCAAGAAGTTCCCGAATTGACGACTTATGGCACAACGCTAGATACAGCACCGGTTCAAGAAGTCCCAGAGCTAACAACTTATGGCACTGCGCCAGATACCGCACCTGTGAATGAAGTTCCCGAATTGACAACTTATGGCACTTCGCCAGATACCGCACCTGTGAATGAAGTTCCCGAATTGACAACTTATGGCACTTCGCCAGATACCGCACCTGTGAATGAAGTTCCCGAATTGACAACGTATGGCACTGCACCAGATACAGCGCCAGTACAAGAAGTTCCGGAACTAACAACTTATGGTACCGCACCAGATGAAGCACCCATGCATCAAGCTCCAGAATTAGAGCTGACTGCGACGGATGAAACAAGAAGAGAAAAGATCGATTTTTCCGTCGAAGAACAGTATACTGATGAGATTCCAGAAGGCAGTCGCCAAATTGTCACACCAGGTGTCCAGGGTGAGCGGGCTATTACCACTCGTATCTATACCTCGAATGGCCAAGAGGTTGACCGCCAAGTTTTATCGGATGAAGAAATTCTTGCAGCAGTCACTCAGATTATTAAAGTTGGAACAAGTAAGTCAAGCCTGATTCCGGCTGACGCACCAAAGGTTGAAGAACTACCAGAATACCCGCTAACATACACCGACGAAACGCGCGTAGAGAAAATCAACTATACTATTCGTGAAGAAGAGACTGATGAGCTGGTTCGTGATGCCCGTCAAATTGCGACTCCAGGAGTTGAGGGTGAGCGTACGATTAAGACCCGTGTCTATAGTTCCAATGGTCAAGAAATTGATCGCCAAGAGCTATCTAATGAGGAAACCCTAGCTCCAGTGACGCAAGTAGTCAAAGTTGGTACAGCTAAACCATATTTGGTTCCAACCGATTCACCAAAAACAGACGCCTTGCCAGAATACCCGCTGACTTATACGGATGAGACTCGTATTGAGAAAATAGCCTTCAACATCGAGGAGCAATATACCGATGAATTGCCTCAGGACGCCCGTCAAATTGCCACTCCAGGTGTTGAGGGTGAACGGACTATCAAGACCCGTGTCTACAGTTCCAATGGTCAAGAAGTTGAACGTCAAGAGCTGTCCAATGAGGAAACCTTGGCTCCCGTAACGCAAGTCGTCAAAGTCGGTACAGCTAAACCGCACATGGTACCAAGTGATGTGCCAAAAACAGAAGTTCTTCCAGAATATCCGCTGACATACACCGACGAAACTAGAGTTGAAAAAATCACCTTCACAATTCGTGAAGAAGAAACGGACGAATTGGTTCGTGATGCCCGTCAAATTGCGACTCCGGGCGTTCAAGGTGAGCGAACCATCAAGACTCGCATCTATAGTTCCAACGGTCAAGAAATTGATCGCCAAGAGCTTTCCAATGAAGAAACTCTAGCTCCAGTAACGCAAGTTGTTAAGGTCGGAACAAGTAAGTCAAGTCTGATTCCAGGTGAAGCACCAAAGGTTGAAGAACTACCAGAATATCCACTGACTTTCACAGACGAAACTAGAGTTGAAAAAATCAACTTCACTATTCGTGAAGAAGAAAGGGACGAATTGGTTCGTGGTGCCCGTCAAATCGCAACCCCGGGTGTTCAGGGTGAGCGTACGATTAAGACTCGCGTCTATAGTTCCAACGGACAAGAAATCGACCGGCAAGAGCTTTCGAACGAGGAAACTCTTGCTCCAGTAACGCAAGTTGTAAAAGTTGGTACTGCTAAGCCGAACATGGTACCAGGTGATGCACCAAAAGCCGATGCTTTGCCAGAGTATCCACTGACTTACACGGACGAAACCCGAGTAGAGAAAGTTGCTTTCAACATCGAGGAACAATATACCGATGAGTTGCCACAGGATGCCCGTCAAATCGCAACTCCGGGAGTGCAAGGTGAGCGTACGATTAAGACTCGTGTCTACAGTTCTAACGGTCAAGAAATCGACCGCCAAGAGCTTTCTAACGAGGAAACATTGGCTCCAGTAACGCAAGTCGTCAAAGTTGGCACGGCTAAGCCTCACATGGTACCGAGTGATGCACCAAAAGCAGATTCTTTGCCAGAGTATCCACTGACTTTCACAGACGAAACTAGAGTTGAAAAAATCAACTTCACAATTCGTGAAGAAGAGACGGACGAGCTAGTTCGCGATGCCCGTCAAATTGCCACTCCAGGTGTGCAAGGTGAACGAACCATCAAGACCCGCGTCTACAGCTCTAACGGTCAAGAAATCGATCGTCAAGAGCTGTCCAACGAGGAGACTCTAGCTCCAGTAACGCAAGTTGTCAAGGTAGGAACTGCTAAGCCAAATATGGTACCGAGTGATGCACTAAAAGCAGATTCTTTGCCAGAGTATCCACTGACTTTCACAGACGAAACTAGAGTTGAAAAAATCAACTTCACAATTCGTGAAGAAGAGACGGACGAGCTGGTTCGAGGTGCTCGCCAAATCACAACACCGGGTGTCCAAGGTGAGCGGATGATTAAGACTCGTGTCTACAGTTCCAATGGTCAAGAAGTTGACCGCCAGGAGCTGTCTAATGAAGAAACTTTAGCTCCAGTAACGCAAGTTGTCAAAGTCGGAACTGCTAAGCCAACCATGGTACCAAACGAAGCACCAAAAGCAGAGGCTTTGCCAGTATATCCGTTGACTTACACAGACGAAACACGCGTAGAAAAAATCATCTTTACTATTCGTGAAGAAGAGACGGACGAGCTGGTTCGTGATGCCCGTCAAATCGCGACTCCAGGAGTGCAAGGCGAGCGGACCATCAAGACTCGTGTATACAGTTCCAACGGACAAGAAATCGACCGCCAAGAGCTATCTAATGAGGAAACTCTGGCTCCAGTAACGCAAGTTGTAAAAGTTGGTACTGCTAAGCCGAACATGGTACCAGGTGATGCACCAAAAGCAGATGCTTTGCCAGAGTATCCACTGACTTACACGGATGAAACGCGTGTTGAGAAGATTAACTTCTCTATTCGTGAAGAAGAGACAGACGAGCTTGTTCGAGATGCCCGTCAAATCGCCATTCCAGGAGTTCAGGGTGAGCGTACGATTAAGACTCGCGTCTATAGTTCCAACGGACAAGAAATCGACCGCCAGGAGCTTTCCAATGAAGAAACTCTAGCTCCGGTAACGCAAGTGGTCAAAGTCGGAACAGCTAAGCCGCATATGGTACCGAACGATGCGCCAAAAGCAGATGCTTTAGAAGAGTTCGATTTAATTCAACTGCATAATTTATTAGCGGAAGCAGATCAGATTAAAGCTCAGGCACGTTATTTCAATGATAGTCAGAGTCATCAATCTAGCTATGATACTGCTTTGACAGCGGGTCAAGCGCTTCTGAGTCAATCACATGCTAGCCAAGCAGAAGTTAACCAACTGGTGGGACAAATCAATCAAGCCAAGGCTCAATTAAGCGGTCTTGAAGTTGTCAAAACTGCTCTTCAAACAGAGTACGATTTAAATCCAACTGTTAAAACAACTGCTAAATATAAAAATGCGGATTCAAATAAGCAGACAGCTTATACTGACGAATTGGCCAAGGCAGAAGGGGTTCTGAACAATCAAACTGCTACACAAGTGCAGGTCAATCAAGCATTTGCTAGCCTGACAGCAGCTAAAGAAGCTCTAAATGGAGTGCCTAAAGTTAAGCCGACAGTTTCTATTCTAAGTTTGACAGAAAATGCAGATGACAAGTCGGTTACAGTCCAATATAGATTAGAAGACCTGACCCAGTCCTTCCGTTCAGCAACTGCAGAATTGTACCAGGGTGATCAGCTTGTTCGTACTCTTCCGATTACCAATTTCGCAGGAAGTCTGAAGATTGGCGACTTAGACTACTACACAGGCTATACCCTGAAAACCAAGCTTACTTATGAACTGGATAATGGCAGCTTCACAGATCTTGAAACGGACAGCCGCAATTTCGAATTGGAATACAAGAAGATTGCCTTCCGAGATATTGATTCGGCTGAGTTTTACAGAAAAGAAAACGACCAGTTTAAGCGCGTCGTATCTATGAGCTCTATGCCTACAGATCTGTCTACCTACTTTGTCAAAGTCAAATCAAGTGAATCTAAGGAAATGCTCCTGCCGGTTCACAGCATAGCGGAAAGCCATAAGGATGGCAGGGATGTTTATAAGGTGACAGTCTCTCTGCCTGAGCTGGTCCAAGAAGGTGAGACAGGCTATAAGTCTGGCTATGACTTCTATATCAGTAAGGCAGTCCCTAGCCAGCAAAATGTCTACACCAGCTTTGCTGGTTTGATAGACGCTATGAAGAAAAATATGGCTGGCAACTATGTCCTGGGAGCTGATTTGGATGCTAGCGAAGTTAGTCTGGCACCTGCGGACTATGTCTATCTCAAAGGGAACTTCACAGGCAGTCTGACAGGTAACCATAATGGCAAGCAGTATGCGATTTATAATCTAGCCAAGCCTTTATTTGAAAACCTCAAGAGTGGTTCTTCTATTTCTAATCTGGATCTGAAAGAGGTCAATATTGTCGGTACTTACGACTCAGCTGCCCTAGCTCGCAATGCAGAAAATGCTCGAATCACAGATGTTTCAGTCCAAGGTAGAGTAGAAGTAAAAGAAAATGCTTCACAGGTAGCAGGTTTGGTAGTTATTGCTAACAATACCCAAATCACCAATAGCTCCTTTACTGGAACTATCGTGTCAAATGATAAACAGGGCAAAGAATACAATGTCGGTGGTTTGGTTGCCAATCTTAAGGGAGGAAACTCCTTGATTAGCCAAAGCAGGGCAGATGTGACCATTCTAGCAGGCGCTAGAGCCAACAACCAACGCTTCGGCGGTCTGGTTGGCCGTTTAGAAAACAATGCCCGCATCAGCCGTTCTTATGTAGCTGGAAAGATTCAAAACTCTACTAAGAACGGTCAGATTGGTGGCGTAGTAGGTTCCAATTACTTCAATGGCTTGATCGATAATGTCATCAGCAATGTCAGCGGTACAAATGTTTACAGTATTTCTGGCGATCAGGGTTATGAGAACAACCGCATCACAGAAGCTTATGCAGTTGAAGGAAATACTACACTGGAAAATGACAAGTTTGTCACTTCGACACTGACTCTGAACGAGGCAGAAGAAAAGCTGGCTGACCTAGACATTACGACCACGCTAGAAGACACGAATCTCAATATTTATTCTGTCAACTACGCTCAGGAAAAGAATGCTCGAGAAGACCGCCTGATAGCTTATGCTAACATGGAAAAACTCCTTCCGTTCTACAATAAGGAGACCATCGTTGCTTATGGAAATAAACTTCCAGATAATCACAAGCTTAATACCGAGTACTTGCTGGATGTTGTTCCGATGAAGGGCGATCAGATTATCACTGATATCAATAGCAATAAGACAGGAATTAACCGTCTGATGCTGCACTTTGAGGATAATACGGTTGACTACCTGGATCTGACCTATAAGGGAGATTTCAAATATAAGGCAATTGCAGAGTACAGTGTAAACGGCTTAGACCTCCTTTATACTCCAGAAGCGTTCCTATCAGACTATAGCAGAATTCTCAATCAAGTGCTGCCGGAGTTGAACCAGGTTGTCCTGGACTCACCGGCTATGCGAACTGTTTTAGGCGTGAATGCTGACACTTCTCTGGATGATCTCTATCTGGATACGGCTTTTGACCAAGTCAAGACCAAGCTGTCAGAAGAGTTACGCAAGGTACTGGCTATGGACAAGTCTATCAATACGGAAGGCAATGTTGTAGCAGACTATATAGCTCAGCAAATTAAAGACAATAAAGAAGCCTTCTTACTTGGTCTAACCTATCTCAACCGTTGGTATAATATCAACTATGACAATATCAATGTCAAGGAATTGTCAGCCTATAAATTTGACTTCTTTGGAAATCATAATGCTTCAACCTTAGATACCATCATTTCACTTGGTAAGTCAGGCATGAACAATCTTAAAGCTAAGAACAACTATATGGCTTATGATGCCTCGCTTTCTGAAGCGACTGGTAAACGAGGGCTCTTCAATTATCTAGAAAGTTATCGTCAGCTCTTCCTGCCGGACAAGTCCAATAATGAATGGCTCAAGACCAATACAAAAGCCTACATCGTTGAGGCTAAGTCGGATATAGCAGAAGCGAGACAGCTTCAGGATGCAGCCGAGGACAAGAGTAAGTATTCTGTCGGCGTTTACGACAAGATTACTGCTGATAACTGGGAACACAAGGGCATGCTCTTGCCACTCTTGACCATGACTGAGAAAGGTGTCTATGCTATCTCCAATATGTCTACCATCTCCATGGGGGCTTATGACCGTTATCGCCTTGATGCCAATGGCAGGGTTCGGACAGATGCAGAGCTAGCTGAATTTGTCGAAGACAGAGTGAGAAAAACTGCTGAATACCAGCGCGATCACTATGACTTCTGGTATAAGATTCTAAGCGATGAAAGCAAGGACAAGCTCTTCCGTTCTGTTCTGGTTTACGATGGATTCTCATTGGTTGACAAGAATGGTCAAAAATATTGGGCTCCAGCTAATGACAAAAAATCACTGGCTATGCAGGAATTCTTTGGACCAGCCGGCAAGTGGTATCCTAGCAAGGGCTATAATGCCTATGCTACAGGAAGTGTAACCCACTTTGATGCAGCTAAATTGTTAGAAGACTATGGTAACTCTGTCTACACGCATGAAATGACCCATAATTCTGACGGTGGTATCTACTTTGAGGGCAATGGCCGCCGCGAAGGTCTGGGAGCTGAGCTTTATGCTCGCGGACTCCTGCAGTCCACTCCAAGTGCAGATGAGGCAACCATTACACTCAATACCCTTTTCAAGGTGGACAAGGATTCTAAGACGCGTCTACACACATATAACTTCAAGGAACGCGTTCAAAATGCAGAAGACCTGCAACACTATGTCCATGGTATGTTTGACATGATCTACACCCTAGATTACCTAGAAGGTACCTCTATGCTGAAGCAGAGCGATGATGCTAAGCTTCAGTGGTTCAGGAAGATGGAGAATTACTATATTACAGATAAGTATGGTAAGGAGACCCATGCAGGTAACCAGACGCGAAGCTTTACTGCTGAGGAAATCAAGCAGCTGAAGACTTTTAACTCCCTGATTGAAAATGATGTTATCACTCGTCGGGAGAATAAGGATAGTGGGAAATACGGCCGAAATGGCTACCTCAGTCTCAGCCTCTTCTCACCAATCTACTCAGCCTTGAGCAATCCAAATGGAGCGCCGGGTGATGTCATGTTCCGCCGCACAGCCTATGAGTTGCTGGCAGCCAAGGGTTACCATGAAGGATTTATCCCTTATGTTTCTGGTAAGTACTCTAAGGAAGCCTTTGATGAAGGTAAGAAAACATGGGATGGATGGTCCGGAAGAGATGTTGGTCTGATAACAGACCAGAAAGTCTTGGAAAATGTATTCAAGGGTGAATATGACTCTTGGGTAGCCTTCAAGAAGGCCATGTACCAAGAGCGGATTAATCAGCTGACCAAGCTTAAACCAATCACCATTGAGTACGAGCTTAGAAATCCAAGTAGTACCAAGAAAGTAACTATTCGCTCTTATGAAGAGATGCAGAAGCTGATGGACGAAGCAGTAGCAGAGGATGTACGCAACATTGCCAATGCTACCAGCCGTGTAGATTCTAGCTGGGTCAATCTGCTTAAGAAGAAGATTTACAATGCTTATATTCGTGAGACAGATGACTTCAGACAGTCAATCTTTAATAAGTAAGCGACAAAATGTTTTTCAGAAATACCTTTAAAAATATCTAGACTGTAAAAAGTCTAGGTATTTTTTCTGCCATTTATTTCTAATATATCAATAATAATCCATCCAAGCCTGAATAAAGCAATTTTTTGTAACTTTTTTGTAACGAAAGTAGACAAAGAATAGAAAAATGATAATAAAAATTATAGTTTACAGGGCGTAAATTATAATTTTTATGTTATAATTGATATGTATATGTCATATTTGCTTATCATATACGAGTACTATCATTTTTAGTTTGGTAATAAATCTTGATTTAGAACCGACTGAAAATGAGGGGGTAGACAGGTGATGGTGTGCATGCCAGCATTTGTCTAAAATAAAATATAAAAAGAAGGAGGACCGCATTCAAGGTGAAACAAACTTATCATAAAGTGTCTCATGCTTTGATGACTTTGCTGCTTTTGGTATCAACCTTTCTTCCCTTGTTAAGCTCAAGTCCTAGGGTTTCTGCTGCAGAGTTAGGTGAAAGTGATTATCAGCTAACTACAGATGTCACTATTAATACTAATCCTTTAAAGGATACAGGCTACGGTGAAGGTAAATTTTACATTGCTCCGACCTATACATTTGAGGATAGCAAAGTATTAAATAATGGTGATACCATGGTTTATCGTGTTCCATCACAGTTCAAAATTGAGCGAACTTTGGAGGAAAACATTAGTGCACCGGATGGCACTGTTGTTGCCAAGTTGGTGACAGATCCTGTTTCCAATACAGCAAATATTACTGTCACAAATGCTGAGTATTTTGCGAAAATGCCAGATACCAAGCGTATTCAATCTTCTTTCACAGTGGTTTGGGCTGATAATATGCCTTATGACCAAGAGCAAGAAGTTAATTTCCCAGGTGCTAGAACCTATAGGCTGAAGCGTATCAAGGTTGATGAAGAACCACAGGGGTATTCCAAGTGGGGTGTTCAGGATTCTAAGGATCCTAATTATGTCAACTGGCGTATCCGTGTCAATCGTGATGTCCAAAATCTTGGTCAAGTTGTCATTGAGGACGCTATTCCAGAAGGTCAAGAGCTGGATGAAGATACAGGGATTACAGGTTACTACTTTACTGAGTGGGAAGGTGCTTCTGGCACACGTAAATCCTTTAACCCAAGCGATGTCGTTTCAATTACAGACTCCAATCATTTCACAGTTAATGCTGGGGATTTGAGTGGAAGAGGTATTTATGTTATCTACCGAACTCGTTTGACTGAGCCAGTAGATAAGGTAACCAAAAAAGCCTTTAACGATGTAACCGTTACATCTAATGGGCAAAAGATGCCTGATTTGTTAGCACGTCCATTCGCGCCTTTGACAACACTTGATGGTGTCGGGGAAGGTACCCGTTCTGATGAAGTTATCTTCAAAGTCAAAAAGGAATTGACTGGCCGCAATTTGGCAGATGGTGAATTTACTTTTGATTTGATCAATAAGGATGACAACGACAAAGTTGTTCAAACGGTAACCAATAAAGCTGGTGCCGTAACCTTTAAGAAACTTCGTTTCAAAAAAGAAGGAACCTTTAACTACGTCATTCGTGAACGCGCAAGTAATCTGCCAGGTGTGACAAACGATGCCAATTCAGACATCAATGTTACTGTTACTGTAACAGACAACAACGGCGTTAAGACAGCAGCGGTTACCTATGACCGTGATGCTTTCACCAATACATACAAGTTAGAGCCAGCGACTGCAACAATTACTGCTAAAAAAGTTCTGGATGGTAAAGCACTTGAAGCTGGTAAGTACACTTTCAAGCTGACTGAGGTTGGCGGAAATAACGTGGAACTTCAAGCAACAAATGACGCCAATGGTAATATCAAGTTTCCTGAAATCAACTATGATAAAGAAGGGACTTATACCTACAAGCTGACAGAAGTAGCTGGAAATGAAGCGGGAGTGACTTATGACAGTGCAGAACATACTGTGACTGTCACAGTGACTGAAAACAATGCCAAGTTGGAAGCTGCTGTTACAGACAACAATCCAACATTCACCAACAGTTATAAAGACTATGGTGTCAGCTATGAGTTTCTCAGCTCTAACCCAGCCTATCCAAACCTGCCAAAAGAAGTAACTGATTTGCTTCCAGCAGATACTAATCGCTACACTAGTGGTACTAATGTAGACGCTAAGCAGCCTACTAAAACAAGTGTTACAGTTACTGAAGGCACATGGACTTTCGAAGGCTATGCAGAAACGAATGCACAGACTGTTGCGGATAAGGACCTTAAATTTACCGGTAAATGGAATTTCACTCCAGCACCGAAATATAAGGTAACGTATGAATTTGTAAGCGAAGATCCGAATCGCGCCTTACCAGCAGAGGTAACAGAATTGTTGCCGACCGATGCCAATGAATACACAGATGGTACTGCAGTTCAAGCGGTTCAGCCAGCTAAGGATTCTATTGAAGTAACTGGAGGTACTTGGAAATTCCTTAAATATGACGCGGATAGTAAAACTATTGCAGGCTCAGATGTCAAATTTACAGGCACATGGACATTTGAAGCTAGACGTCCACAAGGACCAACACCACCACCATCTTCTTCAGATTCTACACCACCGTCATCATCTGGTGACAAACCAGTCGGTTCGACTGATGGAACCCCAGGTAATTCATCAGATAAAGATGGAAAAGATGTTCGTGGATCAGCAACTGGCAAAAAAGTTTTGCCGAAAACTGGCAGTGAAACATCTATCTTTGCGATAGCAGCAGGATTTGCACTGATTCTTTTATCAGCTCTTGTCTATCGTTTCAAAAAAGCTAATTAAAATTAGCCAAACGAATCATCTCAGCTAGCTGAGATGATTTTTTTGTCTTTGTCACCATCTATTCTCGATAATGTACTGATGTTTAAACTTATAAACTCTAAAGTAAACAGACATTTGAATGGCTGTTTTTACATTGGCTGAAATTTGCTAAGCTTGATTTTATAGTCAATAAATACCTTAAAATAAAAGTAAATATTGTTTTATAAAGAAGATTTGTTATAATAAAATAAGAAGAAGTTTCTTTATTTAAAGGGAGATGTGGATGAAAAATAAGAAGTTTAGGGTGATTCCTTTTTTGCCCTTAGTTTTGTATCTACTGGTTTTTCAGTACGGTTATTCGGGAATTGAGCCAGAGCCGGGGGTTGCTTATGGTTATCTTTACCTTTTTCTATTTTTAGTTCCTGTTGTCATTGCTTATTTTGTAGTTGCTGTTATGAATTTTGCAACACTGATGGGGGAAGTTACTTATTTACTCAAAGGACAGCTGTTAGGACATCTCTATCGTCTTTACTTTTCTATCTTTTTCTTTTCGATTTTGTTTTGCGGTCTTAATTATTATCAGTTGATAGCTCCATACGGCCCACAGATGAAAATTAGTGCTGGAGAAGCTTATAATCCCCTAGCAGCTTATGCCATTCCTATCTTGCTTTTTCTCTTAGGATTGTTAGGCAATCTCTTCTTCTGGGAGTTGGGAAAGAATGAAGTCCAAGAGGAGAAAGAGCAGCAGTATAGCGATAGTAATTGAGGAGTTTTTATTGCATTTAATCCTTAAAAGCCTGCTGAAAATCTATTTGCTCAGGCTTTCTTTGTGCTATAATAAAGAAAAACGATGAGGAGACATTCATGAATCAAACTGTTCAATATTTACAAGAATTAACGGCTATCCCTTCGCCAACAGGCTTTACGGCTGAGGTGGCAGACTATCTGGTGAAAACGCTGGGGGAAATGGGCTATGAGCCTGTCCGGACCAATAAAGGCGGCGTTCATGTTGTGGTTAAGGGCGAAAATGATGCCCAGCATCGGGTAGTGACTGCCCATGTGGATACACTGGGGGCTATTGTTCGGGCGGTTAAGCCAGATGGTCGTCTCAAGCTGGATCGGATTGGCGGTTTCCCTTGGAACATGATTGAAGGAGAAAACTGCCTAGTCCACGTGGCTAGCAGTGGTAAGACTATCAGTGGGACTATCTTAGTTCACCAGACTTCCTGCCATGTCTATAAGGATGCTGGGACGGTTGAACGTACTCAGGACAATATGGAAGTCCGTTTGGATGAAAAGGTGACGAGTGAGAAAGAAACTCGCGATTTAGGAATCGAAGTCGGTGATTTCATTTCCTTTGACCCTCGTACCACAGTTACTGAGTCAGGCTTTATCAAGTCTCGCTTTCTGGATGATAAGGTCAGCGCAGCTATTTTGCTCAATCTTTTGCGCGTTTATAAAGAGGAAAATATTCAGCTTCCGGTGACGACTCATTTTGCTTTCAGTGTCTTTGAAGAGGTTGGTCACGGGGCTAATTCCAGCCTGCCAGAACAAGCTGTAGAGTATCTGGCGGTTGATATGGGCGCTATGGGTGACGACCAGCAGACAGATGAGTATACGGTTTCCATTTGTGTTAAGGATGCTTCGGGGCCTTATCACTACGGCTTCCGCCAGCATTTGGTAAATTTGGCTAAGGAGCAGGACATTCCTTACAAACTGGACATCTATCCATTTTACGGATCAGACGCCTCTGCAGCTATGAGCGCAGGAGCAGAAGTCAAGCATGCCCTGTTAGGCGCTGGTATCGAATCCAGCCACTCTTATGAGCGTACCCATATTGATTCAGTTGTCGCGACAGAGCGTATGGTGGATGCTTATCTAAGAAGTGGCTTGGTTGAACAAAAAGGATAATTTTGTCTAAAATTATTGCTCAGATTATTGGTATAATTCTTAAAAATATGTTATGTTCGTATATAGAATTACTTTAGGTTAAAAGGGAGAAAATGAAAGTAGTTTGTGTGGATTCTTGTATCCGTGCTAGGGCATTTGGGATTGACATTGCCCTCCGCAATCGATTTGAGCTTTTTGAAGAAATGAAAGTGCCTTATGAGTTGTGGGTTTCTGAAGCGGATACAGATATATATGCTAATGTCTCTTCTAGGCAGCTTGTGCTGGATAGTTATGAAGCCTTGGGAATTGATAGGACTAAAGTCCGTTTTCTGGGCATAGAATTAGCTGGCAGGAGTCTGCAGGAGTTTGCTGAGGAGGAGCTTGAGCCAGAAGACTGGTTGATGATGGAGCGTCTGGATATTCCAGAAAATGTTCTCTTGAGACGTGGACAAGATTTTCATGTAGGTCGCGTCCTTCATCAGGATCATATGATCGCCCTCGGACAAGAGTTAAATAAAAAGGTCATGGGCTGGCTGGATCAGGATGTATTAGACTCTTTGATTTTGGTTGGGGAAAGCCAAGAGGCTTATCTGCCTCAAAAGATGAGGGATAAGGCCCTCTTTATTCCAACAACCTATGCAGATCAAGTGGTCCAATATCCAAGAGAGAGAGTCTTTGATCCTAAGGATATTCGCTTGGTGACAGTTAGTCGTTTGTCTGAGGAGAAAAATGTTCTGTTATTGCTGAAAATCATGGCTTTGCTCAAATTTAAAGGGTATGAGCAATTTAGCTTAGATATCTATGGAGATGGTCCAGATATGGCCATGCTGCAAGATGTCGTTCAGCTCAATGATTTGGAAGATATGGTTCATTTTAAGGGCTATCAGTCTAAGGTACCTTATCAAGCTTATGATGCCTATATTAGCACCTCCTTATCGGAAGCCTTTGCGACATCACTTTACGAGGCTCTAGTTAATGGCTTACCTCTGATAGGCTTGGATGTGCGTTATGCCAATCGCGCTTATATTAAGCATGGAGAGAATGGCTGGCTGATACCGCAAAATGACGCTAATCAGTATATTGCCCATCTAGAGCAATTTAGCCAATTTGGAGAAAAAGAATGGAGGGGATTTTCGGAAAAATCAAAAGAACTTGCTAATCGTTATCACAAAGGATTACTAGTCAATCTATGGGAAAAAGTTTTTAAAATGTCAAAAATAGGAGATTAAAAGGAGAATAATATGAAAAAGAGTTTAGGAAAAAAAGTAGAACTGGGACTGAAATTAGTTCCAATTCCTCTGTCTTTACTGCTTACTGGGACAATGGCAGTGACTATACAAGCAGATGAGGTAAATAATGAAACAGATGGGAATCAAGTCCAGAATAACCAGTCGACTCCTCCTATCACTCAAGAACTGCCAAATGATGGTACAATCAAAAATACACCAGCAGAGGGACCTTCTGGTCTAACCGTTTCAGAACAAGGAGAGAATGGTGCGGCCCAAGTCACGCCTGAAATCAAACGGTTAGCTCAAGAATTTTATGACTATCATACTCAGGAAGAGAGAGATGAAATAACTAAGGCTGCAACCATGACATCTGTCATGCCAGAGATACAGTCGGTGGAGCAAATAGAAGAAGCAGCTAAAAAGTATGATCATGCTTATGCAATCCGTAAGATGGATGGTGTCTTTAAATACATTAACTTAAAGGAAGTTGAAAATTTAAATCTAGTCAAAGATGAGGATTTTAGACAAGTTCCATCAAAAAGAGTATCTAGTTGGGATTCATTTATCCAAAATAATACAGCCCTTTTCTTTTTGAATAAGTGGGAGTCTATATTCAATCCAAATCCGACGCCAGAAGAAGTAGCTAGAATACCAAAATCTATTATTCCGCGCTCTGAATTGGATTTGACAGTTGATGAATCTATTCCAAAACGAGTGTTTTTGAGAACAGCATATACTCCACGAGAATGGCATGGTTGGAAAACCTACGAAGAGGCTTTTTCTAGAAAATATCTGCCTGAATCAGATCGTAGGATATTATCTATGAAAGAGATAAGGCAAATATATTCTGAAAATCCAGATATGTTCCGAGTTGAAGCGTTTCCTATTGAAAGGAGATTGTCTGAACGAGGACCTATTAATCCGTACTTTCAGAAAATTGTTATTAATCAAAAGGAAGTTGATTTTTATTCCCATCATTTCAATAACGATTTAAAGAATGGATTGTTTGATACACGAGATACGGATCCCTTAGGATTTGGTTATAGAGATCCCAATGAGCCATGGAGACAACAAAATTATCGTTTCAATGAATCTCAAATTGGTAGAATTTTTAGACTTCCTTTAGAATTAGATAAATATAACGATCTAGTGTATATCGACTGGCTGGGTAATAATCCGACTGTAATGGCGCCTTGGTTTGGTGAAAACAATATTAAAACCTTCCACTACAAACTGTATCTGATGAAACCTCATGACAGGACTCGCTATTATATCGATAGGGACTACACGATTCAAATTGAGGGCGTACATAATTTAATTGAGACGCCCGATGGTGGACTTACACCTGTTGAACCAACTTTTTATAGGGGAGGGAAGACTATACTTGGCTTAAGTATTAACCAACCTGACATAGATAGAGTTTTTAGAACGGTCAAAGCTGAAGGCTTCGTCTTTAAACTTTCAGATGTTAAGAAAGTTGATGAGGAACCGGGCAAGGTTCTTGTCCGTTACCAAGACGATCAGGGCAATGCCATTGCTAACCCCATTATGGATAAGCAATTGGCTAAAACCAGATACACAGTCAGCCCTAAGCCTCTTATTTCCTATAAGAATCAGCTCTATACTTATAAATCTCGATTATCATACTATGATGCTGAATCGGGAGAGTACGAAGCAAGAAGAACCAAAAGAATCGTCTATGAGTATGTACTCAGCCAGTTCCAACTTCCAAATGACGCTCCAAGCGAAGAACGACCAGTTTTAGAAATGACCCGCTTTGTAGATGAAAGCGGTCAAGAGCTGTCAGCCCCAGAACGAGGTTTGGTGGCGTCTAAGACTATTGCTGGTTATGACTTCCAGTCCAGCAGCAGCGAGGACGGCATCCGCACTCATGTCTATCGTTCTAGTGTGCATGAAGTGCCGCAAGATGCTCCGATTGAGGACAAGCCATCTATCGAAATCACTCGCTTTGTAGATGAATCAGGTCAAGAACTATCAGATCCAGAGCAAGGTTTGGTGGCGTCTAAGAGTATTATCAACTATGACTTCCAGTCCAGCAGTGACGAGGACGGCATTCGTACTCATGTCTATCGCGCCAGCGTGCATGAAGTCCCGACAGATGCTCCAAGTGAAGGCAAGCCAGTCATGGAAATGACCCTCTTTGTAGATGAATCAGGTCAAGAATTATCAGCTCCTGAACAAGGTTTAGTGCCATCTAAGAGAATTTCTGGCTATGACTTTCAGTCTAGTACTGATGAGAACGGCATTCGTACTCATGTTTACCGAGCAAGTGTACATGAACTACCGACAGATGTTCTAAGCGAAGACCTACCAGTCTTAGAAATGACCCGCTTTGTAGATGAAAATGGTCAAGAGCTGTCAGATCCTGAACGTGGTTTGGTGGCGTCTAAGAGTATCGCTGGTTATGACTACCAATCCAGCAGTGACGAGGATGGTATTCGCACACATGTCTATCGTACCAGCGTGCATGAAGTACCGACAGATGCTCCGGTTGAGGACAAGCCTTCTATCGAAATCACTCGCTTTGTAGATGTAGAAGGAAGACCTTTAGCAGCTGAGGAATTTGGTTTGCTAGATGCTAAGACTATTGAGGAGTATGGATTCGTTTCTGTATCAGATGCCAATGGCGTTCGCACTTATGTTTACAAGCCAAAAACGCATACTCAAACACCTTTGGGAACAGAAACTTCTGAGCAGAAGAGTCCTGTAAGGGTTGAAAACTCTGAGACTAGTCCAGTTCTATCTCGAGTGTCCAAACATCAATTACCAAATACTGGAAACACAAATTCATCATTCTTGGGAGCAGCAGTCATCAGTCTTTTGGCTTCCTTTAGCTTACTATATTCCAAGAAAGAACGAAAAAAATAAGGCCAATTTGGTCTTATTTTTCTTTTTCCATATTTTACTGCGACTTATCTAACACTCCAGACACTAACTGATTTTTCCTCCACAGGAAATTCTCCCCAGCCTTGGTCGTCAATGGTTACGATTTGGGAGCTGTTGCCCAGATAGTCGCTGAATTCTCTGCCAGCCCATTCTGAACCGACAAGCATGGATTTGCTGGCTGCTTGGTCATTACTGATAAGGACAGCGATTGGCTGACCATCGTCCTTACCTTGGCGGGTCCAGCCGATACAGTTGGCATCGTCGAAGTAGTCGTTCTGCTCGCCATAGGCTAGATTGAGGCGGATGTCTAGAAGTTTATCCAGTACCTCTTGAAAGCTCTCTTGTGCAAATTCTCCTCTAATGCCATAGTAGTCTCCGTAAAAGACGCAGGGCAATCCAGCTTCTCTTAGAAGTATGAGAGCATAGGCCGCAGGCTTGAACCATTCTTCGACGGTAGACTCCAGGGCCTGCCCTCTCTGAGTATCGTGGTTGTCCACAAAGGTTACAGCTGATTCGGGGTGATTTTTTGCAAGTGTCTGATCAAAAATAGTTCGCAGGTCATAGTCTGCTCCAGATTTGCTGGCATCAAATAAATTCTGATGGAGCTTGACATCGACTAGGTCAAAGCGATAGTCAATATTTTCTAGATAATCATTATTGGCCTTCTCATCGCTATTCCAAAATTCCCCAAAAACATAGAAATCTTCACCGTATTTTTCAGTAATATCGCGGATGAAATTCTTCATAAAGAAAGAATCAATGTGTTTGACAGCATCTAAGCGAAATCCATGTACACCAGTGCTTTCAATGAACCAATGGGCCCAGTCGTAGAGATTTTGGATGACTTCGGGGTGCTTGAAATCAATATCCGCATACATCAGATAATCGTAGTTGCCGTTCTCATTGTCCACTAGCTCATCATCTGCCCAACCTTTATTGTCTCCTTGAATGAGGAAAATGCCTGACTTGTTGTTTTTGGCATCATAGTCAGTGCCGGTGAAGTGGTACCAGTGCCATTTGAAGTCATTGTAAGTTTTATTGCGGCCTGGGAAGACAAACTTAGTCCAGCCTTTAATCTCGAAAGGTTCTGACAAGACCTTTGTGCGGTCGTTAGGATCAACTTCAACAACGGTAAAGCGCTCTTTATAGTCAGCTGCAGCCTTGTGATTGAGAACCACATCAGCAATAGCTTCGATACCGTTCTGGCTAAGTGCTTCAATCGCTCGGAGGTATTCTTCTTTCAATCCATACTTGGTGCGGACGGTCCCTTTTTGATCAAATTCACCCAAATCAAAAAGGTCGTATACACCATAACCGACGTCATTAGAGCCTGTTCCTTTGAAAGCGGGCGGCATCCAGACTTTGCGAATTCCTTTCGCTGCTAAGTTTGGTGCATCTTCCGCTAAGCGACTCCAATGCTGACCATCATCTGGCAGATACCATTCAAAATACTGCATTAAAGTTTGGTTTTCCATATAAATTTTCCTCTTCATTCTCACTGATTGGCTTTATTGTACCAAAAGAAGAGGAAAGGCGCAATCGTTTGCGTTTTTCTGCTACTATAGATATTTTGACATTTCCATAGATAAAAGATAGAATAGATTGAAACAAAAGCGCTTACATAGTATAATGGACTTGTTATAAAAGATTCTATCTAAAGAAAGGTGTCTTTATGAGAAAGAAAAGACTAGTTACATTACTCCTGCCAAGTTTGTTACTTGCACCTTTGGTATTGGCACAAGCTGTTCAGGCGGATGAGGCGACTCAAGCTAGCAGCGAGCGCACGGACAATCTCAAGACAGAAACAGTTGCAAAGGCTTCTGAAACTGGCTCCAAGGACCAAGAGTCAACGACAGTAGAAACTTCAAATCAGACTTCTTCAGAAGATTCGGTGCAGGAAAAGCAAGACAAGCCACCGCTTGCAGCTGAGGGAACGGTACCTAGTCTTAGCCCAGCGCAGGAGCAGGAGCTTCTTGCTTTGGCTAAAGATGTCAGCTCAGCACCTTCCGCTGCCTCAACTGCTGTGAAAGGTCAAGATTTATCTGCCTATACCGGCGGTCTTTCAAATCCTTCACTCTCAGATAAGGAAATAACCCTGCAGGAGGCTGTAGATGAATTGCTCAAGTGGGCAGCAGTCAGTGATTCTCAGTTGGGGAGCAGTGCCGAGGATAGAGCAAATCTAGCAAAGAGCCTGGGGATGATTGAAAAAGAGGCTGATTTGACAGCCAGTGTTCAGGGTGCTAATCTGCAATCTATGTATTCGGTTGCCAAGCGACTGCATGATGCTTATCGCTCCGAAAAGAAAGAGCCCCTCTTTTTGAATGGTCGTTCACAGCCAATTTTTCCATATAGTAGTGGTGAAGACAGATATGAGGAGTATACTTATGAAGGCAGTGAGATTGTTCGTTTCCCAGTCTATGTAGAGACTGACTACGATACGGATGGTGACGGTAAGCGAGATTTAGTCAAGGCTATTGTGCAGCTTCCTAAGGCAGCTGCTAAGGGTGATTATAAGGCTGCGACAATCTTGGAAGCTCGTCCCTATGTCGCTGGAACCTTGGATGAAGACCATGTGACGCTGGAAAGTCTCAATCTGCCGACAAACGGTTCTTATGACATGAAGAGCCTCCGCAATCAGCCAGCTAAGCGTCAGCCAGTTTCTAGCATGAGCAGTATTGATGCAGCAAAAAGAGCAATGTCATCGGATTGGTATTACTACAGTCCATATGAGGGGATTTATGACTATGAAAACTTGAACTGGTATGATTATTTCCTCGTCCGGGGCTATGCCTTTGTTTCTAGCGCTGGTCTAGGAACCAAAGGTTCTGAAGGTTTTAATACAACTGGCTCTGATTTAGAAATTGAAGCATTTAAAAATATTGTCGAATGGATCAATGGTAAACGAACGGCCTACACAGACAGAACTAACAATATCGAAATCAAGGCCGACTGGGCTAATGGCAAGGTCGGCATGACTGGTCTGTCTTGGGCTGGTACGACAACTTTCGGTGTGGCAACGACTGGCGTTGAAGGCTTGAAAACCATTGTTCCAGCAGCTGGAATTGCCAGCTGGTATGATTATTTCAATAGTCAAGGGTCGGCTTACACCAATCCGCCCTACAGTGATTTATCTTGGCTGTCGCTCTATGTCGCTACACGGTTGCTGGATCAAAAAGACTGGTCTGCTATTAGTAACAAGTATGCTGACTACATTAATCAGTTAAATAAGGACCAGAATGCGCACGGCCGTAACTATAGTCCGGTATGGCAGGAGCGGGATTACACGCTACATCCAGAAAAGATAAAGACCAGTGCCCTGCTAGTTCATGGTTTGAATGATGACAATGTCAAAACCAAACACTTTGAGCTCATGTATGATGCGCTAAAAAAAGCCGGTCAAGATGTGAAACTTTATCTTCACCAAGGAAATCATATCAATCCAGCTGCCGTATCTAGAGGCTTTGGTATTACAGCTAACAAGCAAGATTTTTATGACTTACTCAATACCTGGTTCTCTCATTACCTCTATGATGTAGAAAATGATGTCAGCAAACTTCCAGCTGTTTTAGCGCAAAATAACTATGATCCAAATAAATGGACCAGTTATGATGATTGGAAAAGCAGTAATCGCTTGATTCTGACAGCTCAGTCCAAGCGCTTAGAAGAAACGATTTCCAGTGACTACGCGGGAGCGGGAATTGATACCAGCAAGCGTGATGAAGCGGTTAGCAAAGCTTCTTCTAAAGCTAATTTGACCTTTATGACAGATGTCAAAGAGGATATGACCATTAAAGGACATATCCCAGTCCATTTCAAGGCAGCTCTGGCAAAGTGGGGCGGCAGTAATCTGCAGGTCAATGCCCTCCTAGTAGATGTATCAGACCAAGAGTTTGATGTGGTTGGAAACGGCGCAGCCAGTGATGAAAGTCAGAAAGACGGCTTTTGGATGGGCAGCAATCTCAACAATATGGATATCAAAAATTTTGCGACTATCAAAACCAAATACAAAGTCATTGCAAAAGGATGGGTCAATCTGGCTAATCCAGAATCGGGCTATACACCGTCTAGCTCGCAAAATAGTATTGATCCTCAAATTGGTCAATTCCAAGACTATACAGTCTATTTGCAGCCTAATCTCTATACGGTGAAAAAAGGTCATAAGCTGGCTCTTGTTTTCAACACGTACGACCCAAGCGACCTCACGATTGATCGTCAATATGAAGTAACTTTCAAGACGGACTCCATCAGTGCGCTAATACCTACTTTGGAAGCTAGTCGTTTGCAAAAGGCGAACTATATACCGAATGCTCTTGATACAGCTTATGCAGCTCTACCAGAGATTATTGGTGCCAAATTAGTTGCACCAGCAATTTTAGAAGTTCCTGAGTATATCTTTGACAGCGAAGAAGGAAAAGAAGTTCCGTCAGTTCAGTTGGCGGTTCACTATGCAGAACATTATGATCAGGCAGTAGGAAAAGTTCAGAAGATCAGCAAGCAGCAAGCTCCAGCTGCCTTACCTAAAACAGGAAGCAATTCAGATAAGGGAATCCTGCATCTTGGCCTGGCTCTGCTGGTCAGCACACTAGGCTTATCTAGTTTAGCAAAGAAATACAAACAACCGTAGTCGTTCTGTTTAATAAAGCAGCTGGAATTTCATAGTTAGATGAAGTTCAGCTGCTTTTAGCTTTATCTTGTAGCAGTCGTTAGGCAGAGACGAGACAAAAAGCCGCAAAAAGAGTATACTAATCTGTATAGAAATCGGTAAAGGAGCTCTCTTATGATTGAATTTAAAGATGTCACTAAAGTTTATGAAGGAACGGTAGCTCTCAATCAGCTGAATCTGACCTTGCAGAGCGGAGAAATCGTCGGTCTGATTGGTCACAATGGCGCCGGCAAATCTACTACCATTAAGTCATTGGTCAGCGTTATCAATCCTAGCAGTGGACAGATTTTTGTGGATGGGAAAGAATTGTCCGCTAATCGCTTGGAAATCAAGAAAAAAATCGGCTATGTAGCTGATTCACCTGATCTATTTTTGCGCCTAACTGCCAATGAGTTTTGGGAGCTGGTAGCGACTTCTTACGATATGACAAATGCTGAAGTAGAAGAGCGATTGGGAAATCTGCTCCATCTTTTCGACTTTGGCTCTCATCGCTATGAGGTTATTGATTCATTCTCTCATGGGATGAGGCAAAAAGTCTTCGTCATAGCGGCACTTTTGTCTGATCCGGATATTTGGGTGCTGGATGAGCCGCTTACTGGTCTTGATCCGCAGGCAGCTTTTGACCTCAAGCAGATGATGCGCCAGCATGCAGATAAAGGAAATACAGTTCTCTTTTCAACCCATGTCTTGGAAGTGGCAGAGCAGCTCTGTGATAAGGTGGCCGTTCTCAAAAAAGGGAAATTGATTTTCTACGGAACGATTGAAGAACTAAAAGGCCAACATCCAGAACAGTCTCTTGAAACCATTTATCTTGGTCTAGCTGGCCGTAGAGAAGAGGTGAGTCCTGATGCGCATTAAAGCTATAAAAAAACTCGTTGATATCAACATCCTCTACGCCATTCAGCCGTCTCAGCTGCAGCAGTACCGCAAGATGCAAGCTAAGAATCCTGAGCGCAAGGTCAATGTATCGCTGAAGGCCATCCGCATGTATCTGATTTTAGGACTGGTCTATCTCTTTCTTTTCGGCTTGATGGGCTCCCTGAACCAACTAGTTGGCAATCCTGGTCTCTTTGCCAATTTGGTTTCTGCTTTTGCTCTCTTTTCTATGTCTCAGGGCTTTCTGGTTTTTTACAATGTCTTTTATGAAAGCAAGGACTTGCAGTCTTATCGTCCCTACGCTTTTAGCGAAGCAGAAATCATCGTCGGCAAAAGCATTTCAGTTATTCTGACATTGCTGATTGCCATTTTGCCTATGTTCAGTTATTTCTTGGTTCTGGCTTTCCAAGGTGGTAATCCTTTCTTGGGCCTGCCCTTAGCTCTGCTTGCTATTCTGATTTTAAGTTCAGTTATCACCTTTCTGATTCTGATTGCCGTCCATTTCATTACCAAGACAGTCTTTTTCAGGAAGTACAAGACCATCCTGTCCAATGTCATTCTGGCTCTTGTTTCCGTCGGCTCCTTTTTCCTCTATTTTATGATTAATCAAATGAACAGCAGAAGCGTTGTAAATCGTACAGAGGTTAAAGCTTTCTTCCCGCCAGTTCAAGCTTTTTATGATTTTATTCTTCATCCTTTTCATACAGCTTCCTTGCTGGGATTTTTGGGTTGGGTGGCAGTCGCGGCTCTTCTATTTTTCATCGTAAAGACCAAGGTGATTCCAGAATTTTATGAGGCCGCTCTCATGACGGGCTCTTCAGTAGGAAAGCGGGAGCGCGTGCATGATATCAATATTACGGAAGCAAAAAATCTTAAAAAGTTTGTCTGGCGTTACAATATCCGGCTCTTGAGTGAGGGCTCTGTCATTATGCAGGCCATCTTTATGTCGGCCTTTCTCCCTTACATTGTCATTTTCAGTATGGGAATGGGTATGATACAAGGCGGCCTGTCTTTGACTTCTTATCTGGGACCGCGCTTTCTCTTGCCAATGATGGCTCTGGCTGTTTTGATTGCAACGCTAAACTCAGGCGGCAGCAATCTTACGGCTATTGGGATTTCTCTGGAAAGGGAAAATTTTGATTATCTCAAGGTTCTCCCCTTTGATTTGAAGCAGTATATTCATCTGAAGTTTTGGCAGCTCTTTGCCGTCCAGTCTATCCTGCCTCTGACCTTGCTTTTGATAACTAGCCTTGTTTCCGGTATGCATCCAGTGACTTTCTTGGGCATGGTGATTGTTTGGGCCTTGATTAGTCTAATGTGGAGTTCTTGGGGTTACTACCGAGACTATAAGCATCTCGTGACCAATTGGTCCAATGTCACAGAATTGATGAGCCGAGATAATAATATGGTGAAAACTCTCTTAGCTATCGCTCTGATTTTAGGAATGTTGATTGTCATTACTCTTCTCTTCTTTATATCCAATGTTCTTGCGCCTCTGGTAATTTATGTGATAGTCGCTCTAGTTTTAGCAGGCTTAGCTGTGTTGTCTTACATAGTCCACAAACACTACATGAAAAAGCTGAATGAAGATTTAGCAGTATTTTATTAAACAAGCATCAGGAAGTCGAAAGACTTTCTGATTTTTTGACTGAAAATCATCAAAATAACAGCTCTGTACATTTGCAGAACTGTTATTTGTTTTTCTTTATTTTTTCTACATCCAGTGGCATGAAAGTCGCCATAACTCGACCGATTAGTTTAGGTTCTTCCTCATGCGGGATAAACTTATCACTGTATTTTTTATTAAGGGAAATTAGACGGATACCAGATGGATCGTTGAAGACCCTTTTTATAATGGTTTGGCCGTCATAATCGATAGCATAGATAGCGCCAGCAAGCTCGAAATGAGTCTGCTTGATTAGCGCTACGGAATCTCTTGGATACTTGGGCTCTAACGAGTCAGTTCGTACCCAAAGGGCAATATCGTAGTCAATTTCTCTGTCCAGCCAGACTAAATCAGCTTGTTCAGGCTTATGCTGAGAGAGATAGTAATTCTCATAGACCAAGTAGGGGAAGTAGTCATCCTTTAAGCTGGCTTGTGTTTCTTGCTCAGTCAGGCTAGCTTCCAGTAGCTTTAATCCTTGCTCCTGTCTGTTTTGGTCAAGTTGTTGATAAATACGATTTAAATCGGGAAATTGTTGAGGGATGTCTGCAATTAATCGGTAACGAGGATCGATTTCTTCAATCTCTACCTTAAAAAAACTTGCAATCTTTTCTAGATTGGCTGCGATAGGCAGAGATGTCCCTTTGATATAGCCAGTCAGTGTACTAGCGGGAATGCCTGTTTCACGAGATAGCTCAACTTGTTTTTTACCTGTTTCCTTGAGAAGTTCTTTGAGTTTTTTAGAAATGAGAAGACTTGCTTCCTTATCTTGGGGGCTTGCGGCGCCTCTTCCTCTGGCCATAATATCAACTCCTTTACTTGGTTTTATTATAGCGAATTAAATCGAAAAAGTAAAGGATTAGGTCAATTATTTGAGCCTAATCCTTTACTTTTTAGATACTGTATTAAATTTCGTAGCCCATTAAGATTCCGCCTTCCTCAGCATAGAAGCTGCAGAGACCTGAAGTCGGCACCGTTTCGATTTGAGCTTGAGGATACTTTTCTTGTACCAGTTGACTAAATTGCTGGCAGAACTTTTCGTTATTGCGGTGAGCGATGATGAGTCGACCACCCTTGTAACCAGCTTTGAGGAGCTCTTCAATTGCAGAAGCAAGGGCTTTTTTCGGACCGCGTGCCTTTTGCAGAAGCTCTAGCGTGCCAGTCTGGCTAGCTTCACCGACCATACGGATATTGAGCAAGCCGACAACGGTTCCCAGAAGTTTACTCAGTCTACCGTTTTTGACCAAGTTATCTACCTTTGCCAAAACGAAGAGAAGCTTGGTTTTCTCCTGATAGCGACTAATGACTTCAACAACTTCATCAAAGCTGAGATCTTGCTGAATGAGTTCATTAAGCTTGGTTACAAGCAAGTCCACTTCGCCGCCAGCAGAAAGACTATCAATAACATGAATCTGGGCATCAGGATGTTCTTCCAAAAAGATTTTCTTAGCAACTTGTGCACTATTATTGCTGCCAGATAGAGTTCCAGTGATAGTCACCACAAAGATCTTGTCAGCTCCCTCAAAGCTTTTGAGGTAGTCATCTGGACTAGGGCAGGCAGACTTAGAAGCGGCAGAAGATGCATACATCTTCTCCATCATCAGGTCAATATCAAGCTGCTTATCATCTATAAAAATCTCATTTTCCACTTGAATGGTCAAGGGAACACTTTCAAACTGGGTGTCTTTAGCCAAGTTTGCCATTTCACGAAAGTCACAGCCAGAGTCAGCTATAATTTTCCAAGTCATATTTTTCTCCTTTTTTGTCAAGTATGTACAATAAAAAAATTGACAAAAAACCTGTCTTTTTTTACAATTATAACATGAAGAATGCTTACTAGAAAGCGGAAACTGTCAGCTGAGACAAGAGGGAAGAAATTGTTATGTCGGAAAAGAAAATATCGGAAAAATCACTCGCGAATTTAAAGAAATACAATCAGGAATCCAATCAAATCACGAGAGAGTCTCTGGAAATTTCTCTCATGCAGCTGCTGGAGAAGAAGGAACTCAAAAAAATTACGATTTCAGAGCTGGTTGAGCGAGCAGGGGTTTCCCGCGCTGCATTTTACCGCAATTATAGCTCTAAAGAGCAGATTCTGGAAGAGATTTTTAAAAACACTGTTCAAGGTATTACGGATAAATTGGAAGAGTTTAACTTTAAAACGGAGATGTACCAAATTTGGCTTTTTCTTTTTAAGGAAGCTAAGAAAGAAGCTCGGGTTATCAGCCTAGCCATCGACTATAATTTTGAAAAGCTACTGACTCAGGCTGTATTTGACTTTTTGGAAAAACGCAATCGCAATGCTAAGAAAACGACTAATTCTTACATGAATTCCTTCTGGAGTTCGGCAGTTGTTTCCGTTCTTTCCAAGTGGATTAAGGATGGCATGAAGGTTCCAGCTGAAAAAATAGCTTCTTTAGGCCTACCTCTTTTCCCACAGAAAAAGAAATCAAATAAAAACAAGTGAGTCATTAGGGCTCGCTTGTTTTTAGGTTCTGTAAGAAGCTGTTCAGTTCTTTTTGGTTCCTTAATTCGTAGAATTTCTGAGGAAAGGTTTGTCGGATTCTCTTATATCTTGCCAGTGCTGTCTGACGTCGTCCTTTCCAAAGAACCCAGCAGGTAAACTCCCAGTCAAACTTTTCGGGGCAGCCTGGAGCCATGCTTTCTCTGGTCCGATTGCGATATTTTAGATAGCGTTTGAAAGCTCGATAAAGGCAGTTCCAGCGAGAGAAGTTCAGGAAGATGATTTGGTCGGCTTCTGCCATCCGCCGTTCATAAAAACACCAAGAGTAGTTGCCGTCAATGATCCAGTCGGTATTTTTTGATAAAAAATTATCCATCTGTTCACTCATCCAATCACGGTCACTATCCTTCCATCCAGATTGGAACTGCAATCTATCCATGTGAAGTTTGGGAATGGAGTAGTGGTGGGACAGTTGTGCTGCTAAAGTGGATTTGCCAGAACCGGAATAACCAATAACTGCTATTTTCATCCCTATCTCCTTTATATTAGAAACAAAAAAAGCTCCTGAGAGCTCCCTTTGTATGCATTATTTAGCAAGTTTAGCTGAAAGGCGTGCTTTATCGCGGCTTGCTTTGTTTTTGTGGATCAAACCTTTTGTTTCTGCTTTATCGATAGCTGAGCTAGCAGCACGGAAAAGTTCTTCAGATGGGTTTGCTTCAAATGCTTTGATTGCAGTACGCATAGCTGACTTTTGAGCTGAGTTTTTTTCGTTATGTTTCACGTTCAATTCAGCACGTTTGATAGCTGATTTAATGTTTGCCAAGTTCTTTCACCTCCATTGAAAATACTAACTATCTAATTATATATGAAAAGTTAGGATTTGACAAGCTTTTTTATTTTTTTAAGTAAATTTCATCAATTTCGTGATTTCTAGCTTTATGCAGGATAATTTCTGCCCGATTGCGGGTTGGTTCAATGTAGTCTAGCAGGTTGACAAGATTAATGCTTTTCCAGACATTATGGGCGAAGGTTACTACTTCCTCTTCTGATTGAGTGGTGAAGCGGTGGTAGTAGTTTTTGGGGTCGTTTTCAGCCAGCGTCAGCATTTTTTTAAAGCGATCCAGATACCAATTTTCAATATTTTCGACTTCAGCATCAACATAGATAGAAAAGTCAAAAAAGTCTGTCATATATAGGCGCTCGTTCTGAGGATTCTGGAAAACATTGATGCCTTCGACAATAACAAAATCAGCAGCCTTTACCCCTTGCATTTCCTGAGGGACGATATCATAAGTTTCATGCGAGTAGACTGGAATTTGGAAATCCTGACCGTTTTTTATGCTATCCAGAAAGGAAAGAAGCAGCTCCATATCATAGCTTTCTGGAAAACCCTTGCGGTTTAAAATGCCATGATCTTCCAAGGTTTTATTCGGAAATAAAAAACCATCTGTGGTAACTAGCTCGACTGTCGCACTTGAAAAAGTCCGAGAAAGCAGAATCTGCAGCAAACGGCTGGTGGTGGATTTCCCAACGGCCACACTGCCAGAAACTCCGATGATAAAGGGCTGTTTCCGGCTTTCTTTTTGTAGAAAAATCCCCTTGGAAAAAGCCAAGTCTTCCTTAGAACGTTTATAAATCTGAATGAGATTGGTCAAGGGTAAATAAATGTCAGTCACGTCCTGCAGGCTAATCTTGTCATTGAAACTTTTGATAGAGTTAAGTTCAGCCTGAGTCAGGGGCGGAGTTGTTTTGCGGTGCAGGTTTTGCCAAGTATGGCGGCTGATTTTTTCAAAGTGAAGAAATTCGTTAGTCATAAATTACTCCTGTATGATGAACTTTAGTATAACATACTTTTTGGAGAAATGAAAACGATTTACAAATCTAGGAAAATTATGATAAAATGGTTGTATGACTAAAATGTATTTTGCAGAAAATCCTGATGCCAAACATGATATTCATGAATTAAATGTAGAACTGTTGGGACAGCGGCTGACTTTTTTGACAGATGCGGGTGTCTTCAGTAAAAAGATGATTGATTATGGCAGTCGGGTCCTTTTGTCTGCCCTGAATTTTGAAGCTGGAGAACGGGTCTTGGATGTTGGCTGCGGCTATGGGACTCTAGGTTTGACCTTAGCCAAAGCGTACGGAGTGGCTGCGACCATGGTAGATATCAACCAGCGGGCCTTGGACTTAGCTCAGAAGAATGCTGAGAGGAATCAGGTATCTGCTCATATCTTCCAGTCAAATGTTTATGAAAAGGTTACTGGAATTTTCGACCATATTATCAGTAATCCGCCTATTCGTGCTGGTAAGCAGGTTGTACATGAGGTTATCAGCGGAAGCTATGAGCATTTGACAGAAGGCGGTGATTTAACCCTTGTGATTCAGAAGAAGCAAGGAGCGCCCAGTGCCAAGTCGAAGATGGAAGCTATCTTCGGTAATTGTGAGATTGTTAAGAAGGACAAAGGCTACTATATACTAAGGAGCGAAAAATAGGATGCGTGCTGTAGATATTATCCAAAAGAAGAGAGACGGTCTGGAGCTAACCAGTCAGGAAATTCAGTGGCTGATTGAGGGTTATGTGAACGGGACGGTGCCCGACTATCAGATGGCAGCCTTTGCAATGGCTGTCTATTTTAAGGGCATGACGACTCGGGAAATTTCGGATTTAACCATGACCATGGTTGGAACTGGAGAGCAGTTTGACTTGTCAGAAATCGCGGGAATAAAAGTAGATAAACATTCTACTGGCGGTGTTGGTGATAAAGTAACTCTGGTCTTGGTACCATTGGTAGCTAGTTTCGGTGTGCCTGTTGCTAAAATGAGCGGCCGCGGGTTGGGCCATACTGGAGGAACCATTGATAAATTGGAATCCATTAAAGGATTTCAGGTAGAGCGCAGTCAGCAAGACTTTATCAAGCAGGTGCAGGAAATCGGCCTATCTGTAATCGGTCAGTCAGATCAGTTGGTGTTGGCGGATAAGCTACTCTATGCCTTGCGAGATGTAACAGCAACTGTTGATACGATTCCGCTGATAGCTAGCTCTGTTATGAGTAAGAAAATTGCTGCTGGTGCAGACAGTATACTTCTGGATGTGACTGTTGGTGAAGGCGCCTTTATGAAAAATATTGATGACGCTCGTGTACTAGCACGTACTATGGTAGATTTGGGCAAGGCTGTCGGAAGAAAAACAGTAGCTGTTCTGACAGATATGAGTCAACCTTTGGGAACCAGCATCGGCAATCGTCTGGAAATCTTAGAAGCTTTGGATATCTTGCAGGGCAGGGGTCGTGAAGACATCACAACTTTCATTTGTGAGTTGGCTCAGATTATGCTCGGACTGGCAGATGTTGAGAAAACGGTGGAAGAAGTAAGAGGACAGCTGACCAACGGTGCTGCTTTGAAGAAATTTGAAGCTATGATTGCTGCTCAAGGAGGTGACTTGGAAGATCTCTATCGTCCATCAAGTGCAGCTCATATTGTAGATGTGAAAGCAGAGCAGGCAGGTTATATCACTGAACTGCCTGCTATGGAGTTCGGACTTTTTGCCATGAGACTTGGAGCAGGACGCGCAGTTAAATCTGACGACTTAGATTATGAAACAGGAATTGTTTTCGAAAAGAAAGTCGGAGACAGGGTCGAAATTGGAGAAGTTTTCGCAAAAATTTATTCAAATGAAAAAATTTCTCAAGAACTAGTTACAGATTTTCAAAAAAATGTTAAAATAGGTGATGAAAGCGTTGCAGTAAGCGAGATTATCGAGGTTATTGCTTAATTCTAGGAGAAGCTAACATGAAATTAAACAAATACATAGACCATACGCTTTTAAAACCAGAAGCGTCAGAAGAGCAGATTCTGAAGTTAATTGAAGAAGCAAAAGTTTATGATTTTGCCAGTATCTGTGTCAATCCAACCTGGATAGAGTTTGCTGCGGAGCAGCTAAAAGGCTCAGAGGTCAAGGTTTGTGTGCCAATTGGTTTTCCTTTAGGAGCCAACACTTCCGATGTGAAAGCTTTTGAAACGAAGGACGCAATCCAAAAGGGTGCGGGTGAAGTGGATATGGTTATCAATGTCGGCGCTCTAAAGTCTAAAAATTATGATTTGGTAGAGCGAGACATCCGTGCAGTTGTAGAAGCTGCTAACGGTACCTTGGTCAAGGTAATTCTGGAAACTTGCCTACTGACAGATGAGGAAAAGGTTAAGGCCTGCCAATTAGCTCAGAAAGCTGGAGCTGATTTTGTTAAGACTTCTACGGGATTTTCAACTGGCGGTGCGACAGTCGAAGATGTTGCCCTTATGAGAAAAACAGTTGGTCCTGACATGGGCGTCAAGGCTTCTGGCGGTGCTCGTTCTTATGAAGATGCGCTGGCCTTTATTGAAGCAGGTGCGACTCGGATTGGAACTTCAGCCGGTGTGGCAATTATGAAGGGAGAAGAAGCTAGTGGCGACTACTGAGTTGATTGACTTGGCTGTCCAAGCCAGCAAAAATGCTTATGTTCCCTATTCTCATTTCCCCATCGGAGCAGTTTTGGTCGCTAAAGACGGACGGATATTTACTGGTGTTAATGTTGAAAATGCCAGTTTTGGCTTGACCAACTGCGGAGAGCGGACAGCTATATTTAAGGCAGTTTCAGAAGGAGTTTTAGACTTTGAGGAGCTGATTGTCTATGGTGAGACGGAAAAACCCATATCACCCTGTGGTGCCTGCCGCCAAGTAATGGCAGAATTTTTTGCTGAGGATCTAAAAGTGACCTTGGTCGCTAAAGATAAATCGACGGTCGTGATGACGGTCAAGGAATTACTTCCATATTCTTTTACAGATTTAACATAAGTCTGTTATCGGTCATTTGACCAAACTCAAACTTGCAACTGTGTTGCACATCTTATTTAGGAGGTTCAGAAATGAACAAAAAACAATGGCTAGGTCTTGGTCTAGCAACTGTCGCAGCATTCGGACTTGCTGCATGTGGAAACCGTGCTTCTCGCTCAGATTCTTCAAACGCGAAAACTGATTTGAAGGCTGCTATCGTAACTGATACTGGCGGTGTTGATGATAAGTCATTTAACCAGTCTGCATGGGAAGGTCTGCAAGCTTGGGGTAAAGAAAACGGTCTTTCTAAAGATAATGGTTTTACTTACTATCAGTCTAATGATGAGTCTCAATATGCGAATAACCTAAACCAAGCTGCTACGGATGGTTATAATTTAGTATATGGTATCGGATTTGCCCTTCGTGATGCGGTTGAATCTGCTGCCCAAGATAACACAGACATCAATTATGTTATTGTCGATGATGTTATCGAAGGAAAAGAGAATGTTGCTTCAGCTATTTTTGCTGACAATGAAGCTGCTTACCTTGCTGGTGTTGCTGCTGCAAAAACTACTAAGACAAAACAAGTTGGTTTTATAGGTGGTATAGAAGGCGCTGTTATCACACGTTTTGAAAAAGGTTTCGAAGCTGGCGTGAAATCAGTTGACCCGTCTATCAAGATTCAAGTAGACTATGCTGGCTCATTTGGTGATGCTGCTAAAGGTAAAACAATTGCTGCTGCTCAATATGCTGCAGGTGCAGACGTGGTTTACCAAGTTGCTGGTGGAACTGGTGCTGGAGTATTTAACGAAGCTAAGTCAATCAACGAAACAAGAAATGAAGATGAAAAAGTTTGGGTACTCGGTGTTGACCGTGATCAAACTGAAGAAGGTAAATACAAGTCTAAAGATGGTAAAGAATCTAACTTTGTTTTGGCATCAAGCTTGAAACAAGTTGGTAAGACTGTCCAAGACATTGCTAACCAAACTGCTAAAGGTAAATTCCCAGGCGGTAAAACTACAACCTTCGGTCTGAAAGACGGTGGAGTTGACTTGACAACTACAAACCTGTCAGAAGATGCGAAAAAAGCCGTTGAAGAAGCGAAAGCAAAAATCCTTGACGGCAGCATCACTGTTCCTGACAAATAAAACAATTTAAGAGCGATCCGACCGTGTAGGGTCGCTTCTTTTTGAAATTGAGACGCCTTTGTGTCAATAGAATTTATTAGCACTGGCTGTGCTAGTAAATTTTATTGAAATAAAATGAAATTCTGGAAAGGAAAGAGCCATGACACATGAAAATGTCATTGAAATGCGAGAAATTACCAAGATTTTTGGTGAATTTGTAGCCAATGATAAAATCAATTTGGAACTCAGAAAAGGTGAAATTCACGCTCTTTTGGGAGAAAATGGTGCCGGCAAGTCAACCTTGATGAATATGCTGGCTGGCCTGCTTGAGCCGACCAGCGGTGAGATTGTAGTGAATGGAAAGTCAGTTAAACTGGATTCTCCATCAAAGGCGGCCTCACTTGGTATCGGGATGGTGCACCAGCACTTTATGCTTGTTGAAGCATTTACTGTCGCTGAAAATATCATCCTTGGAAGTGAAATCACAAAAAATGGTGTGTTGGACTTGAAAGGTGCCGCTAAAGAAATTAAGGAACTTTCTGAGAAATACGGCTTGGCAGTTGATCCATCTGCTAAGATTGAAGATATTTCTGTCGGTGCCCAGCAGCGGGTTGAGATTCTGAAAACTCTTTATCGTGGGGCGGACATTCTCATCTTTGACGAGCCGACAGCCGTTCTGACGCCAGCTGAGATCGATGAATTGATGAAAATCATGAAGAATCTGGTCAAAGAAGGAAAGTCTATCATTCTTATCACTCACAAGTTGGATGAGATTCGGGCAGTTTCTGACCGCGTAACGGTTATTCGTCGCGGAAAATCCATTGAAACAGTTGAAATCGCTGGTGCAACTAACCAAGATCTGGCTGAAATGATGGTGGGACGAGCTGTTTCCTTCAAGACTGCGAAAGAGCCTGCTAATCCTCAAGAAACTGTCTTGTCAATCAAAGATCTTGTTGTTGAAGAAAACCGTGGTGTTCCAGCTGTTAAGGGACTTTTTCTTGATGTCCGAGCTGGTGAGATTGTTGGTATTGCTGGTATTGATGGCAATGGTCAAACCGAGCTGATTCAGGCTATTACAGGCCTTAGAAAAGCTAGCTCTGGCGAGATTACAATTAAGAACCAGTCTATTATTGGTAAGCAGCCGCGGCAGATAACTGAAATGAAAGTCAGCCACGTTCCTGAAGACCGCCACCGTGATGGTTTAGTCCTGGCAATGTCCATTTCTGAAAATATTGCTCTACAGACTTACTATAAAGAACCGCTCAGTAAAAATGGAATCCTGAATTACGGTAACATTTATTCTTACGCACGCAAGTTGATGGATGAATTTGATGTTCGGGCGGCTAGCGAATATGTACCTGCTTCAGCTCTTTCAGGAGGAAACCAGCAGAAAGCTATCATTGCTCGGGAAGTGGACCGTGATCCAGACCTTCTGATTGTCAGTCAGCCAACTCGCGGACTTGACGTGGGAGCTATTGAATACATTCATAAACGTTTGATTGAAGCGCGGACTCAAGGTAAGGCTGTCCTCGTTGTTAGCTTTGAGCTAGACGAAATCCTCAATGTTTCTGATAGAATCGCCGTTATCCACGATGGTAAGATTCAGGGAATTGTAACTCCAGAGGAAACTAATAAGCAAGAGCTTGGTATTCTCATGGCCGGTGGTAAGATTCAGAAGGGAGCTTCAAATGTCTAAAAAAACACAACAGATTGCGGTTCCTTTAATCTCAGTTCTTCTAGGGATTTTATTAGGAGCGGTTGTCATGGCCATCTTTGGTTATGATGCTATCTGGGGGTATGAATCCCTCTTTAAAACAGCTTTTGGTTCTTTGAGAAGTTTGGGTGAGATTTCTCGTGCGATGGGACCTCTGATTCTCATTGGTTTGGGCTTTGCTGTAGCTAGCCGGGCTGGATTCTTTAATGTTGGGCTTCCTGGTCAAGCCTTAGCTGGCTGGATTTTGGCTGGTTGGTTTGCACTTTCCTTCCCTAATTTACCTCGTCCTTTGATGTTATTGGCGACTGTAGTCATTGCAGCAGTAGCTGGTGGTATTGTTGGTGCTATTCCAGGAATTCTACGCGCTTATCTGGGAACGAGTGAAGTTATCGTAACCATTATGATGAACTATATTGTTCTTTTTGTTGGAAATGCCCTTATTCATAGTTTCCCAGAATCTGTGATGCAGAGTGTTGACTCTAGTAAGCGTGTCAGTGCCAATGCGATTTATCAAACAGAGTGGTTGAGAAGCCTTACATCTAACTCTCGTATGAATATCGGTATCTTCTTTGCCTTGATTGCAGTAGTGGTTATTTGGTACTTGCTTAAGAAAACAACACTTGGTTTTGAAATTCGTGCTGTAGGGCTTAATCCAAATGCATCTGAGTATGCAGGGATGTCATCTAAGCGTACTATTATCGTATCTATGATTATTTCAGGTGCTCTTGCAGGACTTGGAGGAGTTGTAGAAGGACTTGGAACTTATCAGAATGTCTTTGTTCAAGGAAGTTCCTTGAGTGTTGGTTTCAATGGTATGGCGGTAAGTCTCTTGGCAGCCAATTCTCCAATTGGAATCCTCTTTGCAGCCTTCCTCTTTGCGGTTCTGAGCGTTGGTGCTCCAGGTATGAACGTGGCTCAGATTCCAACAGAACTTGTAAACATCGTAACAGCTTCTATCATCTTCTTTGTCAGTGCGCACTATCTGATTGAGCGTATGACAGGTATGACAATCTTTGATTTCCTTAAAAATCGTCGCCAGGAAGCTAAAAAAGTGAAGGAGGGAAACTAGGATGAATATTGTAACGGTATTAAGTTTATTAGTATCATCTATGCTGATTTATGCGGCTCCCTTGATTTTCACAAGTATTGGCGGGGCTTACTCTGAACACGCTGGTGTGGTTAATGTCGGCTTGGAAGGAATCATGGTTATGGGGGCTTTTACAGGCGTTCTCTTTAACCTGACTTTCGAGAAGAGTTTTGGTAGTGCGACTCCGTGGCTTTCTTTGATTGCTGCTGGTTTGGTCGGAGTTGTCTTCTCTCTTATCCATGCTGTGGCAACTATTACTTTCCGTGCGGACCACGTTGTGAGTGGTACAGTGCTGAACTTGCTGGCGCCAGCCTTGGCAATTTTCCTTGTTAAAGCTATTTATAACAAGGGACAAACGGATAACATTCAGCGTTCATTCGGGAAGTTTAATTTCCCTGTCCTGTCTGATATTCCAGTCTTGGGAGACATTTTCTTCAAGCATACAAGCTTGGTTGGTTATCTTGCTATTGCTTTCTCTTTCCTCGCTTGGTTTGTCATGTTTAAGACCAAATTTGGACTGCGTCTTCGCTCAGTCGGAGAGCATCCGCAGGCGGCAGATACCTTGGGGATCAATGTTTATCTCATGCGTTATTGTGGTGTCATGATCTCTGGATTACTCGGTGGTATTGGCGGAGCTATTTATGCTCAGTCAATCTCTGTTAACTTTGCTGTGACAACTATCGTAGGTCCAGGATTTATCGCCTTGGCAGCTATGATTTTTGGTAAATGGAGTCCTATTGGTGCCATGTTGGCGAGTCTCTTCTTTGGAGCTTCCCAAAGTTTGGCGGTTATCGGGAACCAATTGCCATTGCTTTCAAGTGTTCCAACGGTTTATCTGCAGATTGCGCCTTACGTATTGACGATTGTAGTGCTTGCGGCATTCTTTGGTAAAGCTGTTGCTCCGAAAGCGGATGGTATCAACTATATCAAGTCTAAATAAACCTTTACACCAGTTCTTTGGAGCTGGTGTTTTTTGGTATTTGAAAGAAGCTATAATCATAGGAATAGAAAAAGCCTGCTTCAGGTGAAGCAAGCTTTTTAAGATTTTAGTTTGTTGCGATTTCATTTAGCAGGTCTTCTGCAGTAGTGGTTGGGTTAACGCGTACTCGGTTGAGTGTGAGCAAGCCATTGGATAGGGAGGCTAGACCGTTATTGGTTGTCAGTCCCATCTTGTAACCAAGGCTTTCAGCAATCTGCAAGGTTGCATCACTGTATCGTCCAGATGGATAGGCAACAGTTGTTGTGGTTTGAGACAGTTCTTTGTCTAAGTAAGACTTAGAATCTTTTAACTCAATTTTTTGTTGGTCTTCTGCAGTTGCTGAGAGGTCAGGATGGTTGACAGTGTGGTCTTCAAAGGACATGCCTTTGTCCTTCATTTCCTTTATCTCATCCAGTGTCAGCATATCTTCACGACCTGCTTGAACAAATCCAGTAATGACATTATTGGTTGCTTTCATGTCATATTTCTGGAGAAGTGGAAAGGCATTAGTATAGAAATCCCTTAAACTATCATCGAAGGTCAGCCAGACGACTTTTTTATTTTCTGGCAAGACATTCTCCGTCAGTACCTTGTATGCTTCTGCCGGTGTTAGTGGATAGTAGCCTGCGTCTTTCAAGGCTTTCAGATGGCTTTCAAATGTAGCTGGATCTACAATCAAACCAGCATTAGCTGCTTCTGATGGGTCCATGACGTGAATGGCATGATACATCAAGATAGGAACTTGAACTGGCTGGTCTTGCTTGACCCATTTGACTTTGTCTTTACTGTTGTCATCCGAAGTTGTCTTTTTTTCCCGAGTCGGTGCTGACGAAGTTTTAGATGAAGTATTAACCTGGTTCGTTGATACGTTATTAGCTTCTTTTTGATTGTGCGAGTTTTGCAGCTTGGCTAGTAAAGAAAAGCCACCTACAATCAAGACAAGAAAAAGTAATAAACTCGTTAAAGAAAGCAAAATAGCTCTTTTTCTAGCTTTGCGTTGCTGCATGCGATTTCCTCGGTGTTTTCCTGTCATAATATCTCCTTTTTTTAAAAAATTACAATTCCTTGCGGAAATTTACATCTATTATAACAAATAAAGAAGTAGTTTTGTAGGCATTTTTTTATAATTTTGTTATAATATTTTTTATACAAGAAATTTTCAAGGAGTGCTTCATGTCTATTAAAATAGCTTTACTTGGTTTTGGAACAGTGGCCAGCGGTGTGCCTTTTTTGCTGAAAGAAAATGGAGAAAAAATCGTTCAAGCGGCTCATTCAGAGATTGAGGTTGCTAAAGTCTTGGTCAAGGACGATGCCGAAAAAGATCGTCTTTTAGCAGCTGGAAATGACTTTAACTTTGTCACAAATGTTGAAGAAATTCTGAAGGATTCTGAAATTACCATCGTTGTAGAATTGATGGGACGAATCGAGCCAGCGAAAACGTTCATCACTCGTGCTCTTGAAGCTGGCAAACATGTGGTAACAGCTAATAAGGACTTGCTGGCTGTTCACGGAGCAGAGTTGCTGGAAATTGCTCAAAAGCAAAATGTAGCTCTCTATTATGAAGCAGCTGTTGCCGGTGGAATTCCAATCCTCCGTACCTTGGTTAATTCATTGGCTTCTGACAAAATTACCCGTATCTTGGGTGTCGTCAATGGAACCTCTAACTTTATGATGACCAAGATGGTGGAAGAGGGTTGGTCTTATGAAGATGCTCTTGCTGAAGCACAGCGTCTTGGTTTTGCTGAAAGCGACCCAACCAATGACGTAGATGGCATTGATGCGGCTTACAAGATGGTCATTCTTAGTCAGTTCGCTTTTGGTATGAATGTTAAGTTTGAAGATGTGGGACATCAGGGAATTCGAAATATCACACCAGAAGATGTGGCTGTTGCTCAAGATTTGGGCTATGTAGTCAAGCTGGTTGGTTCTATTGAAGAAACAGCATCAGGTATTGCAGCAGAAGTAGCTCCAACATTTTTGCCTAAAGCGCATCCTTTGGCTAGTGTCAATGGGGTAATGAACGCCGTCTTTGTCGAATCCATCGGCATCGGAGAATCCATGTACTACGGACCAGGAGCAGGTCAAAAACCAACCGCAACTAGTGTTGTGGCAGATATTGTCCGTATCAGCCGCCGTTTGAATGAAGGAACAGTTGGCAAGGCCTTTAATGAATTCAGCCGTGAGCTTGTGCTAGCTAAGCCAGAAGATGTGAAGAGCAGCTATTACTTCTCTATCTTGGCACCTGATTCTAAAGGTCAAGTTCTGCATTTGGCTGAGATTTTCAATGCTGAGGATATTTCCTTTAAGCAGATTCTGCAGGAAGGTACAGATGGTGAGAAGGCTCGCGTGGTGATTATTACCCATGCTGTCAGCAAGACACAGCTGGAAAATGTCACTGCTAAGCTCAAAGAAGTTGCTGAGTTTGACTTGCTCAATACCTTCAAAGTATTAGGAGATTAAGATGAAAATTATTGTACCGGCGACCAGTGCCAATATCGGTCCTGGCTTTGACTCCGTTGGGGTAGCTCTGTCAAAATATTTGGAAATTGAAGTCTTGGAAGAAAGTCAGGAGTGGGTGATTGAACATGACCTCAATCCGAGAATTCCTAAGGACCGACGCAATTTACTGGTTAAGATTGCGCTGCAGTTGGCTCCAGATATTCAGCCGCGCCGTTTGAAAATGACCAGTGATATTCCATTGGCTCGCGGGCTTGGGTCTTCTAGCTCGGTCATTGTGGCTGGCATTGAATTGGCTAACGAGCTGGCTCACCTTAATTTGTCGGATTATCAGAAACTGAAAATCGCTACCAAGATTGAAGGACATCCTGACAATGTTGCGCCGGCGATTTATGGTAATTTGGTCGTATCTAGCTCATCTAGAAATCAGGTGTCTGCTGTGGTGGCGGACTTTCCGGACGCAGACTTCATCGCCTATATCCCGGACTATGAGCTTCGGACAGTAGAGAGCCGCCAAGTCTTACCAAATCGGCTTTCTTACAAGGAAGCTGTTGCGGCTAGCTCCATTGCCAATGTTGCGATTGCTGCTCTTTTAAAAGGTGATATGAAAATCGCTGGTCGGGCAATCGAGTCTGATTTGTTCCACGAAAAATACCGTCAACCTTTGATCAAGGAATTTTCAGATATTAAGTTCTTAGCCAGAAAAAATGGCTCTTATGCAACCTATATTTCAGGAGCGGGCCCAACTGTCATGGTCTTATCGCCTAAGCACAAGACAGAGAAGATTTATCAGCTTCTGCAAAAACAGAATTTCAAGGGACAAATCTTCCAGCTTCAGGTGGATACTGAGGGTGTGCGAGTAGAAAAATAAATCATCAAGAGGTTTTCTATGAGCCTCTTTTTTCATTTCTAAGCTATGGAGTTGATATCCCTATCTTTTTATACCTAACTGTGCTATAATGGGTCTAGCTTAAAGGAGGATAATTCACTTTATGGATCATTTAGAATTACAGGCTCTGGCGAGTGAGTTAGCTTTCGGTGCCATCAGGAATGCTCTTTCTACTCAAACACAACGTTTTGCTACTAGGCAATTATAATCATTAAAAAGCTGACCTTTCTCAGCTTTTTCTTTGTAATCTATCGTAAATGCCATAGATTTTTGATATAATAGAGTGTATTTTGTTTACATAAAAGAGAGAAAATCATGCAAAAACTAGAGAAATTAAAATCTGAATTAGAGGGAATCGACATTCGCTTCAATGAGCCTTTGAGCCAATACACTTATACAAAGGTCGGGGGCGCAGCCGATTTCTTAGTTTTCCCCCGTAATCGTTATGAGCTAGCTCGCATTGTCAATTTTGCCAATCAAGAAGACATTCCTTGGATGGTGCTGGGAAATGCTAGTAACATCATTGTGCGAGATGGCGGTATCCGAGGTTTCGTGATTATGTTTGACAAGCTCAACAATATAGCAGTAGATGGCTATATGATTGAAGCAGAGGCTGGAGCTAATCTGATTCAGACAACCCATATCGCCCTGCAGAATAGTCTGACTGGCTTTGAGTTTGCCTGTGGCATTCCTGGTAGCGTCGGCGGAGCTGTCTTTATGAACGCTGGGGCTTATGGCGGCGAGATTGCTCATGTGTTGGTATCTTGTAAGGTACTGACTCCTCAGGGACAGGTCAAAACGCTGGACGTTCGAGATATGAAGTTTGGCTATCGCCACTCACTAGTTCAGGAAACAGGCGACATTGTTATTTCTGCTAAGTTTGCTCTTTCGCCTGGTGTTCACAGAACGATTCGTCAGGAAATGGAGCGCTTAACCCATCTGCGGGAGCTCAAGCAGCCTTTGGAATATCCATCCTGTGGCTCTGTTTTCAAGCGTCCTTTGGGTTACTTTGCTGGTCAGCTCATTAGTGAAGCAGGACTCAAAGGTCATCGGATCGGTGGTGTAGAGGTATCTGAGAAGCATGCCGGCTTTATGATTAACGTCGATAAAGGAACGGCTCAAGATTACGAAAATCTTATCGCTCATGTGATTGAAAGGGTGCGGGAAAATTCAGGTATTACTCTGGAGCGCGAAGTCCGCATCATTGGTGAATCTCTGTAAGACAGATATGATTTCCAGTAGAAGTATGCTGGATAAGGAACTGCAGCTGGCTGCAACTTAGTAAGGGGGTGAAAGCCTATCGACACGGAATTTATAAAGGGCCTTTACAGCCCTCACGAGGTAGCAGCGGTCTGACAGAACCCTTAATCTGTTAATACGAGAAAGAAGGAATTTATGACAATTGAAAAAACCAATCATCGAGTTTAAAAACGTTTCAAAAGTTTTTGAAGATAATAATACTGTCGTTCTGAAAGATATTAATTTCGAGCTGGAAGAAGGAAAGTTCTATACTTTGCTAGGCTCTTCCGGCTCTGGTAAATCAACGATTCTGAACATCATTGCTGGTCTTTTAGACGCGACAGACGGGGATATTTTTCTTGATGGCGTCCGCATCAATGATATTCCCACTAATAAAAGAGACGTCCACACGGTTTTTCAGTCCTATGCACTGTTTCCGCATATGAATGTTTTTGAAAATGTTGCCTTTCCGCTGCGTCTGCGCAAGGTTGATAAAAAAGAAATTCAAGAGCGGGTTGCTGAAGTGCTGAAAATGGTTCAGCTAGAAGGTTTTGAGCGCCGTTCTATTCGCAAACTGTCGGGCGGTCAGCGCCAGCGTGTAGCCATCGCGCGGGCAATCATTAATCAGCCGCGGGTTGTTTTACTGGATGAGCCGCTGTCTGCTCTGGATTTGAAGCTGCGTACAGATATGCAGTATGAGTTGCGGGAATTGCAGCAGCGTCTCGGCATTACCTTTGTCTTTGTCACGCACGACCAAGAGGAAGCTCTGGCTATGAGCGACTGGATTTTCGTTATGAATGACGGCGAGATTGTTCAGTCGGGGACGCCTGTTGATATTTATGACGAGCCCATCAACCACTTTGTTGCAACCTTCATTGGCGAGTCCAATATTCTGCCAGGTAAGATGATTGAGGACTATCTGGTTGAGTTTAACGGCAAGCGCTTTGAAGCAGTGGATGGTGGGATGCGCCCAAATGAATCTGTTGAAGTGGTGATTCGGCCGGAGGACTTGCGGATTACTCTGCCAGAAGAAGGCAAGCTGCAGGTTAAAGTTGATACCCAGCTTTTCCGTGGCGTTCACTATGAGATTATCGCTTATGATGAACTGGGCAATGAATGGATGATTCACTCGACTCGCAAGGCCATTGTTGGTGAAGAAATTGGTCTACATTTCGAGCCTGAAGATATCCATATCATGCGTCTCAATGAAACTGAAGAAGAATTCGATGCCCGTATCGAAGAATATGTAGAAGTAGAAGAGCAGGAAGCGGGGCTGATCAATGCTATTGAGGAGGAACGCGATGAAGAAAACAACCTCTAATCTTTTTCTCTTGCCATACCTGCTCTGGATTTTCCTCTTTGTCCTGGCACCTGTTGTCATGATTATCTGGAAATCCTTCTTTAATATTGAAGGCCAGTTTACGCTGGAAAATTACCAGACCTACTTTACATCGCAGAACTGGACCTATCTCAAGATGAGTCTGAATTCGGTCCTTTATGCAGGGATTATTACTCTCGTAACCCTGCTGATTTCCTATCCGACCGCCTTCTTTTTGACTCAGCTCAAGCACAAGCAGCTTTGGCTGATGCTGATTGTCCTGCCGACCTGGATCAATCTCCTGCTTAAAGCTTATGCTTTTATCGGAATTTTTGGTCAGAATGGCTCAATCAATCAATTTCTGACTTTTATTGGAGTAGGCCCGCAGCAGATTCTCTTTACGGACTTTTCATTTATCTTTGTAGCTAGCTACATTGAGCTGCCTTTTATGATTCTGCCCATTTTCAACGTTCTGGATGATTTGGATCCAAATCTTATCAATGCCAGCTATGACTTGGGAGCCAATCGCTGGGAGACTTTCCGTCGGGTCGTTTTCCCTTTGTCATTGAATGGTGTCAGAAGTGGAGTGCAGTCAGTCTTTATCCCTAGTCTCAGCCTTTTCATGCTGACCCGCTTAATCGGGGGTAATCGGGTAATTACTCTGGGGACAGCCATTGAGCAGCACTTCCTGACCACTCAGAACTGGGGCATGGGCTCTACTATCGGAGTGGTGCTGATTGTTGCTATGCTCTTTACCATGTGGGCAACCAAGGAAAGGAGAGGGCGATGAAAAAAATTGCAAATATCTATCTGGCTTTTGTCTTTTTGGTACTGTATATTCCCATCTTTTACCTGATTGCTTATGCTTTTAATGCTGGGGAAGACATGAATCGTTTTACAGGATTCAGTCTCAGCCATTTTCAGAATCTCTTTGAGGATTCACGCCTGATTTTGATTTTGGTTCAGACTTTCTTTCTGGCTTTCCTGTCGTCATTGATTGCGACGCTGATTGGAACTTTTGGAGCCATCTATATTTATCAAGCCCGCAAGAAATATCAGGATGCCTTTCTGTCTATCAACAATATCCTCATGGTAGCGCCGGATGTCATGATTGGGGCCAGTTTTCTGATTCTCTTTACTACTGCAAAATTCCAGCTGGGCTTCCTGTCTGTGCTGGCTAGCCATGTAGCCTTTTCCATTCCGATTGTGGTGCTGATGATTCTTCCGCGTCTGAAGGAAATGAATGATGATATGATTAAGGCTGCCTATGACCTAGGCGCCAGCCAATTGCAAATGCTGAAAGAAATCATGTTGCCTTATCTGACTCCAGCCATTATCGCTGGCTACTTCATGGCTTTTACCTATTCGCTAGATGATTTTGCTGTGACCTTCTTCGTTACAGGCAATGGTTTCTCTACTCTGTCTGTTGAGATTTACTCCCGCGCTCGTCAGGGGATTTCTCTGGAAATCAATGCCCTATCAGCCTTGGTCTTTCTCTTCAGCATTGCTTTGGTAATTGGGTATTACTTTATCACCCGTGAGAAGGAGGAGGCCGTATGAGAAAGCTCTATTCATTTTTAGCGGGGATTCTGCTGATTATCTTAGTCTTGTGGGGTGTTAGTTACCAGATCGAAAGTCGGACGCAGAGTAAGGAAAGCGATAAGTTAGTTATTTACAACTGGGGTGACTATATTGATCCTGAGCTGCTGACTGAGTTTACTAAGGAAACTGGTGTCCAAATCCAGTACGATACATTTGACTCCAATGAAGCCATGTATACGAAAGTAAAGCAGGGCGGCACAACATACGACATTGCTATTCCCAGTGAATATATGATTGCCAAGATGATGAAGGAAGGCTTGGTGGAAAAGCTAGATCATAGCCAGATTAAAGGTTTGGAAAATATCGGATCTGACTTTTTAGACCAGCCTTTCGATCCTGGAAATCAGTATTCGATTCCTTATTTTTGGGGAACGCTGGGCATTGTCTACAATGAAAAAATGGTTGATAAAGCTCCAGAGCATTGGAATGACCTCTGGCGTCCTGAATACAAAAACTCCATCATGATGATTGACGGAGCCCGCGAAGTCATGGGACTTGGTCTGAACTCGGATGGCCATAGTCTAAACTCCAAAGATGCAAATCAGTTGCAGGAGGCTGTTGATAAGCTCTACACTCTGACGCCAAACATCAAGGCCATTGTGGCTGATGAGATGAAAGGTTATATGATTCAGAACAATGCCGCTATCGGTGTGACCTTTTCTGGTGAGGCTCGTCAGATGCTGGAAGCCAATGAAGACCTGCGCTATGTCGTGCCTACAGAGGCCAGCAATCTTTGGTTTGACAATATAGTCATTCCAAAAACCGTCAAAAATAAAAAAGCGGCCTATCAGTTTATTAACTTTATGCTGAGACCGGAGAATGCTTATAAAAATGCCCTTTATGTCGGCTATTCGACACCAAATCTTCCTGCCAAGGCCATGCTGCCTAAGGAAATTCAGGAAGATGAGGCTTTTTATCCGACAGAAGAAACGATGAAACATCTGGAAGTTTATGAGCAGTTGGGCCCTAAATGGCTGGGAACCTACAACGATCTCTATCTTCAAGTCAAGATGTATCGGAAGTGATAGTCTAATAAGCTTACTTGATGAATACAAGAAAAACGCCTGGCTCAATGAGCTGGGCGTTTTCTGCTTGTTTAGTTTGAAGCTTCTGTCTGAGTATTGGTTGCAGTATCTTGACTCTGGCTAGAAGCGGTAGTGTCGCCTGCTGCTGTATTTGCTGCAGAGCTAGATGCACTAGTCTCAACCGCTGCTCCATCGCTGCTGGAAGCAGCAGTATCATTTGCAGCCGTTGAAGCGGGGCTGCTTGTTTCTTTTTCGATTTCCTTGATAATAGTTGTCGTTGCAGTAGAGCTGCTGGTATCAGTTTTGGATTTTTCATCCTTATGACTGGTCAGATTCATAATCGTGATGCTGGCAATGATGATGGACAAGATACTGGCAACCGTTGCAATGGTCTTTTGGAAGGCTGAAAGGCCGGTTTTAATATGCTGTTTAGTAGGTTTTTTAGATGATTTTGTCTTATTTTTATTACTGCGAGAATAGCTTTCCATGCTTGCAAGAATCTCCTTTTAAAATTTCAATGATTTCTTATCTCTCATTATACGTTTTTTATCTGAAAATGTCTTAAAAAAATCAAATTTTTATCTATGAAAACGCACACAGAAGATTGCTGTTAAGAAAAGAAGCTGCTCAAGTTTTGGTTGAGCAGCTTCTTGAGCTAGAATAGCAAAGTAATCATGCCTTCTCATCTTGGAGTGCCGCTTGAGCGACAGCCAGCCTAGCTGCTGGAACTCGATAAGGAGAGCAGGAGACATAGGTGACGCCAATTTCTTGGAAGAAGGGGATGGAAGCAGGATCGCCACCGACCTCGCCACAAATGCCGATAGGAAGTTCAGGCTTGACTTGACGCCCTTTGCTGATAGCTATGCGCATCAATTCACCAACGCCGTCCTGGTCAATACTTTGGAAAGGATCAAAAGGAAGAATTTCTTTCTCCTTATAATGGCCGATGAATTTTCCAATATCGTCTCGTGAGAAACCGTAGGTCATCTGGGTCAGGTCGTTAGTACCAAAGCTGAAGAAGTCCGCTTCCTGAGCCAGCTGGTCTGCAACCAGACAGGCGCGCGGAAGTTCAATCATAGTGCCAATTTCATAAGGGAAAGGCTCCTGACCTTGATGCCTAAAGAGCTTGTTAATATGTTGGATGAGAAAGGCTTTGACAGAGTCCAGCTCGGCCTTGTCCGCAATCAGCGGAATCATGATTTCTGGCTTGACAGTCAATCCTTCCTGACTCAGCTTGATAGCACTCTTGAAAACGGCTTCGACCTGCATCTTGTAAATCTCTGGTTGCGTAATCCCCAGACGGCAGCCGCGGTGACCCAGCATAGGATTGCTTTCTTGCAGCTGTTCAATGCGGCGAGTCAGTTTTTCTGGCGATTTGTGCAGTTTGTCAGCCAAAGCCTTGATATCCTGTGAATCTTTAGGTAGAAATTCATGCATGGGCGGATCCAAAAGACGGATAATCATAGGTTTGTCCTGAACTGCTTGGAACATTTGATAGAAGTCTTTTTCTTGGAACTCCAGCAGTTTTTTGAGGGCGGATCTAGTTTCCAATTCGTTGTCGGCCAGGATCAGGCGCCGCATTTCTAGAATCCGTTCTTGACCAAAGAACATGTGTTCGGTACGAGCCAGACCAATGCCCTTTGCCCCAAACTTAATAGCTGTTTTTAGATCTTGAACGGTCTCTGCGTTGGCACGGACTTTGAGCTGTGCGACTTCGTCTGCCCAAGAAAGCAGTCGTTGGAGTTCTTGGTCATTTTCGACTAGGACGGTCGGAATCTCACCGCTATAAATGCGCCCAGAGCTACCATCAACTGAAATGACATCACCTTCAGTCAAAACAAGACTTCCGCAGGAAACAGTTTTGCTTTCCTCGCTGATGGTCAACTCTCCACAGCCAGCCACACAGCAGGTTCCCATTCCTCGGGCTACGACAGCTGCGTGAGAGGTCATACCGCCCTGACTGGTTACGATGGCCTGGCTGACGACCATACCCTCAATGTCTTCAGGGGAAGTTTCCTGACGGACTAAAATGACCTTTTTACCCAAGGAGTGGTAGTCTTTGGCGCGCTCAGCTGTAAAGACAATCTCGCCAGTTGCAGCACCAGGGCTGGCTGGCAGTCCTTGAGCCAAGAAAGGAGCATCTTGCAGAGCTTTTTCTTTAAATACAGGATGGATGAGTTGGCTAATCGTAGCAGGAGATACGCGCTGGAGAGCTTCTTTTTTGCTAATAATGCCCTCGTCTACCAAATCTAAGGCGATTTTCAAAGATGCCTTGGCGGTCCGTTTACCGTTTCTAGTTTGGAGAATATAGAGTTTACCCTTTTCGATGGTAAATTCGATGTCTTGCATGTCCTTGTAGTGGTTTTCGAGAATCTTAGCATAGTCTTGGAAGGCTGCATAGGCCTGAGGGAGAGCTGTCTCAAGTGCAGCAATAGGCTCAGGGGTCCGAATGCCAGCTACGACATCCTCTCCTTGTGCATTGAGCAAGAACTCGCCAAATAGCTGATGCTCACCGCTGGCAGGGTTTCTCGTAAAGACGACTCCTGTACCACTGGCTTGGTCGCTATTTCCGAAAACCATGGCTTGGACATTCACCGCTGTTCCCAAGTCATGAGGAATATCATTCAAGTTGCGGTAAACCTCAGCACGGGGATTATTCCAAGACTTGAAGACCGCCTTGATAGCAGCATAAAGCTGCTCTTTCGAGCTTTGGGGGAAGGTTTGATGATGCTCACGATAAAGCTGCTTGTACTGGTCGATTAATGCTTGATGTTCATCCAATGTGAAATCCTTGGCCTGTTTGCCAGCATTCCTTTCAAAATAGCCCAAAAGGTCATCGAACTCATCTTTGGAAATGCCATAAACTACATCAGCAAACATTTGCAGCAGACGTCGATAGCAGTTGTAGGCAAAGTCAGCGTTGGTCTGCTCAGCCAGAGTCTGGGTTCTTAAATCGTTTAGACCTAGATTGAGAATAGTGTCCATCATGCCCGGCATGGAAAACTTGGCTCCGCTTCGAACAGACACTAAGAGCAAGGCTGAGTCGTTGCCACTGAAATATTTACCTGTTTTTTCTTCTAGGACAGTAACCGCTTTTAAAACATCTTCTTTTAAAGAGGATTCAAAGAAATAAGGGCTTTTTAAATATTCGATACAGCTTTCTGTAGTAATAGTAAAACCTGGAGGGACAGGCAGTCCCAAATTGGTCATTTCAGCTAGGTTGGCTCCTTTTCCGCCAAGCAAAGCCTTATCATCTGCACATCCTTCCTCGAAGGAGTGAATCCATTTCGCCATATTTACCTCCAAAATTATGAAATATGTGTCATATTGTAGGACAAATACATTGTAATATACATCACATATATTTGTCAACAGAAAAAAGCATCCTATTTCATTGACAATTTTTCTTTTTTTGTTATAATGTGTTACAAAATGATGATTATTTAAACGTTTAAAAATAAAATATGAGTTATAATTCCTAAATTTTAAGCGAATTCAGGCTAATCATCTATTATAAAGAACGAAGGAGTCAGACCTATTTGAAATTAAGTGAACGGCAAAAGAAAATTGTAGAAATTGTAAAAGAACACCAGCCACTCAGCGGTGAGAAAATCTCTGAATTACTCGATATTTCTCGGGCGACACTGCGCTCGGACCTGTCTTTTCTGACCTTGGTTGGGATTTTGAAGGCTACGCCTAAAGTTGGTTACACATACTCGGGCTCAGATTTAGAGACGCTTTTCTTTTTCGATACCTTTCGAAAGGAAGTGGCGGAAATTATGACATCTCCTGTTTTGGTATCTCATGATTCCTTTATTCAAGATGCCATTATCACCTTATTTATGTATGATGCGGATGTTCTCTATGTCATTGATGAGCATAAGCTGCTCTTGGGGATTTTGTCGCGTAAGGACTTGCTGCGGGCTTCGCTCAATACTAACATTGACAGCACGCCTGTAGCGGTCTGCATGACCCGAATGCCCCATATTAAAACTTGCTACAAGGATATGAATATTTTGGAAGCGGCAGCAGTTTTGCAGGATTTTGCGATTGATTCACTGCCGGTAGTGGATAAGGATAATGAACGTAAGCTTTTAGGAACTGTGACCAAGTCAGCTCTGCTGGATTATATTATTCAAGAGGCCAGAAGTGCTGAGGTTAATAGATAAGAGGAATGAACATGAAGAAAGAAATTATTGTTTACAGCATTTCAGATTCTTTGGGGGGGACTTCGCAGAAGCTATTGTCTGCGGTGACAGCCCAGTACCCAGATATTATTTTTAATAACAGCTATCGTTTTCCATTTATCAACAAAGAAGAAGAATTGCTGGATATTCTGCGCGATGCCATCAAGGACGATGCCCTTGTCATCAGTACACTGGTCGATGGTGGGCTAGCTGCTGCAGCTAGAGAGTTCAGCAAGGCCAATGGCCTTGCTTATCTGGATTTGATGCATCCATTTTTTGAGATTATCAGAGAAAAGACGGGCACCAGTCCTATAGAGGTGCCGGGTACTCTGCACCGGCTGGACACTGAGTATTTTAATAAAATTTCCGCTATTGAGTTTGCTGTCAAATACGACGACGGCAAGGCGCCACAAGGTTTTTTAGATTCAGATTTAGTGCTCCTAGGCGTCTCCCGTACATCCAAAACGCCACTCAGTATTTATCTGGCTAATAAAGGCTATAAGGTTTCCAACCTGCCTTTGATTCCAGAAGTCCCTCTGCCTCAGGTCTTGGATAAGGTTGATCCGGAGCGGATTATCGGCCTCTTATGTGAGCCAGAAAAACTGTCTAAGATACGCAGTAATCGCTTGAATTCTCTGGGATTGACCCAGTCAACCAGCTATACAGATCTGGAAAAGATATATGAAGAACTAGACTACTCAAAAGAAGTCTTTAAAAAGTATCGGGCTCATGTCATCAATATCACGGATAAATCAATCGAGGAAACGGCTTTCTTGATTGAAGACCATTTAAAGAAATTGAGATAAGAGAGAAGATTGCAAAAAGCGGTTATAGAGTGAGGGTTGATGATGGAGCAATATAAGCGGATTTTACTGAAAGAATTTGACAGTCGGCAGAAGGTCATTACAGAGCTGACCAATCTAGAGGCAATTTTGAATCTGCCCAAAGGGACGGAGCTGTATATCAGTGACATTCACGGGGAGTTTGCTGCTTTTGACTATATTTTGAGAAGCTGTGCTGGTATCCTCAATGAGAAGATCAAGGACTGTTTTGGAGATAGCTTGTCAGAAGCTCATAAAGACCGCTTGTCAGCGCTGGTTTCCTATCCTGAGCTAGTGCTGGGGGAAGAAACTAAAGGCCAAGACTGGTATCAGGAAACCATTCCCCAGCTCTTGAACTTGCTGGCTTTTGCAGGTGCAAAATATAGTCGGTCCAAGGTTAGAAAGGCTTTGCCGCCACAGTATGCCTATATTATCGAGGAGCTGCTCTATAGTGACAGGGCTTTGGCTGATAAAAAGTCTTATTTTGAGAATATCCTGACTTATGTGATTGAGCTGAGAGAAGCGGTGCCCTTTATTTTGGGCTTGGCCCGAAGTATTCGGCAGTTGTTGATTGACCATCTACATGTGGTTGGAGATATTTTTGACAGAGGAGCTGGCAGCGCTCAGGTCATGGATGAACTGCAGCATTTTCACTCGCTTGATATTCAATGGGGAAATCACGACATTATCTGGATGGGAGCCTTTTTTGGCTCCAAGGCTTGCTTGCTCAATGTGCTGCGCATAGCAGCTCGCTACGGTTATCTCTGGGATATCGAGAAAGATTATGGTTTAAACCTGCGCTCCTTGACTCTTTTTGCGGACAAGACTTACCAGTCTAATCCTAAGTTTAGACCCATTCTAGGCGGTAGAGAGCAGGAGTTTTCTGAAGAGGAAATTCTGCAGCTGGAAAAGGTTCACCAAGCCTTGGCGATTATCCAGTTCAAGCTGGAAAATCAACTCATCAAACGACGGCCTGAATTCCAGATGCAGGACCATGTTATGCTGGACAAGATTGATTATTGGGAAGAAAGTGTTACGATTGACGATACCAAGCATGCCCTGGTTAACACTTGTTTCCAAACTATCAATTCGGAAAATCCGTCAGCTTTGACACCAGAAGAAAATCAAGCTGTAGACAGTATGCTGGCCTCATTCCAAAGTTCTCTTAAGATGGCTGAGCATATGAGTCTTCTGATGAACAAAGGCTCTATGTATAAGATTTACAACCAGCACTTGCTTTTTCACGGCTGCATTCCTTTGGAGCCATCAGGAGAATTCCAGCCTTTCATTCTCAATCAAGCCCATTATGCGGGCAAGGAATTGCTGGATTTCTTTGAGTATCATATTCGGCAGGCGGCCAAGGACAAGGAAGTGGGCGATGATTTGTCGACTGATTTGATTTGGTATTGCTGGAAAGGTAAGCTTTCTCCTCTGTTTGGCAAAGAAAAGATGACTACCTTGGAGCGCTATTTCATTGAAGATAAGGAGACCCACAAGGAAGTGGAAAATTCTTATTTTTCTTATCGTAATTCTGAGAAAGTCTGCCAGCTGATTTTGGAAGAATTTGGTCTCTTTTCTCAAGAGTCTAGAATGGTCAATGGTCATACTCCGGTTAAGACAGGCAAGGGAGAGTCACCTATCCGTGGGGGCGGTCTGCTCTTTGTCATTGATGGTGGTCTCTGCAAGGCTTATCAGAAGAAGACTGGAACGGCTGGCTATTCACTGCTCAATAATTCCTATGGCTTCCAGCTGGTGACCCATCAGCCTTTCCAAAATGCTCAAAAAGTTGTAGAATCGCCTTTTGCTCAGACCTCCCTGAAAAAGGTGATTGAAAATGTAGAGGAACGAACCCTCATCAAATCTACTACCATCGGTCAGAGCTTGTTCGCTCAACAACAAGAACTCTTTGGCTTACTGCATGAGTTTTATGACCGGTGATGTTTAGCCCTAAGTTCTACAGAATTTAGGGTATTTTCTTTCTTGTTCCAGTTTCTCTTTCGTGTTACAATAGGAGTATTGAAATTTTGAGGAAAGAACATGATTTATTTAGATAATTCAGCGACAACCAAACCTTATCCTGAGGTTTTGGCCGCTTACACAGAAGTAGCTTCTAAAATCTGGGGAAATCCATCCAGTCTGCACAGTTTAGGCAGTCAGGCAACCCGTCTCTTAGAAGCTTCACGCAAGCAAATAGCAGAGCTTTTAGGCAAGTCTTCATCGGAGATTTTTTTTACGTCCGGAGGAACTGAAGGGGACAACTGGGTGCTAAAGGGAGTTGCTTTTGAAAAGGTTCCTTTTGGCAAACACATCATCGTATCTAATATTGAGCATCCCGCGGTTAAAGAATCAGCCCTCTGGTTGCAGAGTCAGGGATTTGAAGTCGATTTTGCTCCAGTGGATAATTCTGGTTTTGTTGAGGTAGACAAGCTAGCGGAGCTAATTCGACCAGACACCACTCTAATCTCCATCATGGCTGTCAATAATGAAATCGGCAGTATTCAGCCCATTCAGAAAATATCCGAACTGCTAGCAGACAAGCCGACTATTTCCTTTCATGTGGACGCTGTACAGGCTGTTACGAAGATTCCAACAGCTGCTTATCTGACGGATCGCGTTGATTTTGCGACATTTTCCAGTCATAAATTTCACGGTGTCCGGGGAGTAGGATTTGTCTATATCAAGTCTGGCAAGAAAATCAGTCCGCTTTTGACTGGTGGAGGTCAGGAGTCGGACAAGCGCTCCACAACAGAAAATTTAGCTGGCATTGCTGCGACAGCTAAAGCTCTGCGTTTGTCCATGGAAAAGCAAGAAGCATTTGCCCAGCGGACGACTCAGATGAAGAAGATTCTTCTTGAAGAACTGCAGAAGTATCCAGATGTGGTGATTTTCTCAGACATGGAAGATTTCGCCCCCCATATACTAACCTTTGGTATCAAGGGAGTGCGGGGTGAAGTCGTCGTCCATGCGTTTGAAGACTACGAGATCTATATCTCGACTACCAGTGCTTGCTCTTCTAAGGTCGGTAAGCCTGCAGGAACCCTAATCGCTATGGGCGTCGAAAAGTCTCTGGCTCAAACTGCTGTTCGCATCAGTTTGGATCTTGACAATGATATGAGTCAGATGGAGCAGTTTTTGACAACTTTTAAAATTATTTACGAAAAAACCAGAAAAGTAAGGTAAACAATGCAATATTCAGAAATTATGGTGCGCTACGGTGAGCTCTCAACCAAGGGCAAGAACCGCATGCGCTTTATCAACAAACTCAAACGCAATATCCAAGCTGTCTTATCAATCTATCCGCGGGTTCATGTCAAGGCTGACCGTGACCGCACTCATATCTATCTGCAAGGAACCGATTATAAGCCAGTCGCTGAATCGCTCAAGCAGATTTTTGGGATTCAGAATTTCTCGCCGTCTTACAAAATCGAAAAGTCTGTACCAGCCCTAATCGAGGCTGTTCAATCTATCATGAAGGAAGTCTATCAAGAGGGCATGACCTTTAAGATTACCAGCAAGCGCAGTGATCACAGTTTTGAATTGGATAGCCGCGAGCTTAACCATACACTTGGTGATGCTGTTTTTGAGGCTATTCCCAATGTTCAGGTCAAGATGAAAGCGCCGGATATTGAGCTACGGGTCGAAATTCGTGAAGAAGCGGCCTATATTTCTTATGAGACGATTCGTGGTGCTGGAGGCCTGCCAGTTGGTACTTCAGGAAAGGGTATGCTCATGCTGTCGGGAGGAATTGACTCACCAGTAGCCGGCTATTTGGCTCTCAAGCGCGGTGTAGATATTGAGGCGGTTCACTTTGCCAGTCCACCTTACACCAGTCCAGGTGCGTTGAAAAAAGCTCAAGATTTGACGCGAAAACTGACCAAGTTTGGTGGCAACATCCAGTTTATCGAAGTGCCTTTTACAGAGATTCAAGAGGAAATCAAGGCCAAGGCTCCAGAAGCCTACCTCATGACACTGACTCGTCGCTTTATGATGCGTATTACAGACCGGATTCGGGAGGAGCGGAGCGCTCAAGTCATTATCAACGGAGAAAGTCTTGGTCAGGTGGCAAGTCAAACGATTGAGAGTATGCAGGCTATCAACGCTGTAACCAATACACCGGTTATCCGTCCTGTCGTGACCATGGACAAGCTGGAAATCATTGACATTGCTGAAAAAATCGATACTTTCCAAATCTCTATCCAACCATTTGAAGACTGCTGTACCATTTTTGCTCCAGACCGACCTAAAACTAATCCGAAAATCAAGAATGCTGAGAAGTACGAAACTTACCTAGATGTTGAAGGTTTGGTTGAGCGCGCTGTCGCAGGAATCATGATTACAGAAATCAGACCGCAAGCAGAGGCTGATGAAGTTGACGAGCTGATTGAGGGGCTGCTGTAAAAGCGAGGGAAGGTGACGTTGATGCTTGCTGTTTTTCTCTTAATTCCTTTTTTGCTGATTCGTTTTCCTTTATTGAGTCATTTCGGCAAAAACGCTTTGTCTCGCGCGGCTTATTTTGCACCAGTCCAAGGAAAAGAAAAGATAGCTTATATGATTTATCAATTGAGCAATCTAGCCTTGTTCATAACTTCTTTTTTGCTTGAAATTAAGTTTGATTTTTCTGTTTACTTTTATGCTGGAGTGGCTATCTACCTGCTTGGTTTGGCTTTGTGTGCTATCAGTATGAGGGACTTCGCTAGACCAGATGAAAACGGTATGAATACAAAGGGGTTTTATCGCTATTCCCGTAATCCCATGTATGTAGCTTACCTTGTTTGTTTTTTGGGAATAGCTTTTTTGACCAAGTCAATGATTTTCATTTTGATTCTAGTCATGTTTCAGACTGCGGCCCACTGGTGTCTTGAAAAATTCGGGAAATCTTATCAAGAATATCAAGATAGGGTGCGGCGTTATATTTAGAAATTTTCTGAACTAATAATTATTTAATAAAGCAGTTAGCGGATAACAGAAATAGTCTTTGTTCATTAGTGGATAAAATCTAAAGATAATCCGTGAAAATCCGTTTTCATGAGATAAAAAAGCTTGCTAAAGAGCTGCAGAAGTGCTATACTTATAGAGTTGACTATGCACATTCCTGTGCAACCGCGCGAACATCGTTGCTCACTCTGTGAGATAGAAGTGGTTCGTCCCACGATGCTAGGCGAGTCTTCACAAAATTCGGGGAAACCCTAAAAAATCATAGGAGGTGCATAATGAGCACATACGCAATCATTAAAACTGGCGGAAAACAAGTTAAAGTTGAAGTTGGTCAAGCAATCTACGTTGAAAAGTTGAACGCTGAAGCTGGTCAAGACGTTACTTTTGACGAAGTTGTTCTTGTTGGTGGTGAAAACACTGTTGTCGGAACTCCGCTTGTTGCTGGAGCTTCTGTTGTCGGAACTGTTGAAAAACAAGGCAAGCAAAAGAAAGTTGTTACTTATAAGTACAAACCTAAAAAAGGCAGCCATCGTAAACAAGGTCACCGTCAACCATATACAAAAGTTGTCATCAACGCTATCAACGCTTAATTTTAAGGAGATTAAATGATACAAGCAGTCTTTGAAAGAGCCGAAGATGGCGAACTGAGGCGTGCAGAAATCACAGGTCACGCCGCGAGTGGTGAATACGGCTTTGATGTCGTGTGTGCGTCCGTTTCGACGCTCGCCATTAATTTTGTCAATTCAGTTGAGAAATTCGCAGGCTACGAACCAAACTTAGAATTAAACGAAATAGAAGGCGGTTATCTGAAGGTTGAAATTCCTCAGGATATACCGTCACACCAAAGAGAAATGACTCAGCTTTTCTTTGAATCATTTTTCCTAGGAATGGCAAACTTATCGGAGGACTCTTCTGAGTTCGTCCAAACCAGAGTTATCACAGAAAACTAACACGGAGGAAAAACATTATGTTAAAAATGAATCTTGCTAACTTGCAACTATTCGCCCACAAAAAAGGTGGAGGTTCTACATCTAACGGACGTGATTCACAAGCGAAACGTCTGGGAGCTAAAGCAGCTGACGGTCAAACCGTAACAGGCGGCTCTATCCTTTACCGTCAACGCGGCACTCATATCCATGCAGGTGTCAATGTTGGACGCGGCGGAGATGATACTTTGTTCGCAAAGGTTGAAGGCGTAGTACGCTTTGAACGCAAAGGACGCGATAAGAAACAAGTTTCTGTTTACCCAATCGCTAAATAATTAATAAGAAATCCCCATGCTCGGATAATTGAGCATGGGGATTTCTTATTAGAGACGGCACGATAAAGCATTTGTTTAATGATTCATGATGATGCTCATCAATTTTAGCATACAAACTCTGATAATATTCTAAAATTTTAATTTTTAGACTAATAAATATCTGAAATCGCTTGCAGTTCCTATTTTTTTATGTTATTCTATATAAAATAGATGCAATCATGTTTCTAAATCTAAAAAGATAAGGAGAAATTATGGAAAAAGAATCATTTAAACTTCCAGGCTTTTCATTGTACAAATTGAAAGTTGGATTAGCATCAGCAACTCTTCTATTTGCCTTTTCACAAGCTTCGCATGTTTTTGCAGACCAGGTTGGGACACCACCTTCAAGTGGTATTGCAAAAACTGAAGCAGTAAGCTCTCCGATTGAAGCTGCTGGTACTGAAATTGCTGCTGATACAACGAAACCTGTTGTTGAAGAATCCGCAGCGAAACCAGGAGATTTGATCGATGTCTCAAAAAATGTATCGCCTGTTGATGTCAAAGAAAGTCAAGAAGGCAATCAAACAGTCCATGTAGAAACGACAACCGTTGATGTTACAAAGACGGAAGTGGCTCCAGGAAAGGTTGATAAGGCGCCAGATCCAATAACTAGACGTACTGAAAATACTTTATCTGGCACAGATGAAAATGGGAATCCCTATACGCAGTACGAGCGAGTAGATAAGACTACAACCATTACCTACACCTCAACGCCACCAACTGTAACAAAAGCTGGTTCAGCTGATATTGTCTTTGTTGTCGACCGTTCAGGATCCATGGGTGGCACAATTGATATTGTTCGTGCAAATATTAATGAATTTGTGCGAAATATTACTAAAGAGGGGATTACAGCACGTTTTGGCTTGGCAACATTTAGTGATGAAGTCTACGGCCGTAATTCTGGCAGCAAAGATGAAGATACGGTTCTAACACGTTTTGGGTCATCTTATTTTACAACTGATCCGGCTGAGCTCGAAAAAGCGTTGGCTGCAATTCGTATAGCGAGTGGAGGAGATACTCCAGAAACACCAACTCCTGCCCTGAACCAGATTATTTCAACCTATGATTGGTCTAAGTCATCTAAAAATAAGAAATTCGTCGTTTTATTGACAGATGCTGAAATGAAAGAAGATCCTTCAATTCCGACAGTTGCTGATACACTTGCGGCTCTAAAAGCTGCTGGTATAGAAAGAACTGTAGCGACGGTAAAAGCGATTGAGGGAATTTACAAAAATTTTGCAACAGAAGGCAGAGTGCTTGATATCGAAAATAACTTAGCTGATGCTCTGACAAAGGGAACCACTTCATGGATTGTTGAAAGTGTCAATGAAGCTCGTTACTATAAGATCATAAAAGATAGTTATCAATTCTATCTTGAGCGTCGTACTACAATGCCTATATCTACCGTCTACCATGTTCAGGCACCAACACTTTTGGCCAAATCTGAACAGTCTCTTCCTAAAACAGGAAGTAGCGAAAAGGCAGTCTATAGTGTTGTGGGGCTTGGTTTGCTTCTGGCTGGATTGGGGCTAGGTATTAGTGTAAGAAAATCAAAAGAACAATAACCATCTGCTTATGAAAAATGAATTTTCTATTTGAGTGATTTTGAATAAAATAAATACCAGAAACGAAGACATACGTCCTCATTTCTGGTATTTTTCGTTATGGTGTAACTTCTTCATCTTTTATATTAACAACGCCATGCCAATTTGCATAATAGGTCTTTCCATTGTAGTTGACAATAGTTTCCCTATAAAGTTCACCGTACTCACCAAAGTAATAATAGTACTTTCCAATCTTATAAAGTCCGTTTTTATAAGGCGATCCATCTCCTCCGATGTAGAAGGTGTATTCAGTGAAATCAATAAATCTGTTTTTAACCAGTCGTCCGTAAGAATCAAAGAAGTATTGCTTGCCATCAACAGTGTAAAAGTTAATGACCCTTTGTCCTTTGTTATCAAAATAATAGACGTTGCCAGTTGGACTAGTATAGAATGAGTTTTTTAGATTCGTCGGAATTTGTTCTGCTGGGTCATCTTGAACTTTGTATGTATAACCAGAGAGATCCGTGCCGTAGTATTTACCCTCGTGAAGAACGATTCTATTTGTAATTCTTTCGCCAGACTCATCATAAAAAGCATTAGGGAACTCACTCTTAGGAGCCTCCGGAACCTTGATAGGTCCTGGATCATCAAAGATAGTAGGGTCGTCCTCAATATCTGGTACACTAGGATCGTAAATACCAACTTCACGTCTAGAAGCCCAGTCTGGGATTGACTTATTCTCCGCTTGAACTGTTCCGGTGGAAATCAAAGTAGCGGCTAAAGTCGCAGCAGAAGCCAGGGAAAGCCCCAGCCAGTAGCGGCGGTTGAACATTGCTTTGGTGTTCTTTTCTTGTCTCATAGCAAATCCTTTCTATGCAACTGTTAGCACAAGATAAAAGAATCTTGTTTTTAACAGTTAGGTTATGTTATTTCTATAAAATTATACCTCTGTAACATTTCTATAATATTGTAATACTATTTCATTTTTATAGAGATTATATTACTAATTGGTGATAAAAACAAACAATAATTAGATAATATGTAAACGTTTACAAACATCGTTTTTTGTGCTATTATTATAGGGATGAAAGGAGAATGCCTATGATGAAAAGGTATAAATTGCTATTGGCACTTGCCTTGTCATTGCTTGTTTTTTGGCCATTGGGAGCCATAAAAGCGGATACAGCCAATCAGCCGCCGGAATCTGCTAACCAGTCTGAACAAGCAAGTGCTGCAGTTGTAACGGACTCTTCTGATAGTGGTGTAGGAGGTAGTGGTACGCCAAGTCAGGATAGTCAGATTGCCGAAAAAGCCTTGCCAGTCTCTGATGCTCCGTCAGTTGCAGCTACTGAAACTGCTGCTTCAACCAAAGAAGGCAATACTGGTAATTTAGTAGAAGATTCTGCCAAACCAGCGACTGCCCAGCCTGCAGAAGTTCTCTCAGCTGCCAATCAGACGCAGGATCAGGAAGCGAGTGATGCGCCGCCGGCTTCTAAGAGAGTGCAGCAGCTTGTGGCGGATATGACGCTTCGTCAGAAGATTACCCAGATGCTGATGCCAGACTTCAGAAAATGGCAGCAAGGGGGTCAAGCCGCCCAGTCTGATATGACGGAGCTTAATAAAGAAGTGGCAGAAGCGGTTGATAAATACGACTTTGGCGGAGTTATTCTTTTTGCTGAGAATGTGAAAGGAACTGCTCAAACCTTGGCCTTGACGCAAGCCCTGCAGCAAGCAGCTATCAGCAATCAAGCTAATAATGGCAAGTTGCCGCTTTTGCTCGCGATTGACCAAGAAGGTGGTATCGTCTATCGTTTGGGCAGCGGGACAGCTCTTCCTGGGAACATGGCAGTTGGCGCGACGCGTGATCCGGAATTGGCTAATCAAGCAGGTCAAATTATCGGACGGGAATTATCGGCTTTAGGTTTGAATGTCAACTTTGCCCCAGTTTTTGACACAAATAACAATCCGCAGAATCCCGTTATTGGTTTGCGTTCCTTCTCTTCAGATCCTAAGGTGGTTGCCCGTTTGGGAACGGCTATGATGGAGGGGATTCAGAAATACAATGTCGCAGTAGCGGCTAAGCATTTCCCTGGGCATGGCGATACGGCGGTGGATTCTCACACTGGTCTGCCTCTGGTAGATAAGTCCTATTCGGAGTTAGAGGCACTGGAGTTGCTGCCTTTCAAAGCTGCCATTGACAAAAACGCTGATATGCTGATGACTGCCCATATTCAGTATCCTCAGATTGAAAAAGACACGGTTATATCTAAACAAACTGGGGAAACTATCTATATCCCTGCCACCTTGTCTGATGACATTATTACCGGCATTGTTCGCAAGAAATTTGGCTACAAGGGAGTTGTGGTATCTGATGCTATGGGGATGGATGCGATTGCCAAAAACTTCGGAGAATCTGAAGCGGCTATCATGGCAATCAAGTCTGGTGTAGATGTGGTGCTGATGCCAACCGTCTTACGTAGCAAGAGTGATTTAGCCAAGATTGATAAGATTATCAACGATATTGAACAGGCGGTTAAGAGAGGCGATATTCCAGTCAGCAGATTGGATGAGTCAGTGACCCGTATCTTGAACCTAAAAGAAAAAAGGGGTATTTTAGACTTTGACCCATCTGAGCGAACTCAGGAAAAGGCTGAAGCAACTGTTGGCTCAGAGTTTAACAGAGATACTGAACGAAAAATCGCTGCTAGTGCAGTGACCGTAGTTAAAAACGATAATACTGTTCTGCCCTTTAAGGTTAAATCTGGCGATAGAATTTTGATGCTAGCGGCTTATGACGATGAAGTACCTGGACTAGAGCTGGGTGTCAAGCGTCTGATAGCGGACGGAGTGATTCCAGCAGGTGTCACATATGAAGCGCTAAACTACAGCAAAACAACCAAGTTAGAAGATTTGAAAGGAAAGATTGATCAAGCGACTCACCTTGTCTTAATCTCTGAAATTGGTCGTCAATCTCAACTGGCCAGCGATTTCTGGCTGACAAGAGTTCCGACTGAAGTCGTGGACTACGCAAATGAAACTGGAAAACAAGCAGTTATCATGAGCATTTCTAAACCTTATGATGTAGCGAATTATCCAAATGCCAAGGCTATTGTAGCAGTTTATGGAAACAAGGGCATGGATCCAACAGAGTCTCTGAAGCCTGACAATGCCTTCGGCCCTAATATCCCAGCTGGTGTGGAAGTCGTTTTTAATGGTCAAAATCATATTGGGAAGTTACCAGTAAATGTGCCGCTCATCAAGGATGGTATCATGTCAGAGACAGAGGTTGCCTATCCTATCGGGCATGGTCTCTTTTATACCGATCCAGTTAAGGATATCAAAGTCAATATCCCTGCATCTGCTCAGCTAGATCAGCCTTTTACAGCTACGGTTACCCTGAGTGGACTAAACGGTCTAGAGAAAAATGACTACCGTCTTGCCCTTAAGGTGGATAGTCAGCATTTCAACATCCTGCCAAGTCCTGACTATACCATCTCTGGCGATACTGTTCTGATTTCTAAAAAAGCTAATGATACCAATCCGGTTGAGATCAGCTTGAAAGGATTAGTAGAGGGTCAGTTCAGTCCAGTGCTTTCCCTGACCTTGATTGACAGTCAGGACAGAGAATTCAGCATGGGAGAAGGTTATTACAAGGAGCTTGTTCAGATTGCTGCAGCTGGGCAGAACATGATTCCAGGCCAACAAACTCCTCCTCAGTTGAGTTTGAGTTCTGTTGAACCTGTAAGTTCTCGTCGGCAGCTAAGTCAGCAGGCTGCACAGTTTAATCAGCTTCCCAAAACAGGAGACAGCAGCAGTTTGTTCTTAGTCTTGCTGGGTGCTTTGTTCTTGTTTGGGGCTGTCTATCTGTATGACTTGTCTTCTCGCAGACTATAATCAATAAAAGAATGAGCCAGCAGTGTTGAAGAGCTCACAGTTTTACTTATTCTTGATAACATAACAAAAAGGAAGAATCCAAAGCAAGTTTGCGGTAAAAGCGGATTCTTCTTTTTTTGCTTGGAAATTTGCAGGAATGCGGTAACAGAAAGCTTTGTGTATTTCCTAAAAACACACGGGCTTGAATATTTTACTCATCTGTCATCGGTTTACTATTTACTTTTTATACGCTTTTTGGTATAATAGTTCATGTTATAAAATGTAACATCAAAGGAGGTTCTATCCATGAAAGCATCAAAGTGGTTGATTGCGACTGGAATTGCACTGAGTGCCGGGCTATTGCTAACGGCTTGTAGCCAGTCTTCATCTAGCACAAATAATTATACTTACGTTTATAGTTCAGACCCTGACAGCTTGAACTATCTTGCTACAAACCGTGCAACGACAGGTGATGTCATTTCCAATTTGGTCGATGGACTTTTTGAAAATGACAAGTACGGGAATCTAGTTCCCTCAATCGCCAAGTCATGGACAGTTTCTAAGGACGGTTTGACATATACTTATAAGCTGCGTGATGATGCTAAATGGTACACATCCGATGGTGAAGAATATGCAGAAGTAAAAGCTCAGGACTTTGTGACTGGCTTGAAGTATGCAGCGGATGAAAATTCTGAAGCTATTTATCTAGTTCAGGACTCTGTGAAGGGCTTGGATGCTTATATCAAGGGTGAAGATAAGAATTTTGACAATGTTGGTGTCAAAGCTATTGATGACCATACCCTGCAATACACTCTGGCTCGCCCTGAGCCATATTGGAACTCTAAAACGACCAGCACGATTCTTTTCCCAGTCAATGAAGAGTTTCTGAAAGCAGAAGGAAGCAATTTTGGCTCTGTCAAGCCATCTAGCATCCTCTACAATGGTCCTTACTTGCTCAAGTCGCTGACTTCCAAGTCTGTGATGGAATTTGTCAAGAACCAAAACTACTACGATAAAGATAATGTGACTCTAGATAGCATCAAGCTAACCTATTATGATGGAAATGATCAGGAAGCGTTGATTCGTAACTTTAGCGATGGCGTTTATAGCACAGCTCGTCTCTATCCAAATAGCTCAGGCTTTGCTTCAGTCAAGAAGAAATACGCGGACAATATCGTTTACAGCCCGCAGGATTCTACTTCTTATTACTATAATTTTAACTACAACCGTCAGTCTTACAATCATACTTCTAAAACAACAGACGCTCAAAAATCTGCGACCAACGAAGCAATCATGAACAAGGACTTCCGTCAGGCTATTAACTTTGCCTTTGACCGTACATCTTATGGTGCGCAAGGAAATGGTGAAGACGGAGCGACTAAGGTCTTGAGAAATACATTGGTACCACCTAGCTTTGTCCAAATTGGCGACAAGGATTTTGGAACTGTTGTTGGAGAAAAATTAGTCAACTATGGCAACCAATGGCAAGGAATTGACCTCTCTGACGCTCAAGATCCTTACTACAATCCTGAAAAAGCTAAGGCGAAATTTGCAGAAGCGAAGCAAGCCTTGCAGGCTAAGGGAGTTGAATTCCCAATTCACTTAGATATGCCTGTGGATCAGTCTAGCACCATTGGCGTTCAATGGGCTAGCTCAACCAAGCAGTCTATCGAATCGGCTCTTGGAGCGGAAAATGTCGTCATTGACCTGCAAAAGATGAGCACAGACGATCTTAATAACATCACCTATTTTGCTAACTCTGCTGCTCAGAAAGACTATGATATGTCTACTGGTGGTTGGACTGGTGACTACCAAGACCCATCTACCTATCTTGATACTCTCAATATCAAGAACGGCGGAAGCTTGCAAAACTTTGGTTTTGAGCCAGGTCAAGACAATGATAAGATTAAAGAGCTAGGCTTGGATACTTATACCAAGATGCTGGAAGAAGCCAATGCTGAAACCAACGATGTGCAGCTGCGTTACGAAAAGTATGCAGAAGCGGAAGCTTGGTTGCTAGATAGCGGCTTGATTATTCCGACTGTTTCACAAGGAGCAACACCGTCTGTTACTAAATCAGTGCCATTTACGAAGGCCTACTCACCAGTTGGTGTCAAAGGTTCAGCTTACAACTTCAAGCTGACCCAGCTTCAGAAGGATGTTGTAACGACCAAAGAATACGAAGCAGCTAAGAAAAAATGGAAAGAAGAAGCTACTGCGGCAAATAAAAAAGCCCAGGAAGAACTTGCTGACCACGTTGAAAAATAAAAAATGATTAACTTAGCGACATTGGGGCTGGATTTTTCCAGCCCCTTTTTGAATGGCTTGGTCTGGCTATTCGTGGTAGATTCGTGGTAGAATAGAAAGAAATACTGGAAGGAAGTGAGACGGATGCAAATAAGAATTTATAGTGCATTGCCTGAGAAAGAAAAGCAGGTTTTGTTTGAATTAGTTCAAGAGTGTAATAAGGTGGATGGAGGCTATCGGCTGCCCTATCTGGATAATAATTATAATACAGATCCTGAAATGCCAGCCTTTTTCGTGGCTGAGATGGGTGGTCGAACCATCGGTTTTTTATCAGTCTACGCAGATGAACCTGGCCAAGCTGAGGTTTCTCTCTGTGTTCTGCCATCGTATCGCCGTCAGGGTGTGGCTAATCAGCTTCTGGCTGCTTTTGCAAAAGTAGCGGATAAGTATGAATTGACCGAGATTGAGTATGTAGCGGAGCTAGCTTTTTTGAACGATCAACCTGACTTTGCTAGGAGATTTGATTACCAAGAGGATGAAGCGGAAATCTGGCTGGCACAGCCTGCTCAAGCTTTTCCTCTAGAAGAAAGAGAAGGGATTGAGGTTTTGCAGGGGAGTTTGGACTTGGCTGAAGAGATTGCAGCCTTTCAGTCACAAGTCTTTGAGACACCACTAGATGTTGCTTTGAAATACGCCAGAGAAGCCGTTAGCAGTGGCTCCAGTCTGCTTTACATCTTGAAGAAAGATGGTAGAGTTGTGGCTTCTGTGTCGGTTGATACGGATTTTGGTACCAATTATTTCTTTGGCTTGGCGGTTGATCAAGACTTTCAGGGGCAGGGGTTAGGAAGCTATCTCTTGCTTGCAAGTATGCAGGATTTGAATGTGCGCAATGGACAGGAGTTTCAGATTGTTGTAGAAAAGCAGAACACCCGAGCATTGAAACTTTATAAAAAGCTAGGCTTCAAAGAGATGACAGAGGTTGTCTATCTAAAAGAAAAATAGCAAATTTGTCTCAGATTGCTCATTAACTTAAAAGGAGAAGCCGGCTTCTTACAGCTGGTTTCTTTTGTTCTGCCTTGGTTTATGGTATAATGAGACGATATGTAAAGAAGGAAAATGTTATGAATATTCAACAATTGCGTTATGTGGTCGCCATTGCTAACAGTGGAACCTTTCGAGAAGCCGCGGAAAAAATGTATGTCAGCCAGCCTAGTCTGTCTATCTCTGTCCGTGATCTGGAAAAAGAGCTGGGCTTCAAGATTTTTCGTCGGACCAGCAGCGGGACTTTTCTGACTCGCCGAGGAATGGAGTTTTATGAGAAGGCTCAAGACTTGGTCAAGGGCTTTGATGTCTTTCAAAATCAATATGCCAATCCTGAGGAAGAGCGAGATGAGTTCTCAATTGCCAGTCAGCACTATGATTTTCTGCCGCCTCTGATTACACAATTTTCTCAGACCTATCCAGAGTATAAGAACTTCCGGATTTTTGAGTCAACAACTGTGCAGATTCTGGACGAAGTCGCGCAAGGCCATAGTGAAATCGGCATTATCTACCTCAATAATCAAAATACCAAGGGGATTATGCAGCGGGTGGAAAAGTTAGGCTTGGAAGTAATTGAGTTGATTCCTTTTCAGACCCATATTTACCTGCGGGAAGATCACCCTCTGACTCAGAAGAAGGAACTTGTCATGGAAGATTTGGCTGCCTTGCCGACTGTTCGCTTTACCCAGGAAAAGGACGAATATCTCTATTATTCAGAGAATTTTGTCGATACCAGTGCCAGCTCACAGATGTTTAATGTGACGGACCGGGCGACTTTGAATGGGATTTTGGAGCGTACCGATGCTTATGCGACCGGATCTGGCTTTTTGGACAGCAATAGTGTAAATGGTATTACTGTCATCAAGCTTCGCGACAACTTGGACAACCACATGGTCTATGTCAAGCGTGAAGATGTGGAGCTGACTCAGGTCGGAGAAGACTTTGTATCAGTTATGAAAGAGTATTTTGCACAGAAAAAATAAAGTATGAAAAGAAAAATTATTATTCCGTTTGCTGTCTTGGTTCTTATTGTTGTGGACCAGCTGGTTAAGTTATATATTGTCAGCGATTTTAAGCTGGGGCAGGTCAAGAATTTCATTCCGCATCTGGTGAGTCTGACCTATCTCCAGAATACCGGCGCAGCCTTCTCCATGCTGGAAAATCAGCAATGGCTCTTTACTTTGGTGACTTTTCTGGTCATCGGCGGAGCTGTTTACTACCTCATCAAACACCTAAATGCCTCAAAGTGGATGCTGGCTGGGCTGACCTTGGTGATTGCTGGCGGTTTGGGAAACTTTATTGACCGGATACGTCAAGGTTTTGTTGTGGACATGTTTCAGTTAGATTTTATCAATTTTGCTATTTTCAATGTGGCAGATATGTATCTAACCTTTGGTGTAGCTGTTTTACTGCTGATGATTTTGAAGGAAGAAAAAGATGGAAGTAAGAATTGAGGCTTCGGTAGCTGGTCAGCGATTGGACAAGGCGCTGGCAGAGCTGACAGACCTATCAAGGAGCTTGGCTAATGAGCAGATTAAGGACGGCAGGATTTTGGTCAATGGACAAGCCAAAAAAGCCAAATACGCTGTCAAAGAAGGTGACATCATCTATTATGAGCTGCCTGAGCCGGAAGTGGTTGAGTATGTAGCTGAAGATATTCCGCTAGAAATCGTCTATCAAGATGAGGACGTAGCAGTCGTCAATAAACCTCAGGGAATGGTGGTCCATCCTTCTGCAGGCCATACCAGCGGTACGCTAGTCAACGCCCTTATGTACCACATTAAAGACCTGTCTGGAATCAACGGAGTCCTCCGTCCGGGGATTGTTCATCGGATCGACAAGGACACTTCTGGGCTTCTCATGATTGCTAAGAATGACCAAGCCCATGTGGCTCTGGCTGATGAGCTCAAGGATAAGAAATCCCTACGCAAGTATTGGGCTATTGTTCATGGAAATCTGCCTAATGACCGTGGGGTGATTGAGGCTCCGATTGGCCGCAGTGAAAAAGACCGCAAGAAGCAGGCTGTGACGGCTAAAGGCAAGTCGGCTCTGACGCGTTTCCAAGTCTTGGAACGTTTTGGTGACTATAGCTTGGTTGAGCTTCAGCTGGAAACAGGCCGAACCCATCAGATTCGCGTCCATATGGCTTACATTGGACATCCTGTGGCTGGAGATGAAGTCTATGGACCGCGTAAGACGTTGAAAGGACATGGCCAATTTCTGCACGCGCGAACACTGGGCTTCACACATCCTCGAACTGGTGAAGTGCTAGAATTTACAGCTGAAGTGCCAGTTATTTTCCAAGAAACCTTGGAAAAATTGCGATAAGGATAGCAAGTCCATTCATTATTAAAATACAAATTTTCCTCTGACCGCTTTAACCGCGGTCGTTTTTATTTTCCGTAAATCGTGGTATAATAAGACAATCTAGCAGTGAAGGAAAAGGAAATGAAAGCAAAGCGAATCGTATTTAAGGTGGGGACTTCGTCATTGACTAACGCAGATGGCAGTCTGTCACGCGCCAAGGTAAAGGAAATCACTCGGCAGTTGGCTCTCTTGCATGAGGCAGGACATGAGTTGATCTTGGTCTCATCAGGAGCTATTGCGGCAGGTTTTTCTTCTCTAGGCTTTAAAAAGCGACCGACCAAGGTGGCGGATAAACAGGCTTCAGCTGCGGTTGGACAGGGTTTGCTTTTGGAGGAATATACAACCAATCTTCTTTTGAAACAAATCATTTCTGCTCAGATTCTTTTGACACAGGAGGATTTTGCAGATAAGCGTCGTTACAAAAATGCGCACCAGGCCTTGTCTGTCTTGCTGAATCGCGGCGCTATTCCTATCATCAATGAAAATGACACGGTGGCTATCGAGGAGCTCAAGGTCGGGGATAATGATACACTGAGTGCTCAGGTGGCAGCTATGGTTCAGGCGGATCTCCTAGTGCTCTTGACAGATGTCGATGGACTCTACACGGCCAATCCCTCTATCAATCCAGATGCTCGTCGACTGGAAAAGATTGAGAAGATTAGCTCTGAGCTGATTGATATGGCGGGCGGTGCAGGAACGAGCAACGGGACTGGTGGTATGCTGACAAAGATAAAAGCAGCAACTCTTGCGACCATGTCTGGCGTTCCGGTCTATATCTGCTCTTCACTCAAGACTGATGCTCTGCTGGAAGCTGCGGAGAAGACCAAGGATGGCAGTCTCTTTTTGGCCCAGGAAAAAGGTCTAAAAACGCAGAAGCAATGGCTTGCTTTCTATTCTAAAAGCCAAGGGGAAATCTATGTAGACCAAGGAGCAGCTGACGCTCTCAGAAATAATGGAAAAAGTTTGTTGGTATCCGGACTTGTATCTGTATCGGGGAGCTTTGCCTATCAAGATACGGTGACCGTTTATGAAGAAGGCAGCGGTGCTATTCTTGGTAAAGGGCGCGTGCGTTTTGGCAAGTCAGCTCTTAAAGATATGCTCAAGTCCAATAAACCTAAGGGTGTTATCATTCATCGGGACGACTGGATCTCTTTGACACCGGAGTTAAATGATTTATTTGCAGAATTTTAGAAGACGAGGAAAGGAGAAGAGATGACCTCAACACAAGCGATTTTTGAAAAGGTTCAGAAAGTCAAGAAGACGATCAACACGGCTACAACGGCTGAGAAAAACCATGCTTTGGAAGAAATGGCAAAGCAGCTCTGGCTCTCTCGTGCGGACATTTTAGCAGCCAATGAATTGGATATGGCCACGGCTAAAGGTAAGATTTCAGATGTAATGCTGGACCGCCTCTATCTGGATGAGGATCGGATTGTTGCTATGGCAGAGGGAATTCGCCAGTTGATTGACTTGGAGGATCCTGTAGGGCAAGTCTTGGAAAGGACCGAGCTTGAGAACGGCCTTGTCATCAGTAAAAAGCGGGTGGCCATGGGTGTGATTGGGATTATCTACGAAAGCCGGCCTAATGTCACCTCTGACGCTGCTGCTCTAGCTCTAAAAAGTGGTAGCGCAGTCGTCCTCAGAAGCGGCAAGGATGCCTATCAGACAGCGCTAGCCATTGTCACAGCTTTGAAAGAAGGTTTGGCTCAGACGAAGATTTCGCCGGATTGTATCCAGTTGGTTTCTGATACCAGCCGAGCTTCAGCTCAAGCTATGATGAAGGCCAAGGGTTATCTGGATTTACTCATTCCTCGCGGAGGTGCTGGACTAATTCAGGCGGTCGTGGAAAATGCGACTGTGCCGGTTATTGAGACAGGTACTGGAATTGTCCAT